>JALEHB010000024.1 GCA_022763285.1 Pseudomonadales bacterium | reverse complement strand
TTGGTCCCGGTGGGGTAATAGAAAGTGCCTTCCCCATGCTTGTCACTGGCAAAAAACCCGCCTTCATAACGCTGCCCGTCTTCCCAACGATACACACCCTGCCCCTGATAATGGTCATTAACAAACTCACCGGTATAGTTCTCGGTATTATCACGCAACCAGAATTCCGTGTGACGGTTTTCCTCCCAACGCGGCAGATTGAAAAAATAGGAGCCCTGGCCGTTGCGCTTGTCATCGCGCCACTGACCGATGTAAAGATTGCCCCGGCCGTTCCAGTGTTTGCCGCGCCCTGCTCTTTCCCCTTCGCGCCATTGACCGACATAGATCTCCTTTTCCAGAAAGGAGATGGGGATTTCCAGGCGACCATGACCATGAAACTGACCCTCGACAAATTCGCCGACATAGCGGCCCTTGCCCCACTCAGTAGTTAATTCCAGAGTGCCATCGCCATTCTCACAGTCACCGCGCACACACTCTCGCGCGGTCACCGAATCCATTGGCAGGCCGAACAGGGGCTGGCTGACAAGGAACAGCATGAGCAGCAACAGCGATTGCCGGGCTCGGCCAAACATCGCAAATTCTGTATCCCTCAAAGCAAGCATACACACAACTCCTGACTAATTTTGCTGGTTTCACGATTATAACTGGATTTTGGCATAGACTTCAGACATGGATATTCAATTGCAAGACTGGCTACTTGAAAACGGGCACGGGCGCATCGTCGGCACCGAAGGCTTGCGCGGCGGCAGCATTAGCGAGGCTGGCCGTCTGTTCCTGGACTCCGGCAAAACCCTGTTCATCAAACGCAATGATTCGGCTCCCCCGGCCATGTTCCAGGCCGAAGCCGATGGCCTCAAGACCCTCGCCCGCCACAGCGAGCTGCGGGTACCGGAGGTACTCTTCTTTGCCGACAATTTCATCCTCATGGAAGACCTGGGTACAGCAACACGCAGACCGGATTATTACAGTCGCCTGGGTGCTGGCCTGGCGCGCCTGCACCAGAATGAACAGCAGTCTTTCGGCTACCCCATCAATAATTATTGTGGCGCAACCCTGCAAATCAATACGCAGATGGATGATGGCTTCGCGTTTTTCGCCGAATGCCGCCTGTTGGCCCTGGGCAGCCAGGTCTTCGATGCCGGCTACCTGCCCCCCAAGATCATGAAAAACCTGGAGGCAATAGCCGCCAATCTGGCGCGCTGGATTCCTCCCCAGGCTCCGGCACTGCTGCATGGTGATTTCTGGTCCGGCAATGCCCATAACGACAGTCGCGGTGCTCCGGCTCTGGTGGACCCGGCCTGTTACTGGGGCTGGCCCGAGTCGGATCTGGCCATGACCCAGCTATTCGGGGGCTTCACTGCGGACTTCTATGACAGCTATGCCGAAGTCATGGGCCTGGAGGCGGACTGGCGGGAACGGGTGCCGATCTACAATCTCTACCACCTGCTCAATCATGTGTTGATGTTCGGCAGCAGCTATTTGCCGCCTATCAGTGAAACCTGCGACTACTTCGCCGGCAAGTAAGGGCCGGGCGCTTGCGGTGTCGAAGCCAATCAGACCATGCGCCGCAGCACGGTCAGGGGGGAAATGCTGACCACCTTGCGGGTGGCGCTCACACCCAGCAGGGCAATGAGGATCATGCCCGACAGTGGCCCCGCCAGCCATACCCAAAAGTGGAAAGAGAAGTCCTGTTCAAAGACTTCTTCCTGCAGATAGGCCAGGCTCGCCTCTGCGCCGAGCGTGGCAATAAAACCTGCCAGCAAGCCGATCACCGCAAACTCGATCAGCAAACTGCTGAGTATCAGGCGACGTCCGGCTCCCAGGGTGCGCAGAATGGCATTCTCATGAAAACGCTCATCCAGGGAGGCATTCACACAGGCCAGCAAAACCAGCGCCCCACAGACCAGCACCAGCAGGGAAATCAACTCAATGGCGGATGTGACCTGGGCAATGATGGTCTGGATCTGCTCAATCAGCGCATCGATCTCAATCACCACGATGGTGGGAAACATGCGAATCAGCTCATTGAGCAACATTTTCTGTTCACTCTCCATCAGGGCGGTGGACAGAAAGGTGGCACCCAGATGATCGATACTGCCGGGCGAGAAGATAATGAAAAAATTGGGCTGCATATTGTCCCAGCGCACGCTGCGAAAACTGCTGACCTCGGCCGTGACCAGCTGCTGGTTGACCTCGAACTCCAGCACATCCCCCAGCTCCAGATCCAGCCAGTCGGCATATTCCTCTTCGATGGAAACATAGCCCGGTTCGGCACTGTCACCCCACCACTCTCCGGCAGTGATGGCATTATCGGGGGGCAGTTGTTCCGCCCAGGTCACCTGTCGCCGCGACAGTCGACGCGGTGCAGCTTCGCCTTCCTGTTCCCCGGCGGAAGCAGCCTCGCCTTCGCCGTCAGTTCGCGACCGGCCACCCTCGCCATCGCCACCGGGGCTGACATTGCCGGCAGACTCTTCTTCCATGCTGACCGACTCGGTGAGCGAGCCGCCTTCATTGTCTTCTTCCTCATCACCGGGGTCGGGTTCGGCGCCGTTAATCCCGGTCACGCGTGCGGAAATCAAGGGATAGAAGGCATTGGCCTCGATACCGTTATCCGCAAAGAACGCCTCAATACCCTCGATCTGCCCGGCGCTGATATTCATCATGAAATGGTTCGGTGTGTTCTCCGGTAATTGCGCCTGCCATTCATCGATCAGATCGGTACGTAACAAACTCAGTATCAGCAATGACATGATGGTGATGGCAAACACCATCACCTGCAGAATATTCTGACGCCGTCGTCTTCGGGCCGCGGTCATGGCCAGCTTCCAGGCATTTCCGGCCTTCATACCGGCACTGCCGGTTGACTGCAACAGGGCCCAGGAGATGACTGACAGCAGCAAGGCAATGCCCGCCACCGAAAGCACCAGCACCGAAGTAAGCACCAGGTCCTGGCTATACCAGAGCACCAACACAATGGCGCCAAGTATCCCGAACAGATAGGGCACATTGTCACCAATACTGGTCTGACTGATATCCTTGCGCAGCACTCGCAGAGGTGGTGTTTCCCGCAAGGCCAGTAGTGGCGGCAAGGCGAAGGCCAGAAGGCAGATCAAGGCAGTCAGGCCACCGACGATGTAGGGCTGGATGCCGGGTGTCGGCAATTCCACTACCATGATGGACTGCAGCAGCACCAGTATGCCCTGGTGTACCAGCCAGCCCAGAAGCCAGCCCACCACCACGGCGATGGCGGCCAGAATGAGCTGGATACTCAAATACAGAATGGTAATTTGCCGGGAAGTGCACCCCAGGGTTTTGAGGATGGCCACATAATCAAAATGGCGCTCGCTGTAGCGCTTGGCAGTGAGGGCAATTGCCACACCGGCCAGCAAGACTGCAAACAGGGAACCCAGTAACAAAAAAGATTCGGCCCGGTCCAGCGCCTCGGCAATCTCCTCGCTTTCTTCCCGCACATCCCTGATACGGAACTGACGCTCATATTGTTCCCGCACCCAGGACTCAAAGTCGTCCAGTACCCGCAAGTCGTCATCGGCAAACAGATAGCGATAGCTGACCCGGGAACCGGTCTGCACCACATTGGTGGCCGGCACATCCGCCATATGCAGCATCAACCGGGGCCCGGCATTATCTATCATGCCCCCGCCGGAGCGGTCCGGCTCGGTGATAATTATCTGGCCAAGCCGCAGTTCGGCTTCGCCCACATAGACCACATCCCCCACATCGATACCCAGGGCCGGCAGGGCTCTGGATTCAAGCCAGACCTCGCCTGGCGGTGGTCCACTCTGGATTGGTCTGCCCCGGGTAAAGGGTGCATCGGTGATAATCACTTCGCCACGCAGAGGGTAGCTATCACTGACTGCCTTGGCCGCCACCAGCATATTGCCGTTGTCGGAAAACGCCATGGAAGTAAAGGACAGGGTTCTGGCCGTGCGCATACCCCGTGTCTGCGCCTCGGTAAGAATTTCCTCGGGGGGTTGCTCCCGCGAACCCAGTACCCGGTCGGCCGCCAGCATATTGGCGGACTCCAGCAGCAATGCCCGTTCCAGGCGGTCGGTGAACAGGGCAATGCCGGTAACGGATGTCACCGCCATGACCAGGGCCACAAACAGCAGTTTCAGTTCGCCACCGGACCAGTCACGCCAGAGCAGACGCAGCGCCAGTTGTAACAGTCTGGGCCTGGCCTGGGAATTGATTGCTTGCGGATCAGGCACTGAGCTGAGCCCCGGCTTTTTCATCACTGAATTTTTCATCACTGACTATTTCGCCGGCTACCAGACGCACGGCGCGGCCGCATTTCTGCGCCAGCCTGTCGTCATGTGTCACCAGCACCAGGGTGGTGGAAAATTCCCGATTCAAATCGAACAGCAATTCGATGATGCGCGAGCCGGTGGCGGTATCCAGATTGCCGGTGGGCTCGTCGGCGAACAGAATCGGCGCTTCGCTGGCAAAGGCCCTGGCGATGGCCACCCGTTGTTGCTCACCACCGGAGAGCTGATTGGGATAGTGATGCCAGCGATCTTTCAGACCCACCCGCTCCAGCAATTGCCGGGCCTTGTCGCGGGCCTGTTCATCACCCTTCAGCTCAATCGGCAACATGACATTCTCCAGCGCTGTCAGACTGGGCAGTAACTGGAAGGACTGAAATACAAAGCCCACCAATTGCCCTCTGAGCAGGGCGCGCTGCTCCTCATCCAGAGAAGCCAGGCTATTGCCATCCAGCAGCACATCGCCGGAGGTGGCGGCATCCAGACCTGCCATCAGGCCCAGCAGCGTGGATTTGCCGGAGCCAGAAGCTCCAACAATCGCCACAGCCTCGCCATCAGCGATGTCCAGATTAATGCCTTTGAGAATGGTCAGCTCACCTTCACTGGTGTCGACTTTCTTTACGAGGTTCTGTACCTGAATCATATCGTCCTGTGCATCCTGGCGAGCTAATCGAAACCCGCATTCTAGTCGTATTCCTGCCCGACGTCGTCAGTTGGTCGCGGATAGCCCTGATTTGACCTCTGGGCCCGGCTTGCAGGCCACGACGCTGTTACACTACGCTTAAAGCTCAACAACCGGTTTAACATATTCCAGCATTGCGATAGTCATGAATACGACGAGTTCCCTGATAATCCGATTGGTAGCCCTGCTCTGGCTGCTGGCGGCCAGCCCGCTGCTGCAGGCGGAGGATGAGTCCCCGGTTCTGATGGTCTATGGCGACAGCCTGAGTGCAGCCTATGGTATGACCGATGAACAGGGCTGGGTGGCACTGCTGGCCGACAAACTGGCCAAATCCGGCAGCGACTGGCAGGTGGTCAATGGCAGTGTCAGCGGTGAAACCAGCACCGGCGGCCTGGCCCGCTTGCCCGCCATGCTGGAGAGCTATGAGCCCGATCTGGTGATTCTGGAACTGGGCGGTAATGATGGCCTGCGCGGACTGCCCCTGGATATTCTCAGGGACAATCTGCTCACCATGGTCAGGGAAATCAGGGCCAGCGGTGCCAGGGTCATTCTGGCCGGCATTCAGATCCCCCCGAACTACGGCCCACGCTATACCGTGCCCTTTTTCCAGATGTACGGGGAGATTGCCGAGCAGGAAAACCTGCCCCTGATTCCATTTCTGATAGAAGGCATTGCCGAACATTCGGAGCTGATGCAGAACGACGGTATTCACCCCACTGCCGAGGCGCAAAGCATAATCCTCGACAATGTCTGGCCGGTCCTGGAAGCCGAACTTTAAACGAGTCCGGCTTATTCTTTGCTGTTTCGGTAGTAGCGCAGCAACATCCAGGCACCCCAGACCAGGGCCAGCAAAATGAGACCTGACCCGATTGCATCGGCAACCGTGGCGATGCGGATATCGTAGGTCAGCCAGCCCCGTGGTCTGAGCAGATTGGCCCAGTCATGCATGCCGGGCGCATCGGCCCCGGTTCCACCACCCAGCAGCGGCAGGCGCAGGGCCCTGGCATCGGCAATATAGGGCGCTACATCCATCAGGCTTTGTCCGGCCCACCAGAGGCAGACAGAGGCCGCAAAGCCATCCTTGTGCAGACTCAGAAACACCCCCATCAACATCAGCGGCAGCAACACCTGGAACAGCGAACCGCCCAGAAACATCATGGTGCGGCCGAAAGGCATGAACAGCATATGCCCCGCCTCGTGAAAGATGAGATTGACGTTGTGCAGCCAACTGCGGCCGATTTCATTGCTGCGGAAATCCATGGCGATGAAATCCAGCCCCCAGATGAGCAGCAGGATCCAGATCAAACCGTAGAAGAACAGTTCACCACGCCCCAGGCCGGGCTTGAGGGGAAACAGCCAGGCAAACCGGGCCACGATCAATTTCAGGCCCGCGCCTTGCTGTTTTGCCAGCTCCTGGGCGCTGTCATCCAGCACAATATTCTGCAGATACTTGCTGAACACCAGGCCACAGGCCGGGCAGCTTTGGGAACTGGCTTCACCGGAAGCGGCGTTGCGATGGCCACACTTGGGGCAGGTGGAATACATGCAGGCAGTGTAGCGCCGGAGGGCGGAAAAACAAAAGCCGGCAAACTCCGAGCGATCAGTACGAGGCGGAACTACTGGTAGTGATTGGGCCGTCGGGTTTCGGTACGACTCTGATCACCGTGACCCCGGGATCGCCAGCGCTGCAGCTCCCTTTGACGAGCTTGCTGGCGTTCCAGCACGGCGCTGCCGTGATCGAAGCGATGGGCCGAATAGCGCCGGCTTTCGCGCCTGGTTGCGGATTGATCACGGCGGTCGGTGGATCTGTTGACGCGCTGGCGGGGCGAATAATGGCTTTGGGGCAACAAACGCTGATATTGCAGGATGACGCCACCGCGTGGATAGCGTTCATACTGCCGGGGATAGTAATACCGCGGCGCCACATGGCGGGTGCGGGGGTCATAGTAAAATTCGGCATTGAGTGAGCCATACAAGGCATTGATCTGATCCATGCGCTCAAAGACAAACTCCCGCTGGCGCCCGCCGTCGATGCGCAGGACAGATTTTTCCAGATCTTCATAACGCCGTCTCACATCATCCAGTTGCGAGCGGATGGTTGAGCGACTGCGATCGCGGCTGATGGCCTGGACCAGTTGCTCCGCCTCACGGCCCAGACGCTGGGCAGAAAAACGTACACTGGAATAGCCCTGATAGCCGCGCAGGTCATGGGCGAAGCGGCTGCTGGTGAAATTGAGCTCGGAAGCCAGGCGGGACAGCTCATAGGCAGTGGCGTTGGCCAGAGCCGGCCACAGCAACAAGCTGGCACACAGCAACAGTGGCGATGACCGCGCCAGATGTGGCAGTGCAAGCAAAGTGGATATGCCCATTCGAACCCCCTTGAGAAGCAGTGTAGCAGTTTCTCTGATCAGAGTTTACGACCAGCGCCTGAACTGGCACTGAATCGCGAGGGGAATCGTTGCAGCTTATTCAAGCCTTTGTTATTTCGAGGTATTTCTCGATAACCGCAGGCACACCCTGATACAGACACTCCACCACCAGGGCATGACCGATGGAGACTTCGGCGATGTCGGGAATCTCCAGAAACCGGGGCAGATTCTCCAGATTGAGATCATGACCGGCATTCACGCCGAGACCGGCCGCGGTGGCGGCAGCCGCCGTATCGGCGTAGCGCTGCCAGACCCCGCCTTCGGATTCCAGGCCAAAATGACTGGCATAGTCTTCGGTATACAACTCGATACGATCGGCCCCGACCGCTTTCACAGCTTCAATCAGTGACGGCTCCGGATCCAGAAACAGACTGCTGCGAATTTTGGCCTGGCGCAGCTGATCCAGGGTCTCGCGCAGCAGGGCTTCATTGGCGGGCACATCCCAGCCATGATCGGAGGTCAATTGCTCCGGCGCATCGGGCACCAGAGTGCATTGATGGGGCTTGACCTCCAGCACCAGAGCCATGAAATCCGGCGAAGGGTAACCCTCGATATTGAACTCCACGCCGGGGTGCAATTTGACGAAATCCCGGATCGCGAACACATCGCTGCGCCGGACATGACGCTCATCGGGCCGGGGATGCACGGTGATACCCCGGGCACCGAGGCGCACCACAGTGTCGACAAACTCGATCACGCCCGGATAGTCACGACCGCGGGAATTTCGCAGCAGGGCGATCTTGTTCACGTTAACACTGAGCAATGTCATTTGCTTTTCTCCGAGCCGGCTGCGCCTGCTGCTAGTCCTCGCTGGTCAGAAAATCCTGCACGATCTTCTGAAACACTTCCGGCTTGTCGGCATGCAGCCAGTGACCGCATTCCATGATTGATTTGACTCCGGCCGCCGGAAACAGTTCCAGTATCTCGGCCTCATGGGCCTTGCGCACATAATTGGATTCATCGCCGCGCACAAACAGGGTGGGCCCGGTGAACGGTGCCTCGGCAACAGGCTTCTTGCGCAGCTCATCATAGTGCTTCTCGATGGCGGCCAGATTCAGGCGCCAGCGATAGCCACCCCCCTCCTCACGGACGATATTGGTCAGGACAAACTTGCGGGTGGCCTCATCCTCGATGTAATCCTCGAGAAATTCCTCCGCCTCCTTGCGATTGACAATATCGGCCAGATTGAGGGCGTTCATGCCTTCCATGACACGCAGATGGCCATCAGCCTTGGCCGCATACTGCACCGGTGCGATATCCACGATTACCAGTTTACGAATCAGCTCCGGATAGCTTAGCGCCAGCTGCATGGCGACCTTGCCGCCCATGGAGTGACCGATAATATCGCACTGACTGATCTGCAAATGAGTCAGTAGTTCCCTGACGTCCTCTGCCATGACTTGATAATTCATTGCCTCATCATGGGGTGAATCACCATGGTTGCGCAGGTCCACTCCATAGACAGCGAAGTGTTCCGCCAGTTGCTTGCTGTGCCAACCCCAGTTGGCCAGACTGCCAAACAATCCGTGCAGAATCAGCAAGGGCTGACCCTGCTCCGAGTATTGACGGTAATTGAGTAACATAAACTTCCTAATCCAGAGTTTTCAAAATAGCCAGTACGTCGTCATGGTGGGTTTTGGTCTTAACCTTGTCCATGATGTGACGCAAGCGGCCTTCCTTGTCGATAATAAATGTGGTGCGGATGATGCCCATGAATTCCTTGCCCATGAACTTCTTCAGTCCCCAGACGCCGTATTTTTCAGCGATGGCATGATCCTCATCCGACAGCAGGGTGAAATTCAGATCCTGCTTGTCCTCAAACTTTTTCAGCCGCTCTACCGGGTCAGGACTGATTCCCAGTGCCACGGCATCCAGTTTGGCCAGTTGCTTGTTGCTGTCCCTGAGACCACAGGCCTGCACGGTGCAGCCTGGTGTCATTGCCTTGGGATAAAAATAGAGCACTACATTTTTTTCAGATTTGAAATCTTTCAGGCTGACCTTGTCACCATTCTGGTCGCGCAAGGTAAATGCCGGCGCCTTGTTACCAATTTTTACGGATGCCATGTTTCCTCTCGTAGCTTGATTGCTTGACTTGTGAATCGCCCTTGCCGTGACGGGCGGACTGCATTATAACGGTTGCCATGCAAAACTTCCCCCGCTCCATTGTCATATTGACTGGCGCCGGAATTTCGGCGGAATCCGGCATCAAGACTTTCCGCGCCGCCGATGGCCTGTGGGAAGAGCACCGGGTCGAAGATGTAGCCACGCCGGAAGGCTTCGCCCGCAACCCCAGCCTGGTGTATGAGTTTTATAACCAGCGCCGACGCCAGTTGCTGTCACCCGCCATCAAACCCAATGCCGCCCACAGCGCCCTGGCCAGGTTTGAACATGAATTCCCAGGCGAGTTTCTGCTCATTACCCAGAATATTGATAATCTCCATGAGCGGGCCGGCAGCCAGCGGTTGCTGCATATGCACGGTGAAATCCTGAAGATGCGCTGCACCCAGAGCCAGATGCAGTTCGATATTCGTGAGGACCTGACTTTCGATACCCAGTGCCGCTGCTGCAAATGCCCCGGCAATCTTCGCCCCCATGTGGTGTGGTTTGGCGAAATGCCGCTGCACATGCAGCAGATCAATCAGGCGCTGGAGCAATGTGAGCTGTTCATAGCCATTGGCACCTCCGGCAATGTCTACCCCGCCGCCGGTTTCTACCAGACTGCCAAGCGCTATCAGGCCCGGACCATTGAGATGAATCTGGAAGAAACCGGCTCCATGTTCGATGCGCATCTCTATGGCCCGGCAAGCGAAACAGTGCCCCGCTATCTGCAACAACTACTGGATCGGTGCAACTAGACAGCGGCGCCAGTCAAAACAGGTAATGCAGGCCGAAGCCATCACCGTATTCCGAATCCGTACCCAGCGACAGTGAGAGCTGCTTGCTTAACTGATAACGCAGGGCATAACGGTATTCTTCCTCGGTATTCCAGCGCCAGTGAAATCCCAGCCGGCGACTGAGTTGCAGATCCGAATCCAGCTCCAGACGAAATTCGCCATGGTCATCCACACGCCATTCACTCTCCACCAGTAGCGGCAAGGTGAGGTTGATACCGGCAATGGCTTTGCTGTGGCTGCTGTCATGATGATGCTCACGGGTCTCCACACCGACAAAGGCCGACAACAGGCGGCTCAAATGGTAACTGTAGCTGGCATCCAGTTCATAGGTGTCATCGAAATCGGCATCGATCTGAAACACGAATTCGTGTCGTTCATCGCCAATGCGATAGTCCAGTTCGGTAAAACTGTTGTGACTGGCCAGTTCACTACGACTGAACCAGCGTTTATAGGGTTGAATTTCCCGCTCGATCCGGTCATCGAATACCGAAGAAGATTCATAACTCACTACCCGGTTCATGCCAGTCTTCATGTGGTACTGGTTATGACAGTGGAATAGCCAGTCAAGATTTTCGGTAGCGGAGAACTCGATCACTACTTCTCCCATGGGCGGCACATTGACGGTGTGTTTCAGGGGGCTCAGGTTCCCCTGTCCGTTCAATACCCGAAAAAAATGTCCATGCAGATGCAGGGGATGGTGCATCATGGTGTCATTGCTGATGCGCATGCGGATGTTTTCACCCTGTTCGATCATCCACTGGCTGTGTTCACGCAGGGTCAGGCCATCGAAACTCCAGACATACCGCTCCATATTGCCGGTCAGGGTCACCGGCAGTTCCCGCCAGGGTCGGTCGGCGGGCAAAGCGCTGGATTCAAGCGCCCGCAAATGCCGGTAATCCGTCATATGGGCGATGAC
>JALEHB010000241.1 GCA_022763285.1 Pseudomonadales bacterium | reverse complement strand
TTGCAGAAACAATCTGACTGTGCCGGACCAGAAGTCATGCACAGATTTGAGCGCCAGTTTCCCTACGATGGAAACCTGAACCAGATAAACCGAGGATCATCCATGTCTGCCCTGAACAAATTTACCCTGATTCCCCTGACTGCGTTGATCGTTGCCTGCAGCAGCGAAGAAAGCAGTAACTCCAGCCCGCAAAGCACGGCAGCAGTCCCGACTGCAACGGAAACCCAGGCCGCTACCGTTGCCGCTGAGTCTGCAGCCCCGGAGCTCGGCAGTTTTGGTATTGATCTGAGCCACCAGGATCCGTCCGTGCGACCTGGCGACGATTTTTTCCGCTATGCCAATGGTAAATGGCTCGATGAGTTTGAGCTGCCTGCCGATCGCAGCAACTACGGTTCATTCACCGTGCTCAGCGACCGCTCGGACGAACGGGTGCGCAGCATCATTGATGATCTCAGCGACATGGAGCCGGCGACGGGCACTGTAGAACAAAAGGTTGCCGATTATTTTCTCAGCTATATGGATACCGAGACCCTGAACAACAAGGGAATCGGCCCTCTGATGCCGGGCCTGGCAGCCATCGATGATATCAACAGTCAGGCCGAATTGGTTCATGGCTTTGGTCGGGCCCAGATCGACAACACCTTCAGTCCATTCGGTTTCTTCGTCGGTGCCGATCGCAGCAATCCCGATCGCTACCAGCTCAATCTTTCAGTAGGTGGCCTTGGGCTGCCCGATCGTGATTACTACCTGCAGGATACTGAAGAATTTATCGAAGTACGGCAGGAATACCTTGCCCATATCCAGCGGGTACTGGACTTTGCGGAAATTCCGGATAGTCAGGCCAAGGCCGAGGCCATCCTGGCTCTGGAGACACAGATCGCCGAGCACACCTGGCCCAGAGCCCAGCGCCGCAATCGTGATCTCACCTATAACCCAATGAGCTATGCTGACTTCAAGGCCGAGTACCCGGGTCTGGATTGGGATGCCTATTTCGATGCCGCCGGTATCACCGGGATTGAAGATCTGAACGTTTACTATCCCAGTGCCATGTCACCCATTATTGAACTGGTAGCCAGCGAAGCGCTGGATAGCTGGACGGCACTGATGAGTTATCGCCTGATCGTCGACAGTGCCAATGTCCTGTCAGAAGAGATTGATCAAGAAGCCTTTCATTTCTATTCCACTGTGCTCAATGGCGTGCCTCAGCAACGGGAGCGCTGGGAGCGAGGTGTACTGCGGGTGGGCTCCCTGAACAGCCTTGGCGAAGCGGTGGGCCAGATCTACGTGCAACGGCATTTCCCCGAATCCGCCAAGCAACAGATGGAAGAACTGGTGGAGAACCTGCGTAGCGCCCTGGCCCAGAGCATAGAAGAGATTGACTGGATGGGCGAAGAAACCAAACTTGAAGCCAATCGCAAGCTGCAGTCATTTCGGCCCAAGATTGCCTATCCCGATGTCTGGAAAGATCTGTCCGGTATCGAAATCAGCCGCGATGACCTGTTTGCCAATGCCCAGAATATTCGCGAGTTCAATTACCAGGATCAGATCAGCCGCATCGGCCAGCAAACCGATCGGGAAGAATGGGGCATGACGCCGCAGACCGTGAACGCCTATTACAACTCTTCTTTTAACGAGATTGTATTTCCTGCCGGTATCCTGCAGCCGCCCTTCTTTGATCCCAATGCCGACATGGCAGTGAACTATGGTGGCATTGGCGCGGTAATCGGCCATGAAATGGGTCACGGCTTCGATGATCAGGGTTCCAAGTCTGATTGGGCCGGTATCCAGCGTAACTGGTGGACCGATGAAGACCGGGCCAATTTTGAAGCCCAGGCCAACGCTCTGGCCGAACAATACAGCCAGTTTGAACCGGTACCAGGCTATTTTGTCGACGGCCAGTTCACCCTCGGCGAGAACATTGGTGATGTAGGCGGACTGAGCCTGGCCTACCGGGCTTACAAGATGTCACTGAACGGTGAAGAAGCACCAGTGATTGACGGGCTGACTGGCGACCAGCGTTTCTTCCTGGCCTGGGCCCAGGTATGGCAGCGCAAGTACCGGGAGGATGCACTGATCCAGCGACTCACCACTGATCCGCATTCGCCCTCCGAGTTTCGCGTTAACGGTGTAGTGCGCAATTTCGATGAATGGTATGAAGCCTTTGATGTCACGCCGGAAGACGATCTGTATCTGCCGCCGGAACAACGTATTCGCATCTGGTAACCCCGCAAGGAGCTCTTTTTATGCGCCGCTTCAGTATTCTGCTTTGCAGTGTTCTTTTGTTTTCTTCAGCCACTGCACAGGATCGCTTCGATGTGCTTATCAGCAATGGTCGCATTGTCGATGGCAGCGGCAACCCCTGGTACCAGGCCGATGTCGGCATCATTGACGACCGCATCGCACGCATTGGTGATTTGTCCGATGCCAGTGCAGAGACCATTATTGATGCCAGCGGCCTGGTGGTATCACCCGGATTTATTGACCCCCATACCCACGCCTTGCGCGGCATCTTTGATGTGCCCAATGCCGAGAGTGCCTTGCTGCAGGGAGTAACCACCCTGACCGAAGGCAATGATGGCAGCTCCCCCTGGCCAATTGCCGACCATTATGCCGAGATCGAAGCATTGGGCATCAGCCCCAACTGGAGTGTCTTCGTCGGCCAGGGCACTATTCGCTCCCTGGTGATCGGTGAAGAAGACCGCGAACCCAGTGCCACTGAGTTGCAGCAGATGAAGGACATGGTGGCCACTGCCATGGAAGAAGGTGCCCTGGGTATTTCCACGGGGCTGTTCTATGTGCCCGGCAGTTTCACTTCCACTGAAGAAGTTATTGAACTGTCAAAGGTCGCTGCCAACTATGGCGGTATCTATATTTCTCATCTGCGCGAAGAGACCTATCAACTGCTGGACTCCATTGCTGAAACGATCCAGATTGGTGAACAGGCCAATATTCCAGTGCAGGTGACCCATCACAAGGTGGTCGGTGTAGAGAACTTCGGTGCGTCCATAGACAGCCTGCGCATGGTGGATGAAGCACGGGCCCGGGGTATTGATATCACTATCGATCAGTATCCCTATACCGCCTCACAAACCGGCATCACCGCCCTGATTCCGCAATGGGCCCAGGAAGGAGGTCGGGAACAACTATTGGCGCGCATCAATAGCCCGGAGACCCGCCAGACCATCAAGAATGAAGTGGTGGAAAAAATCCTCTATGACCGCGGCGGTGGTGACCCCAGGAATGTGTTTATCTCCCGTAACAGCTGGGACCCGGAGATGGCCGGCAAGAATCTGGCGGAATTGACCATAGAGGCTGGCATGGAACCAAGCCCGGAAAATGCTGCCGAGGTGGTCTTCGATATTGTCCGCGGTGGTGGTGCCACCGCTGTTTACCACGCTATCGGCCCGGAGGACGTAGATCGCATCATGCGCCACCCGGCCACAGCCATCGGCTCCGATGGACCGATCGGTATTTTTGGCGAGGGTGCGCCACATCCAAGGCAGTATGGCAGCTTTGCCCGGGTGCTGGGTCATTTCTCCAGGGAGCGCGGCCTGTTGAGTCTGGAAGAGGCGGTGAAGAAAATGAGTAGCCAGACCGCTGTCAGACTGGGTATACGCGATCGTGGCTTTCTGCTGGAGGGCTTTTACGCCGATATTGCCATATTTGATGCGGAGTCGATTATTGACCGGGCCACCTTCGAGAACCCACACCAGTATGCCACCGGCATGGACACAGTACTGGTCAATGGCGAGATTGTGGTACGCAATGGCCAACATACCGGGGCACGCCCGGGCCGGGTCTTGCACGGACCGGGCTATCAACCCCAGGGCCTGTAGTGCGCAGCTTTACAGTTGCGCGGCCGGTAGTTCCAGCCGCGCCTGAACTGCCTGCCCTGCCACCAGCTTGGGCCGGTAGACCGAATGTCTCAAAATGGTGGTAATCAATTGCTGGTTGGCTTCTTCCAGATCGGTGCCACTGCCGGTGATACCCAGATTGCGAATCGTGCCCTCGGCAGTCACATCAAATGAGACGATGCCGCTGGGCTGCTCATGAACCTCAATCAGAGGCAAGCCCATGTCTGCCAGCGCCGTGCGTGAAATTTCCCGTGGCTGCCCCATCAGTTGCATTTGCACTTCCGGAGCCACGTCATTGCTGGTGAGCACCTCAAAGGCATTGGCGTACTGCGATTGGGCACGCAGGGAATCATTCAGCAAGAAATTCATATCCCCAAGACTTAGCATCAGCTGTGCCAGTTGGACCGGATCACTGTCAGGATCGGCTTGTAGCTGTTCAATCAATTCCAGGTAGCTGCTGCGTATCCAGCTTATATGGGCTTCCAGGGCTTCAAACTTGGCCTTTTGCCGACTCTCAAAAAAAAGCGGGTTGGGCATTTGCTTGCTTTCACAGACCCGCACCGGCTTGGGTCCACTGCCGGTATCCTCGGTGATGGTAAAACAGTTCTGACCAGTAACTGTTTCCGGCCCGATGGATTCGAATTCATCCACGGGCACTTCGGAGATAGCCATGGCCGCGTAGTATCGGGCCATGGCTATCTCTCTGGTCATTTGAATCCGGCGGGCCAGGTAATCGGGATTGGCTTCGTCAAGATTATCCAGCAAAGCCTGCAGATAGATGACAGCATCCTGGGCTGACAGGGGCTCATCATTGATATCGAGGTTATTTCGCTGGGCCTGCATCTTCCAACTGGCAAATTTCCTGACCAGTTGCTGGTATTGCGGGTCGTCGATTGACAGCGAATGTTCAGCGATATCCATCGCCAGATAAAAATGGGCATCCAGCGACCGCCAATCTCCGGCAAGACTGGCGTTATCAATCAAACGCTCAATGATACTCAGCTGAGAAGTCGCATAAAGGCCATCATTGATTCTCGCTGTCTGCAGGGCAAGGTCCAGAGACTGGGCAGCATCTTCCAACTGCCCGTGACGCTGTTGCAGCCCGGCAATTTCAAGATGCAGGCTTACACTTTCAGGGTCAAATGCTTCCAGGGCTTCTAACTGTTGCTGATGCGCAGAGAGTGCCAGCTCCAGGCTGGTTTCAGTACTACCGTTGTCTGACTGTGCGGCCAGACTGCAATGCATCACCAGGGTCTGCATTGCGACAAACAAGATCAGACTACTACTGGATTTATTCAGGTTCATGGTCTGCCCCCGTCAATTCTGACTGGCACCCGGTAGGGCTGGCGTGGTTTGGTGCTCACAGGATCAGCACTTCTACATTCAAGACCCTGCCCTGAAGAATGTCAATAATGATCCGCTGCTGTGACAGCGCAGAATCAGCATCCGCTTTTGTGAAGGGCTTCAAATTCTGCGTAATACAAGCCTTTAAATTCCTGTTGGACTGTTTAGTTTGGGGCCATTGGCTACAACTGCTGAGCCCTTGCCAGCAGCTTGACGAGTCTCGCCATTGAGCGCAGCCCGATAATGAATGAACAGGAGAAATGCCCCGATGCAATATTTACGCAAGTCTTTATTATTCCTGAGTGCCCTGATACTGATCATCAGTTCTTCACTGACACTGGCACAGGGCAATAGCCAGGGCAACGGCAATGGCAATGGCAATGGCAATGGCAATGGCAATGGCAATGGCAATGGACGAAACAAGAACATCGGTGTAGGCAATGCATCCGACGGAATCATGGGGATGATTGTTACTGGCAAAGGCATTGCCTATAGCGGTGATCCGCTGGAGATCAGTCTCCGCTTTCCCCGTGGTGCCGAACTCATCAGTGAAGGCGAAGCCGATGCCTATGTCGTTATCTTTGCACCCCTGGTTGACGATGAGGATTCGACCGACGACAACTCTGATGACGGGGTTTCCGATGACAGTAGTTCTGACGACAGCAGCTCTGACGACAACAGTGCCGATGACAGCAGCTCAGACGACAGTACTTCTGACGACAGCAATTCCGATGACAGCACTAGTGATACCGATGAACCGGGGACCGATGATTCCCTCAGCGATGCCGTGGTTCTCCCTGTCAGTGATGAAGCCAGCGAAACCGCCGTTAATCTGTTCACCCTGGAAGAAGTCGATGTGAGTGTTCTGCCTGCTGGTACCTATCAGTTGGGCTTGGTTCTCACTAATCCCGGCGGAGATCCACTAAACATCAACGACTGGTATAAAGGCTTCCTCGGTCTGATTGATGTGGTTGGTCTGACTATCTCGGACTCCCAACTGGACTTCGATGCCGACGGTGACGGCGAGGTGGACGATGACCTTGATGGGGATGGTTTTTCTGATTCAAGCGAAGATGAGGAAGACGAATCGGAAGACGATGCACAGCAAAGCCAAGAGTAAAGTAATTCACCAGATCTGATTGGTAATTCCGACAGTGAGAAGGGAAGGCCGTGCCTTCCCTTTTCTTTTTCTGAACCCAAGCGGTGACTGACTAAGTAATTGCTGACGGGACCGGCTGCAATGCCTGCTGGCTCTGTATAGAGTCCAAGAGCTTTTATTCCTGTGCTTTTTTCCCCACTTCTGCACGACGATCTTCAACCGATTTTCTGTCAGTTGATGCCAGCAGATCAGCACCCTTACTACCAAGCTGCCAGGCCAGATACAGGGCGATAGCGGTGCTGACAAAGGTCCACAGTAAAAATCCGGCCCCCACTTCAGGGCGATCCACCACCAGAAAGATAAGGAACCGACCGATGGCACGCATGACCATGGTGGCGGCAAAGACTGTGCTGAGCACAATCAGCATGATGCCTGAGACGCGGCGCATCTATTTCTCTCCTTTTGCGCTCGAACCGTTAGTTACAGCGTACGACACAACCAGACCGAAGGGATGCGGACATTGAAACCCGCCTTTTCATAGGCGCGGCGAGCTGCACTGTGGCTCGGATCGGCTCCGGTAGCTACCGTGGCAACGCGCATACCAGCAGCGCGCATTTGCTCCAGCACAAAGTCATACATGGCGGTCCCAATTCCCTTGCCCGAATACTGCGGAGACACGGCATTCAAACCGATTTCGCCGCTGCCATGAAGCTGATCGAGGCGAAAAGACACGAATCCCAGGATCTCATTTTCTTTTTCGGCAACCCAGAGCTGCCAGTCAGAGTCCTCATTGAACAGATCATTCAACAGTTTTTCCTGGTCGGCATCTTCATGGGCCTGGGCGGCTTCATAGATGACGTCACCGAGGATTTGGCGAAAGGAAGCAAATACCGGCGCGAACGCTGCCGCGCGAATTGCCTGTAACGGCTGGCAATCCTGGTTTTTGGCAAGACGCATGTGCAAACTCTGCTCTGACATGGGCATCTCCTCCAAGGTCTGAGGTTTAACAGAAAAGGCCCATGGTGCGGGCAAAGCGCTATCGATGACAAGCCGGTTGGCAGGGGCTTCGGGAATGGATGGCTAGGCTTTCCGGGAGAGACAGCGTCCGGGCCTGTGCGGCTCAGTCGCGAATTATCTCAAAATGGACTTCGTCTACCCCGGTAGAGGAGGAAAACAGCCGGGCCATGCCGTACTGCAGTTCGTTGGCAACATGGAAGCGGGTCTTGCTGACGCGGCCGGATTGATACATCTGGGCGGCCTGGCTGGAGAACCCGGCGAAATCGTTATAGCTGATACTGAAATTGCTGACCGGACGAAAATCCACCTCTTCCCGGTAGCCAGCCCCGGCCGGTACTTCCTCCATAATGCGCCGAAAGTAGTCGGTCAGATCGACAGCCTCAAACACGCCATTGAAGACCGATTGAATGCACTTGTCTTCGTGCAGAAAGTTGAGGTCGACCTTATTAGCGGACACGCCAATTCTGCTGTCTGATTAACGGGGGTCGCCAGGATCAACAGGCAAATCCTGCTCACGCCCCTGACTGCGCCTAACCCGCTCGGCAAGCCTGCCCTGCACATCACAGACTCTGGCGGCACTGGCACGGGAACGATGACTGGCCGACGCAGAGAAGTAGTCTTGCTGGCAACGGGAGCTCTGCAAGGAACTGGCTTCAGTGGCCGTGAATTGCCGGGAAGTGGCGGGGCTATGGGACTGACAGGCCGAGAGCACGAACAAGGCAAGAGCTGACAAGATCAGTTTGGTATTCATCGGCATGGCTCCTGTTATTTCTGATGACAGCAAGTCCAAAAATCTGGCCTGATTCAGCATCTCACCAAACTGGTGAGGGGTCAAATACCCTGATGGGACTTGATGGTGAATTTCGCCAAAATTGGTGGAAATTAACCTTGGGACATGCACCGCCAATAGCTATCTTATTGTTTTTACACTAATAATTATCTTGGCACGGCTTTCGCAACAGTTTGTAATAGCTAATTGTCTCAAGCCAATCAGCCATGGGCTGAATAGGCGAAAAACGGAGAGTCGCATGAAAACAATAGGCAGTCTGTTCACCCTGTTTCTGGTCATACTGGGCCTGCTCTGCCTGGTCCCGCTGATCACCTTTGGCTTTGGACTGGTGGCGACCGTAGCCATTTTCACCATCTGGTTGCTGCCCTTCTGGATAATCGCCACTTCAGACGAAACCACCGGTTTTGAGAAGATCGCCTGGCTGTTGGCGATGATTTGTCTGAGCTGGTTTGCCTGGGTGTTCTATTTTTTTCTCGCACCTCTCAAACCGCGCCGCAGCCGTTATGAGCGTTTCGACTATCACTACTGAAACTAATTAGGGCGTTTCCAGCTTCGTCCCTTTTAATCAGGAGTGATTCGTTTATCATAGCGACCACTGTTGGCCACAAGCACGGGCCTGAAGCAGAGTCATAGTTCATGCCCATCATTCGTCTCGACAATCTCAGCAAGCGCTATCCGCTTCCCGATAATAAAAAGGCCAGTTTTCTGGCGGTGGACTCGGTTTCCCTTGAAATCGATGCCGGTGAGATTTTTGGAATTCTCGGCCCAAATGGGGCTGGCAAGACCACCACCCTGGAAATGCTGGAAGGACTGAATGACATCGATGGTGGCAGTGCCAGCATTGATGGAATCGATGTTCAGAAAAACCCCTTCGCCGTCAAGAAACTGATTGGTGTGCAACTGCAAGCCAATGAGTATTTCGACAATCTGTCCCTGGTGGAATTGCTGACCTTGTTCGGCGCTCTGTATGAGCGGGAAATAGACGCCCTGGCACTGCTGGACAAGGTCAATCTGCGGGAAAAGGCCAGCGCCAAACCGGACAATCTGTCTGGCGGCCAGAAGCAGCGTTTTTCCATTGCCTGCGCCCTGGTCAATGAACCCAAGGTCCTGTTCCTGGATGAACCCACCACCGGCCTGGATCCGCAGGCCAAGCGCAATCTCTGGGATCTGGTCAGAGAGCTGAATGGCGCTGGCATGACCATCGTCCTCACCACCCATAATATGGAAGAGGCAGAAGTTCTCTGCCAGCGTATTGCCATCATGGACCACGGCAGGATCATCGCCCAGGGCACACCGGCAGAACTGATCCAGACCCATGCACCGGAACCACCGGCAGCCCCCCTGCATGGCAATCTTGAAGATGTATTCCTGGCACTCACCGGCCATGGCCTGAGGGATTAAGGCATGTTCAGCAAACTGCAAACCCGCCTTACCCTGACCTTTCTGAAGATTTTTCTGCGCGACAAACAGATGCTGTTCTGGAGCCTGTTTTTCCCGGTTATTTTCATGACCGTGTTCGGCTTTGTGAATGATCAGGAACAGGAGCCCATCAATATAGGACTGGTGAATAATGCTGCCAGTACGGTCGCCAGCGACTTCAGCAGGGAACTGTTGCAGGACCCGCTGTTCACCGTCACCGAAGGTGAGGAAGAGCCGCTGCGCGAGCAGCTGGTGGCCGGTGAGCAGACCATGGTACTGGTGCTACCGGAAGCCTTCGATGCCAATGCCGATAACGGCGAGATCCGGGTGCTCGTGGATGCCGCCCAGGTGCGCCAGTTGGGAATGATCATGCCCATTCTGGAGCAGAAGCTGCTGGCCATCGAACGCAGTTTCCGCGGAATAGAGCCGATGTTTTCCATCAGTCTGGAAGATGTGCAGGCCCGTTCCCAACGCTATCTGGATTTCCTGCTGCCGGGCATTCTGGCCTTCACCATCATGCAACTGGCCATTGCCGGCAGCGGATTCAATATTGTGGAATACCGCCGCAAGGGTATCCTGAAACGCTTGTTCGTCACCCCCATCAGACCCCGGGATTTTATTGCCGCCATCGTCGTGGCCAGAACAGCCATCGTGCTGATTCAATTGATAGTGCTCATCGCCTTCGCAGTATTTATTCTCGATGTCAGCATCATTGGCAGCTTCGCGGCTTTTTTCTTCGTGGTCATTCTGGCCACCTTTATCTTTCTCAATATCGGTTTCTGTCTTGGCAGCATCGCCAAGACTCAGCAGGCCATCGGCGCCATCGGCAATATTGTTATCTTTCCGCAAATTTTTCTCTCCGGGGTGTTTTATCCCATCGAGTCCATGCCGGCACTGGTGCAACCCCTGGCCTATGTACTGCCCCTGAGCTTTGTATCCACCGGCCTGCGCGATATCGCCAATGAGGGCGCCAGCCTGCTGCAGATCATGCCCAGCCTGGCGGGCATTGCTGTCTGGCTGCTGATCAGCTTCGTGCTGGCTGCACGGCTGTTTGTATGGAAAGAAGTGGCGAGCTGACGCTGAAATCAGTCTGAAGCCCCCTGCCTGGATGGAAAAGCCAGTGGTTCGGTGACATTGAATTTTTATTTGTACTTTTATTTGTACTATAGTCGGCAGCTGACTGATCAGCTTTTTGTTTGTAGTCGCCTTCTGTCGGCGAGACAAGGTCTGATTTTCCCCCTGTTAGGAGTTATGGAGAAACAACGATGAAGAAGATTGTAGTACTGATGAGTGCATTGGCGGTTGCCGCTTCCGGGCTGTTGTTCACCGCGATGGCACAGGATGAAATGACACCTGAGCAGCGTGCCGCCCAGGCGGTAGATACCCGTAAGGCACTGTTCAAGATGTTGCGTTTCAACCTCGGTCCCATTGCCGGTATGGCCCAGGGTGCGCCCTTCGACGCCGAAGTGGCCGAGCGCAATGGCCGTCGTATTGCAGTCATGGCCACCATGATTCCGGAAGTGCTGGCCCAGGACACCAGTGAGTTCGATAACATCGACACTACCGCTCTGGATATTATCTGGGACAATCAGGGTGACATCGCCGCCAAGGCCCAGGCTCTGGTAGACAATGCCAATGCCTTTGCTGATGCCGCCGCCACCGGCGACATGGGCTCCACACTGGGCGCCTTCCGCGCGCTGGGGGGATCCTGTGGTAATTGCCACGATGAGTATCGCGTGGACAATGACTGATTCTGCTGTTTTTTGACACTATGGAAAAGGCAGCCGAGGCTGCCTTTTTTGTGACTGCGACTAATTGATGTTTAATCGCCGCTGTTATGGCGTGTGAAGAAAGCCGCCATGGCATCACGGTCGGCGTCGCTGAGCTTGCTGGTGTTGTACTCAATCACTTCATTCATGTCACCGCCGACAAACTCTCCATCCGGTTTCATGCCGAGCAAGAGAAACAAATCGAAGTTATTGAAAGTCCAATCAGCCAGATGTTCGGCATCAATAGCCTCGATAACTTCATCACCCAGGGTGGCACCGGCAAACTCGCGACTTGAATCCGGTATTCCCAGACTGTCCCGGGGTGTGTGGCATTCACCACAGTGTCCCAGATGGCGGGCCAGATAGGCTCCCCGGGCTATCTGTTCATCATTGAAATCCTCTACCTCGCCCTGACGAAAATCCGCCAGGCGATTCCAGCCTGCCATGGCCCAGCGATTCAGCCAGGCAGGAGTCTCGGCCTCCGGCACACTATTGACCACCGGTTCCAGGGTCATCAGATAGGCTGCCATGGCCAGCACATCCCGGTCTGTCAGGCCCGCATAGGAGCGATAGGGAAAGGCCGGGTAATAGAAACTGCCATCGGGACTGCGCCCGTGCTTCAGGGCCAGGAGAAAATCCTGGCCGCTCCAGTTACCGATGCCGGTTTCCGCATCCGGGGTAATATTGGGCGCATAGAAAGTACCAAACTCGGTAGCCAGTGCCAGGCCACCGCTGAGGCTCATATCGTCTTCGCTTTGCTGGCCTTTGTGACAGGACAGACAGCCACCGGCAGTAACCAGATACTCACCGCGGGCGATGGCATCCGCTGATTGCGGTAGACCCCTGGCCTCCACAGTCGGCAAAGCAAACAGCCAGTAGCTGCCAGCCCCCAGAACCAGCCCAATCAGCAAGACAAGCGTCAATCGCGATTTCATAGTGTTGCCAGACTCCCTGTGAATGAGCAGCCTAGCTTAAACCAGTTCCGTCAACATTGCCTTATCATAGGCCTGCAACTCATCCATGGCATCCTGTCTGACCAGCTCGGGCCAGTTGGCATTGGCAATCAGGGCCCGACCCACGGCAATGAGATCGAACTCTTCCGCTTCCATACGGCGAATGAGCTCTTCCAGGCCTGCCACTTCGGCGCTGCCATCGCGATAGGTGGCAATGAACTCCTCGCTGAGAGAAACCGAACCAACACTGATGCTGGGCTTGCCGGTCAGTTGTTTGACCCAGCCTGCCAGGTTCAGGTCTGAATCCGGGAACTCACTTTCCCAGAAGCGCCGCTGGCTGCAATGGAAAATATCCACCCCTGCCGCTGACAAGGGCTCGAGGAACTCTGCGAGTTCATCAGGGCTGTTGGCAAGTCTGGCCTCATAGTCTTGCTGCTTCCATTGGGAGAAGCGCAGGATAATGGGAAAGTCCTCACCGATTTCAGCGCGAATGGATTGCAGGATATCCGTGGCAAAACGGGTTCTCTTCAGCAGCGAGCCTCCGTATTGATCATCGCGCTGATTAGTGCCCTCCCAGAAGAAATTGTCGATCAGATAACCGTGGGCACCGTGGAGCTCCAGGGCATCGAAGCCCAGTTGCACGGCATTGACCGCTGCCTCGGTATAGGCCTTGATGAGCTTGTCGATCTCCGCAAGGCTGAGCGGCTCCATGACCTTTTTGCCTGGCCGGATCAGACCGGAAGGAGAGGCACTGGGATAATCCGGACAGGGTCCGGTGCCCGGTTTGCGCGTGGACCCTACATGCCAGAGCTGCGGCGCTATCTTGCCTCCTGCTCCGTGAACCGCCTCGACGATGGTTTGCCAGCCCTCCAGGGCCGCACCGTGGAAACAGGGAATCTCCACTGCCGACGAGGCTGCGCCGTGATCGATGGTGGTGCCTTCAGTGATGATCAATCCCACACCCCCTTCGG
>JALEHB010000240.1 GCA_022763285.1 Pseudomonadales bacterium | reverse complement strand
TGACCGAGGTTTGCCAGTTCGCTTCGATGTCCGCAGTCGATTGCCAATTGGAAGCGGTGAGATTGATCAGGTGGAGTCGAGGGGCGATACAGGATTGCAGCTGCAGTTGCAGTTGTTCGCCGGTGATCCGGGTGCTGAGCTGTAGCTGTTGCAGTTCCGAGCGATCCCGGATACTGTCCAGCAGCCAGATCGAGGCGCAGCCGAGAATAAAAATCCCCAGAGCCAGTGCGTTGTTCTTGGAATTGGAAGACAAGTGAGGCCTGCAATAATCGGGTTAGAACATCAGTGTTTCAGCCAACACCTGTTCTACGACAGATTAAAACAAATTCTGTAAACCCGCTACAATTATGGGCCTGATGAAAACATCAGGTACCGCTGGTATCGCTGATGAACAGCGCTGGGTCCAATGGTGCGTGGCAGGTTCGGGCGTGTTATAAGGTCCGGCAATGGTCAACAGTAAGCCTGGTGTATCCGCAAACCTGTATTGACTCTCAAGAGCCGGGAACCGATTACCGTAAAGACGGACATGCGAAATAGAGATAACAGCAGCAAGACCAAGCCAGACGCATTTGCTCGCCTGTTCAGGGGCTTGCTTGTGCTGTTGCTGTTATTGCCCGCGGTTGCCACAAGCCAGATTGACAGCAGCAAAAAGGTACTGGTCCTGCATGGCGTCTGGGAAGCCGGTCCCTGGGATATGGCGATTGATCGCGGCATCGTTGATATTCTGAACCAGAATGTTGGCGGCGAAATGCTGGTTTCAATGCAGTACCTGGGTATTGACTCAGTCACCGATCAAGCTCGCCTGAATGATATCAAAAGCAATATTGAATACATGCTGAGACAGCAGAATGTTGATCTGATTGTTGCAGTGCAGGCCCTGGCCTCCGATTTTGTCCTGAATTTGACCTTGCCCGAGCCAACCCCCCGTTTGTTGCTTCTGCCCCGGGCAGAAACCATTGCAGCGGCCCGGGAGCTTGAGGATGTCACGATCGTACAATCAGCTTCCCGCACTGCCATTGCAGAGACTCTGGATCACATCGCCCGTTTGCGGCCTGAGACGCCGAGAGTTGTGGTGGTCGGCGGTAATAGCGGTGACGATGCCCAGTATGTGGAGCAGCTTCGGGAGGCGGCGCAGCGCTTTTCCGGGCAGTTTGAATTTGAATACCACATCGGTGTGGAGCCAACCCAGTTAACCCGGGACCTGCAGCAATTGAGCAGGACTGACACTGTGCTCACCTTGCCCTTCAGTACCTATACTGACAGTGATGGAGCGCTTGCCCCGGTCGGCTCTGAATACTTTGATCGCATAATCGATTCGGTCTCTGCGCCGCTGTTTGGTATCTATGACCGGCTGCTTGGGCAGGGCCTGACCGGTGGCAGCCTGTCCAGTACCGAAGGCTATGCTGCCACGGTGGGTCGGCTGGCACTGGCGCGTCTGGAGACGGGCGCATGGCCGACCTTTCTGACTTCTGGCGATGCCACGCCCACTTATGACCGGCGTGAAGCGCAGCGGTTTGGCCTTGATTTGTCACAATTGGGCAGTCCCTTGCGCCTGATTAATGAAGAACAGTCCTTATGGGATGAAAACCCGGTCATGGTACTGGTGGTGGGCAATACCATCGCGGCTCTGCTGCTGGCGCTGTTTGTCATGGCCTATCTGCTGAAGCGATCACGACAGTCCCGTGCAGCGATTGCCGCCAGTGAGCAGCGCCTGCGAGAGAAAGAGGCGCAGTACCGCCTGTTGGCAACCAATACCGTGGATGTGATCTGGACCTGGGACGGCGCCAGTGAAAAAGTGACCTACTGCAGCCCTTCCGTCGAAAAACTGACCGGTTACACTGTTGAAGAATACTTGACTATCCCGTTTGCCGAACTGATTACGCCGGAATCCCTCAAGCGATGTTATGAGCTTTACAAGCTGGGCGCCGAATCGAGGGACAGGCTGATCGAGATCGAGCACTACACCAAATCCGGCGGCACCGTGTGGTGTGAGATGTCAGCCCGGCCGATCGATATTGAGAAAGACCCTTACACCAGGGTTGGCGTCACCCGGGATATCAGCCAACGCAAGAAAGAAGAGCTGCATCGCACGCGGCTCGAAGCCTCCATTCGGCAGAATCAGAAATTCGAATCCCTTGGCACTCTGGCCGGCGGCATCGCCCATGATTTTAATAATATTCTGGGAGTGATGATGGGCCTTATTGATCTGTTGGCCGAGGATGCTGGCAAGCAGGACAGGGAGGCGGAAATTCTTGGCAAGCTGGATAGTTCGGCCCAGAAGGCCAAACGCCTGGTGCAACGTATTCTGGCCTTTGCCCGACACCGCGAGGGCGAAATGGAAGTGCTCGATCTGGTGGAGTTGAGCAATGAAAGCTTGGAGTTATTGCAATCCGGATTGCCTCCGGAGGTGAGTCTGGAGTCAAGACTGGCGAGTGGTGAAATTCCGATCAAGGCGGACCGAACCCAAATTGAACAGTTAATACTCAATGTCGGCAGTAATGCTATCGAAGCCATCAAGCAACGAGGTGGCATTATTCGTTGTGGCCTGGATACCCTGCAAATCAATGAGGTGACAGACTTTCCCCACGGCAAGCTGGACCCGGGTCGCTATGCCAGATTGATCATCGAGGACGATGGGCCAGGCATGGACAAGGCCACGGTTGAGCGCATATTCGATCCTTTCTACAGCAGCAAGGAAATGGGCAGTGGCATGGGCCTGGCGATTGTCCGCAGCGTGATTGTTCGCCACAACGGGGCGATTGATGTCATCACCAAGCCCGGAATGGGAGCCCGCTTCGAAGTCTATTTACCCCTGAGCGATGAGAAAATTCAAAAGCCCCGTGCCAGTTCCATCGACTTGGATGTGGGCAAGAGCATGCTGATTCTGCTGGTGGATGATCAGCAGGATATTCTCGATACCAGCTGCATGATGCTGGAAAAACTTGGGCATCGTTGTCTGGTTGCGACAGGGCCGGCAGAGGCAGAAGCAATCCTGAAAGAGGAAAAGGAGCAGGTGGATCTCATTATTTCTGACTATTCCATGCCTGGCAAGAACGGCCTGGATTTTCTCAATGACTGTATTCGGGAATACCCGGACATCCACTATGTCATCACCACCGGCTACGGCGACGCCTTGCCGAGCAACCCCTTGCTGGTAGACCAGCGGCCATTGCGAGTGCTGCAAAAACCCTATAACTTCAAGGAATTGAAGGCTCTGATCAGTCAGGTGCAGCGTGAGGCCATTGCCGGCTGATACAGACATACCGGGCAGGCCTACTGTGTCTGATCGCTTTTGAAAAGCCCCTGCAGTTCTTCACGGTTAAACGGTTTGGCAATGAAGCCGGTCAGCAGGCATCGAATGTCGGGGTCGCTGATTTCACCCCGACTGAAGCCACTGGTCAGATAGGTGTCCACCTCAATTTCCTGGGCAATCTTGTCCAATAACTCCAGACCTGTTTTGTCGGGCATAAGATAGTCAAGAATCATGACCTCGATGCTGTTGCCGTGTCTTTCTACCAGTTCCAGTGCCTTGTTGGCAGTGTCGGCGGTGAGCACATTGATGCCGATCTCTTCGAGATAGTTACGGGCCACATCCAGTACCGGTGATTCGTCATCGACAATAAGTACTTTGTCCGGATGGGGAAACTTAGGGCTTCGGTATTGTTCGGTGCTTGCGTCGGCAGCAGGAAAGGCAATGCGTATTTTTGTACCCTGGCCGACGGCAGTGCCAAGGAAGAGGCAGGCGTCATGACCTCGCACGATTCCCTGTACCGCGGCCAGACCCAGGCCGCGACCGGTGAAACGGGTGGAGAAATAGGGATCGAAAATTCGCGGAATCAGTTCTTCTTCCATGCCGCTGCCATTGTCCGATACTTCCAGAACAACATAGCTGCCTGGCCTGGCATTGGTCTCAAACTGGGCGTCTGCCAGATCTGATTCGGTGAGCAGGGTCTGGGTCACTGTGATTTCAATTTCACCACCGGCAGTTGCCTTGTCAGCAATGGCTTCACCGGCATTCTCCACCAGTGTCTCCAGCAATTGCTGCATCTGCCGGCGGGACGCCTGAACCGGTGCCAGATGAGCCTGGGTATCAATAGTCAGCTTGCATTGATCGGGTGCGCGCAGCTTGGCCTGATTGACAAAATGGCTCAGATCGAACTCATCAAGCACGAAATGGCCCTTGCC
>JALEHB010000239.1 GCA_022763285.1 Pseudomonadales bacterium | reverse complement strand
TGCCGCGATTCCATCATCGATGCCGATCTGGACGCCCGTATCAGCATGATCATTACCCAGTTTCTGGGCGATGAACGCAATGGGAGTCGGGAATGACCCAGACTCAATACGAAAATCCACGCCAGCAGCGGCAGGCATTCCTGCGCAATCGTCTGCACAGCTATGCCGACCTGGTGCGTGCGCCAGACTTGCCGGTGGAAGGTCGCCTGATACAGATGACCGGCCTGACCCTGGTGGCCGCCGGCTGCCAGGCCAATATCGGCAGTCGCTGCCGTATCGTGGTGTCGCCTGACCGGGAAGAAGAAGCAGAAGTTGTTGGCTTCAGTGATGGCAATCTTTATCTGATGCCCATTGGCCGGGTCCACGGCCTCAAGCCCGGATGCCGGGTCCTGCCCATTCCACATTATCCAGAAGTGGGCGTGGGCAATGCCCTGCTGGGTCGCATTATCGATGCCATGGGTAATGCCATTGATGCCGGTGAGCAGCCCCGCTGTGAAAAACATGTGCCCCTCATCGGGCCACCCATCAATCCTTTTTCCCGCCTGCCGATTGACCGCCCCCTGGATGTGGGTATCCGGGCTATCAATGGTCTGCTGACGATCGGTCGGGGTCAGCGCATGGGCCTGTTTGCCGGCAGCGGTGTGGGCAAGAGTGTGTTACTGGGTGAGATGACCAAGAATACTGAAGCCGACGTGGTGGTAGTGGGCATGATCGGTGAACGCGGCCGGGAAGTACGGGAATTTGTCGAGAATATTCTCGGCCCGGACAGCATCGGCAAGGCCGTTGTGGTTGCCACACCAGCCGATGACCCGCCTTTGATGCGGCTGCATGGTGCCTGGCGTGCCACCGCCATAGCCGAACATTTTCGTGATCAGGGCAAACATGTGCTCCTGCTGATGGATTCCCTGACCCGTTTTGCCCAGGCCCAACGGGAGCTGGCCCTGGCCATTGGTGAGCCACCGGTAACCAAGGGCTATCCGCCTTCTGTGTTTGCCCAGCTTCCCTCGATTGTGGAACGGGCAGGCAATGGCACCAGCGAAACCGGCGGTTCAGTCACTGCAATCTATACCGTGCTGGCCGAGGGTGATGACCAGAACGATCCGGTGGTGGATGCCACCCGGGCCATTCTGGATGGTCATATCGTGCTGTCCCGATCGCTGGCAGAGTCCGGCATCTATCCGGCCATTAATATTGAAGCCTCAATCAGCCGGGTGATGAACAGCATCGTCAGCCCCGAGCAATCGGCCACTGCCATTCGTTTCAAGAAGTTGTACAGCAGCTATGAGCAGAACAAGGATCTGGTCAATGTCGGCGCCTATCGAATGGGCAGCGATCCGGAAATCGATCAGGCCATTCAATACTACCCGCATTTGCAGGCCTTCATTCAACAGGGCCGCGGCGAAAGCGCCAATTACCAACAAAGTCTGGATGATCTGTTGTCTCTCATGCATCCACAGGAGGTTAGATGAAACGTTCTACACGCATGGAAAAACTGGCTGATATCAATCTCGGCCATGAAAACGCAGCGCTGGCTGCCCTGGCCTCGGCCCGCGCGGCCTATGAAAAGCAGGAGCAGCAATTGCAGCAACTCAAGGTGTATCGCGAGGACTATCGCAACCAGCTGAGTGAGCGCATGTCTGGCAGTACCTCTGCGCAGGTGATTCGGGATTTTCAGTATTTTTTCTCATCCCTGGATGACGCCATCGCCCAACAGAGCCTGGAAGTGGACAAAGCCGCCGCCGAACTCGAGAAAGTGGAACGCAACTGGCTGGACCGGCGCCAGGAAGTGAAGAAATTCAATCGTGCCGCGGACAATTTGCGTCAACGGGAAGCCGCCGATATGGAACGGCAGGCCCAGATTGAGAGCGATGAGTTGAGCAATAGCAATTTTTTACTCCGAAACCGGGGCACAGGGATTAGCCTGAACTAGAGGAAGTGGCCCGGTTATTGCATTTTTCAGGACAGGGTGGAGAGAGTGGTCTGAGTGCCGCCCGATTCGCACCATTGCCAAATAATCAGCTGGAATTGAACTATGGATACAGCGCTTAACATTGCCAATTTAACTACTGAGCCGGTTGCTGCAGCAAGCCGTAAGGATGCCACCATGCGGGCTCAGCAGAGCCAAACGCTCAATTCCGGTACAGACAGGCAAGGTGCAGGCGAGGAGGACAGCAACGAGTCCTCTTTCGCCAATGTACTGAAGTCCGAAAGCCGCCCTGCCAAAACAGAACAAGGCAGCCAACGCGATACAGAGCAGAACGCCGGCGCCGACAAATCCGCCGGCGCAGAGGCAACAACGGAGACCGAAACAGACTCTGACAAGGCCGAAGCAATAGCCGCAGAGGCCAGAGAAAACGGGGCTTCCGGGCAGAACAGCGAGTTGCTGCAGAAGATCGTGGCTGACAGCAATGAGGGTGCAGAGAAGACCGGGAATAATGCCGCCGCCAGTGAACTGCGACTTACTGAGCTGGTCGGCGAAACCGGAGACGAGGCAGACAGTTCCCAGGCCATCAGCCGGGCCGCTGTCACTGGCAGCAACAAGGACAAGGCCGGCAGTACCTTGCTCGGGTCAACCGACCCGGGCCATGCCAAGGCCGCTACTGACAACAGACAGCAAGACAGCGATTTACCGCACAAACTGTCAGACGACATTCATGAGCAAGTCAAACAGGCCAGCAATAGTGAGTCTTTATCAGCCGCAGGCAAAACCTTGCCGCCTCCCGGCAAAAGCCTGCCGGCTGGT
>JALEHB010000238.1 GCA_022763285.1 Pseudomonadales bacterium | reverse complement strand
GAGCCCGGCATGACTTTCGTCGCCCAGGGCGAAGGCGGTGCCCAGCGCCAGGTTCGCGTAACAGAAGTGGAAGGCGATGACATCACCATCGATGCCAATCACCCCATGGCAGGCATGACCCTGCACTTCGAAGTCGAGATCGTTGATGTGCGCGAAGGCACAGAACAGGAAATCGAACATGGTCACGTCCATCAGGACGGTGTCGACCACTAGGCTCGGCGCTATCCGGCCAGCCAGTTAACGGGGCGGGTCAATCGCCTCATTCACCGAGCCATTGACCCGATACCACCCGGCCACGGCAAATCGCTCCCGCCGGGTTGGCCGCACCTCATGGGGAAACTCCTCACTGAGAAACAGCACCAGGGTGGCAAAGCCCGGCTGCACCGTCAGCAATTCCTTTTCACTCTCTCGCCCATTGCCTTCGCCGCTTGCTTCCCCATAGATCAATAACTCCCCGCCCTGATCAGGCTCCCAGCCCCGGTTCAGATAGGTCACCAGTGACAGCACACGATTGGATTCGCCCCGAAAGGCATCCAGATGCTTCTTGTAAAAATCTCCTGGCTGATAGAAAGAGAAGTGGCTCTCGAAGGAGAACAAACCCAGAAACAGACGACGGTTGAGATAGACCCGCAGGGCATGGGCCCATTGCAGCCAGGTCTCGCTGCCTGCTTCTCCCTCCTCGATCCAGCGGATACGATCGCGGCGGACAAAGCTGTTGCGCATTTCATCAAGGCCACGACCAATGGCCGCGCGATGAAAGTCGGCCTGTTCCTGCTCGGCCAGATAATCCAGCAGACTGTTGGCGACTACCTCGGGCAGAGCGCCGGGCAGTACCACATAGCCATCCCGCTCCAGACCACTGGCGATTTGTTCATACAGCTCGAAATCTGCCGGCGAGGCGCCGGGCATTGCTAACGCTGAGAGTTCAGTCTGGCTCATGGACAGGCTCCGCTGATGTCATGCCCGCCGGGGTGACTAATTAAGGGTTGACGAATTGAGGGCGGCGAATTATGCCAGCAAACTCTCCGACCCGGATACTGTTTTTTTACGCCAGAACAGCCGCTTACCGGACGCTTGCTCGAAACTGTCAGTGACCGCTGGACGGGACAAAGGCTTTTGAATCCGGGCAGCTTATCTGAAATACTTGAGCGTTCTGATCAATTTACCAACAAGAACAAGTCACACGTTTCATTCACAACAATAAACTCATACCAAGCAAACGGGTAAGCATCCTATGCCTAAACTGAAACACAGAGTCCTCACGCTCGCCGCCATTCTGAGTCTGGGTCTTTCCGGCACTGTCCTGTCCCAGGACTGGCCCGCCGAACCCCCTGCCGAGGCGCCTGCCGACTGGGGCCCGGTATCTGCCAATTTTGAAGAAATCCAATACCCCTATCCGGTGCATTTTCTGGAGCTGGAGCGCTTTGGCGAACAGATGCGGATGGCCTATATGGACGTGCCTCCGGAGGGTCCGGCCAATGGCCAGGTGGTGTTCTGGCAACACGGCATGAACTTCTACTCCGAGGCCTATACCCCAACCCTCAAGGTCTTGTCAGAGAACGGCTTTCGCATTATCGCAGTGGACCGCATCGGCTATGGCAAGTCTTCCAAGCCGGTGATTCCCTACAACTTCAATTTCGTGGCTGCCAATATGAAGGCTCTGCTGGATGAACTGGGCATCGACGAAGTGGCCATTGTTGGTCACTCCATGGGCGGCATGGTGGTCTCCCGTTTTGCCATGCTTTACCCCGATATCACCACCCATGTGGTGATGGTGAACCAGATTGGTCTGACAGATCAGCGCCAGGGCCGACCCTGGACCGATCCCTTCGCCAGTCCCACCGGCGTCAGCAGCTATCAGTCAATCCTGGCGGGTCACCGCCGTTATTTCCCCGAAGCCTGGCCACCGGCCCATCTGGAATTCGTCCGTCGCCAGTATGGCCAGACCATGAGTGGCGAATGGCCGCGCCTGGCAATGGTTCGCCGCCTGCAGGGACAAATGCTGTATAACGACCCGGTGGTGTATGACTGGCAACACATCGACAGCAAGGCCCTGGTGCTGGCCGGTGAAGAAGACGGTCTGATTGCCGACTTCCCCCGCTATGCCCGCCATGTGGCCAGTGAGCTGCAGAACAGTGCCATCCTGCTCTACCCCGGTATCGGTCACGCACCACAGATCGAAATTCCTGATCGCTTTCATGCCGACCTGATGCGCTTTTTGCGCTCGGACCCGGATACGCCGGCCAGTGAATGGGAATAGGCATTCAGACAATCTGAATTACCTGTCTGTACTACCAATCTGTACTACGGGAAAGGCCGGGAACTCCCGGCCTTTTTGTGTCCGCTGAACTAAATCGAAATCGGGCTTAACGCAGAAACTCGATACCCAGACCCCAGCTATTGGTGTAGTCGTAGTAGTCCACCAGATCACTGTTATAGCCGGCCCTGCCCCAGAGGTGAATCGGCAGTCCGGCAATATTGGTGGTCAGTTCCAGGCTGGTGGTGTTATGGGTGAAGGGACTGGCATAGCCGGTGCGATGCACCACCTGCACCTTTTCAAAACAGAAGAAGCCACAGCCTTCGCTGTTCAGGACATAACTCAGGGACAGGCGCAGGCCATCGAAGTAGTCCCGGGTTTTTGCAGATTCACCCGGAGCCTCCCAGGCATTGAATTCTTCCGGTGCGCCCTGGAACAAACCGTCTTCGAGGTAGTGGCGGTATTCCACCAGAGTCTCTGTCTGGCCAGGCAGGTTGGGCAGAAAGCCGGCGTTCCATTGTTTATTCCAGTCCACCGAGACGTAATCCCAGCCCCGGGAGATATTGTCCCGCGCGAACTGCCGGGATTCACCATTGCCCACATAGAAGTCCTCCACCTCCTGGTAGAGCGCCTGGCTATTGATTTGCTGCCCATTGGACTCGTGACCATAGCCAAAATCCCAGTAACTGGGGTCGGTTCTGCCGACACCACCATCACGCCAGACTCGCAGGAACAGTTCCGGATTGTAGCGCCGGGCAACAACCGGCGATGAATTGCGGCTCCCCAGATACTGGGAAAAGCGCGTGCTGAAGGCCAGGTAGAGGCGCGGCAGATTGCGGCTGCGATCGATATCCAGCAGGGAAGACACCACGTCCACCACCGGGTTCAGTACCGGATGCTTGACCGACAGATTGGCATCCATATACAGGCGGCTGATGTCATTCTTGTCCATGCGCGCCAGCAGTTTATTGGGCTCGTGGTTGGTAAGCCCGTCGATACCGGAACCGAACAGGCCCTGCTCCATATCTATGAGGAGAGATTCCTCCAGCGACTGCTGGCCGCTGCCTGGCACAGACTCACTGTAGCGGTCGAAACAGGCCAGTCGCTCGTTGTCATTGGCAAGTTGCGGGCAGACCCGATAGGCTTCTGCGGGAGTGGCTGCCACTGAGGGTATGAATAACAACAGGCTAAGCAGGAGCGGCATTTGAAATGCGCCCGACATTCTATTTAACATGGGAGTCTTCTCTCGGCTGATAATTCCAATAACAACGAGTGTAACCAAGCTGGGCAGGTGAAAGTAGCCCTGCCGCAGCGGGTTCGCCTCCCGCCATTGACCGCGGCGCAGCTTGCCTGCCGGAACAGAAGTGCAGACGCTGGGCTGAATTCTGAAAAACCACTGTTCCCGGACGGGTGTTTGCCTTATGCTGCGCGCCGCCACAGAACCACGGATATTTTTGCTGAATTTAACCGATGATTAATTCAATCGTAAGACTGTCGTCATTGCTGCTGGGGGTTGCCCTGTTGCTCACTGGCCATGGCCTGCAACTGGCGCTGGTGCCCATGCGGGCCCAGATCAATGGCTGGAACAGTGCCGATGTGGGCTACCTCAGTTCCATGTATTTCATCGGCTTTATCATCGGCTGTTTCACCATTCCCCGCCTGGTGAGCCGCATTGGGCATATTCGCGCCTTCGCCGCCCTGACCGCCGTCATGACCACCGCAATCCTGGCCCTGAGTCTGGGTGACAATATGCTGTTCTGGTTTGTTATGCGCCTGGCTGCCGGTTTTTCTATCGTTGGCCTGTATCTGGTGATTGAAAGCTGGCTGAACTCCCAGGTGGAGAATGAAGTGCGCGGCAGCGTGCTGTCTGCCTACACGGCCATCGTCCTGGCCGGTCTGGCAGTGGGACAACTGCTGCTCAATGCGGCTCCCCCCGAGGGTGAACGCCTGTTTGTGATTGCCGGCATGCTGGTGGTGCTGGCAGCCATTCCTGTCTGCATAACCCGTTCCCGCCAGCCCCCGGAAATTCCCACGGCAAGCTTTTCCCCCATGCTGGTGATCAATACTTCCCGGGCGGCGACGGTGGGCTCGTTTGTCTCCGGCTGTGTCACCGGCTCCTTTTACGGGCTGGCACCGGTGTTTGGCCTGGAAATTGACATGTCTGTGGCGCAAATCTCTCTGATGATGGCACTGGGGGTGGTTGGCGGTGCTGTGATGCAATTGCCCCTGGGTAAACTGTCGGACCGCATCGACCGGCGCCGGGTTATCTTTGCCGCCATGCTGACAGGCACTGCGGTGGCGGCAGCCGGGGTGATGCTGCCTGTCACCCTGATTCCCTGGGTCATGTTCATGTTCGGCGCCTGCGCCATGCCGCTGTATGCCTTGAGCCTGGCCCATGCCAGTGACTTCGTGGAAAACGATGGCTTTCTGGAGGTGGGAACTGGTCTGCTGATGATCAATGCCCTGGGTTCCATTGTCGGCCCCCTGGTGACCTCCCAACTGATGTTCCACCTGGGGCCGGGCAGCTATTTCGCTTCCCTGTGCGTATGGCTGCTGCTTGGCACGGTACTGGTACTGATCTTTATCCGTACCCGCGATCGCCAGGCCACCAACTTCCATGAATTCTCTCCGGCCACCTCTGCTGCGGCCCAGGGTGCACTGCAGATGGACCCGCGCGTAGAGGAGGAAGCAGCAGAGCCTGTGATGGAGGGAGAGCTGATCAGTGAAGACGACACGGAAAACAGCGGCTGAGTTGCCTGTGCTTTGATTTAGCACAGGAATTTTACCTTCAGCTCTGTGTCATTGGCCGGTAAGCGATTATAATCGCTGAAAGTAAGCAATTCAGGCTCGGGCCTGTACTGGATACCAAGTGGATCAGATCCGTCGCTGCAATAGCTTTGCCAATCCCTAGTTCTCTCCCATGAAGTGTCATAATCACCCTAACGCTGCGGCCATAGGCCAGTGCACGAGTTGCGAACTCGCACTGTGTGGCATGTGCGCCAGCTTTGTTGACGACGCCATACTTTGCGAGAAATGTGAGGAGAATTATCAGTCTGAACAATTTGTAGCCCGCCAGAGCGAAGGTCTGGAGCGCCAGGAGAGCAATGTTCAGGTAGACCGGGAAGATGAAGAGCCCTCTTTCCAACCCCCTACCCGCAAGATAAATACGGTGGCCATACAGGTCAGTATCATTGGCCTGTGCCTGGTAATTCTGGCTGCTCGCGCGCTGTTCTTCAGGGGGCCAGCTTCCAGCGCCTCCACATCAGAGCAGGATCTGGTCAATCAGCAAATGACCTCTCTTGCCCAGTGCCTGATCGTTTTTCGCCAGATCGGCGTGGAACTGGCGGAGACCGGCGCTGCACCGGCCCTGACTTGCCCGGATGCAGCCGGACCCAACCGGATTCAACAAAGCAATGGCGATACCGTGGTATCCCACCCTGCACCGCAGCTTTATGGTTTCAGCAGCATCGAAGTCAGCCGACTTGATCCGGAGCCCCGCTTGATCGAATAATTGATAGCCTGGAACGCTGTTCGATCAAACAGAGAAGTTGAAAACAAAGCCCAGGGCTGACAAGCCACCGCTATAAGGATCGCCCATGTCCATTGCCTATAACGTCGTGCGTAGTGCCATGACGGGTATCTACAACAGCTTTATCAAGACACCTCCGGTGCTGGATACCCGGCAGTATTTCCCCGGCGCCGGCGCCTTCACGGACAACTGGCAAGCCATTCAGGGCGAAGCCATGAGCCTGATTGATGAGATTGAGTCGGTACCCCGCTTCCATGAACTGATGCCGGAGCAATACAAACTGTCCAGTCATGGTGAAAAGGAATGGCGTATGTTAATTTTGCGCGCCTACAGCCTGGATATCAGCGAGAATATGGCCAAGTGCCCCACATTAGCGGCGCTGGTAAAGGCCGATCCGTCCATCAAGTCAGCTTCGATCTCATTCCTGGCCCCAGGCAAGCAGGTGCCAACCCATACCGGCCCGTTTCGCGGCATTACCCGCTTTTATATGGGACTCCAGGTACCTTTGGCAGATGACGGCAAACCGGGGGTCAAACTGACTATTGCCGATGAAGCCTACCGGCTGGGCAATGGCGATGCCCTGCTATGGGACGATACCTACCCGCACAGCGTCGAGAACAATACCGGGCAGTGGCGTATTGCCCTGCTACTCGATGTCTATCGCGCCAATATGCCCGGCCCCCTGCGCGCTTTTACCAATACCATCATCAGCCTGGCCAGGGTTTCGATCAAATGGCGAGGGATATTTCCCAAAGAATTTGCCTGAGACGGTTCAAACAGAAATTCCAGGCATAAAAAAAGCAGGCCAAGGGCCTGCTTTTCTTGTTACTGCGATCTGTTTTAGACGACAGTAATGTTTTCAGCTTGCGGGCCTTTCTGACCGGAAGTGACAACAAATTCTACTTGCTGACCTTCTTCCAGTGTCTTGAAGCCGCTGCCCTGAATGGCGGAGAAATGCGCGAACACATCGGGACCACCTTCGCGGGAAATAAAGCCAAAACCTTTGTTTTCGTTGAACCATTTAACGGTTCCGGTAATTCTGTCAGACATAGTATGTCCTCCTAACTCACAAATAATTTGAACCTGCGGCCGACAGCCGAGGCTCACGAACTGGAAATCGAACTTGTACTTATTTGCGTCGAGACGAGTTTGGAAGGAACTTCGCGAGGAAATAAATAGTGCGTAGACTTACAGGTATTTTCAACGATACGCTGCCAAACCGCCCACGTCAATGTTTTTCTCACAAAACTCCCGGTGCAGCAGCTGACACTCAAGCTGTTTCCGGTTCTGGAATGGACGCCCAAAGATAGGCCGGCAAGGCACAGGACAGGCCGACACAGAGATTCAGAATAACAAAAGGCAGCGGCCTGGGCCCCTGCCCCCGACGCGAGAAGATGTATATCCAGAACACCAGCGAGCTGATCAAGAGGTCGCTGGTGAACATCGCCACTGAACCATTGGCAAACAGCACGGCGACGAAGCGGATCGGGTCGAAGCCTTCATTGATCACAAAGTCCACGAGGAACCAGTAGGGAATGAGGGCGCCGGCTATAGCCAGCCATAAGTATGTGCTTTTCAGAGTCACGCTTGGTCTCCTGTCTGTTCCGGGCAGTGGTCGTAGCTGGCATTATGCCCGGCCAGGGCATGGCTTCAATTACCCGCCAGGTAGGCAATTTCATGGCATTGCCCGGCATGTTCAGCGCATCGGCAATGACCCGCTGCCGTTAGCATGTTAAACAGATCAGTGAATGACTGACAGATTGCAGGAGAGCCCCATGAACAAAGCCATGTCCCTTGTCGCCAGCCTTGGTGTTGGCAGCCTGCTGACAGCCTGCGCCGTGTCGCCGGAGACCCAGGCGCTGATGGATGAATACGAGCGCAGCATTCCCGCTTGCAGTAACAACCTTGAATGCCAGAGCAAATGGGCGGCAGCACGCAGCTGGGCCATCGAAAATGCGGACTTCCCGATATACACCGAAAGTGAGACCCGCATCCGGGCCACCAGCACCCTGACCACTACCTCGGGAATTGGCGTAGTGGTGTACCGCGAAGGCAGCGGCAATAACTATCGCTTTCTGGTGGATGTGGAGTGCTTCAACGCCTATGGTTGCCCCAATATCTGGGAAGCCAAGGTGGATTTCAATCGCACTCTCAATGCCATAGGCAGTTAGCCACCCCTGGCCCTTGCGGCTCTGGTATCAGATCAAGTTCAGACCGGCGCCAGCGCCGGTAATTTCGCCGCCAGCTCGCTGAGGGCCACGCCGCACTCGGCATTGTGCTTGAGCGTGTACAAGGCATCCGCCCGGGTCAGACCCTTGTTGATGCAGATGATGGGAATGCCCTGCTGCTGGGCGAATTTGCAAAAGCGGAAACTGGAATAAACCATCAGGGATGAACCGATTACCAGCAAGGCGGCGGATTCGGCCAATCGTTCCTGCAGATGCTGTACCGTCTGCTTGTGAACGGAACTGCCATAGAACACCACATTGGGTTTGAGGATTCCCTGGCAACGCGCGCAGTCCGGCACCACTACCTGATCAATCAACTGTTGCTGCACCTCGGCATCCCCGTCCGGGGCCAGTACTGACAGTTCCTGCTCCAACGCCTCGAAATGGGGATTGAGTTGCCACAGTAATTCCTGAATCACCTCCCTCTCTGTCAGGGCGCCGCAATCCATACACAAGACTTCATCGAGCCGGCCATGCAGGTCGATGACTTTGCGATGCCCGGCTTTCTGATGCAGGCGGTCGATGTTCTGGGTCACCAGAGTAGACACATAGCCCTTGTCTTCCAGTGCCACCAGAGACCGATGGGCCGCATTGGGCAGGGCCTTGCGCACATTGGGCCAGCCCTTGAAGCTACGCGCCCAGTAGCGTTTACGGGTGGCTTCGCTGCGCATGAAGTCGGCATGTTGGATGGGCGTATTGCTTTTCCAGGTGCCAATCTCATCACGATAGGTGGGAATGCCAGAGGCATGACTGATGCCGGCTCCGGTAATCACAAACAGGCCCGGATGGGCCAGTATGAATTCCGCCAGATCGGCAAGACTGCCGCCGCGATGATTGATCAGCTTCTGATCGAGATGTGAATGTGACAATGGTTGCATGGCTGTCAGGGATTCTGCCGACATTGCCTGGCGAGTGTAAACCGGAAAATTGTCAGTACTGTGGCAATTGACTGGTGAGATTCGCCAATCTCTTGCAACAATCGCTACGACCCCACCCGGATCACCAGGCTATCTCTCTGAAACTATTGTGCTTTCTGCTCTGGCACGGTTCTGGCCAGACTCCGTTACTCACGCATCTGGTGTCGTGCCAGTGCCTGGCCTGCAAATTGTCGTAACCGTTCCGCAGCAGGAGCGTCTATACAAAGGAGCCAGGTAGTCAATCAAGAACAGAAAAGGACCAAAGCAGTGATCAAACTCCAGAATCTCAGCAAGGCCTACCGTACCGCCTATATGGAAACCACGGCCCTGAACCAGATCAATATCCATATCGCCAGAGGCGAGTTTGTCGCCGTCATGGGCCCCTCCGGTTGTGGCAAGTCCACCTTGTTGAATGTGGTGGGCATGATCGACAGCCCCAGCAGTGGCGAGTATTACTTCGATGGCGAGGAAGTGGGGCAGCGCAGCGAAAACGAACTGGTGGACCTGCGCAAACGCAATATCGGTTTTATCTTCCAGAATTTCAATCTGATCGATGATCTCAGTGTGCAGGAAAACGTCGACCTGCCCCTGCTCTATATGGGCCTGCCCAAGGCTGAACGCCGGCGCCGGGTGGAAGAGGCGCTGGAACTGGTGGGTCTTGCCAGCCGGGCCCGCCACCGCCCCCAGGAACTGTCCGGCGGTCAACAACAACGAGTGGCGGTAGCGCGCTCCGTGGTTGGCGACCCCAAGCTGATTCTGGCGGATGAGCCCACCGGTAATCTGGATACCAAAAACGGTGATGATGTGATGAATATGCTGGCCGCCCTCAAGGACAAGGGCGTGACCATCCTGATGGTGACTCACTCACCGGAACATGGCCAGCGCGCCGACCGGATCATTGAGATGCTGGATGGTCAGGTAGTGGGTGGCGATGCCAATGCCCATTTTTCAGTGGTGGCAGACAACAGCACTGCGCAAGCTCAAGTGAGCCAGATCGACTAGGGAGAGCGTCATGATTGCCCACTTTACCCGCATGGCCTTCAAGGCCTTGCTGCGTTTCAAACTGCATACCGCCATCGGCATGTTGAGTCTGGTGATTGGCTTCACTTGCTTCATCTCCGCCATTCTCCTGGCCAATTACTCTGCCAGTTTCGACAAGGGATTCGAAAACGCCGATCGCATCTATAACGTCATCATTCGAGCCCGCGGTGACAGCCCACTACCAGACCGCTTTCCTATTGTTAACGAGCCCACTGCCCGCTATATGCGCAGCTACTTCCCCGACATTCCCAACATCGCCATGGGCTCATCGGGCTTTCCGCAAACAGTCACTATCGACGACCGTTCCATTGCCCTGGACACCAAATACGTCGAAGAGCGCTTCTTCGACATCTTTCCGCTGGAAACCCTGTACGGCATCGGCCGTGGTGAAAGCCTGCCACCGAACTCGGTGATGCTCACCGAAACCGGGGCCCGGAAACTGTTCGGGCGCACTGACGTGGTGGGCGAGCGATTGCTGGTGGAGAACCGCTACGATGTAGTGGTGGCCGGTGTTGCCAGGACCCTGGATTTCCCTTCCCACCTGGAATCCTCTATTGCCTTCTTTCGCACCGAATTGTACATGCCCATGGCCATGCAACAGGAGTTTCAGCGTCAGGCCAGGATTGAGGCGGGGGTGGATCCCGATGCCGACCAGTGGGGCAACCAGTCCAATTTTGTTTATGTAGAAATTCCTGAAGACATGCCCTTCGACCTTGCCGACTTCAATCGCCAGCTCGACGAATTTGTGGAGGCAGTCATGCCCGCCGATCGGGCCGAAATCCAGAGCTTTGATCTGCTGCCCACCAATCAGCTTATCGCCACACAGATGGCGTTTATCACTGGCGGCTTTAATCT
>JALEHB010000237.1 GCA_022763285.1 Pseudomonadales bacterium | reverse complement strand
CCTCGGCGATAACGCGACTGACCAGCAGCATCAACTTTCCCGACACTGCGTTGCGATCAGAGTTGGTGGATCCATTTGCAGCGTAAATGGCTGCATTCGGCGCAGAGCATTCAGGCCAAGAATGTCGCGATCAGCACCGAGGAAAACTGCCACCTCAATATTCCGTAGCACACAATCCTCATTCAGCATTAATTCGGCAACGCGATAGATTGGAATTCTCAGCGTATTGCCATTGGCCAGTGTTCCCTGGATATCGCGTAAATATTCAGTGCCAGGAAGGCGGCGAATACGATTGAATGTTCTGGAACCAAGACTGACGTAACCGGAACCGGTGTCGACCAGCAAGTCAGTATCGACCTCTTCAAGCAATGTGCCATGGAGATAGAAATTACCGGAATTCGCCAATTCCAGCGGCAAATTCACCGGCTCAGCCTGACTGACGCTTGCAGTCAAAAGCAGCAATAGCATCAGCAGCCCCAATGTTGACTCCCTATTTCGCATAACCCACCTCGCACAAAATCAGTGAACACCGCACTAATGCGAAGCAATATTGGAGCCATCCTTAAATAATCTTGTAATTCAGTAACTTAAATTTCTTTCCCCAAAATACCGGTAGCAATAAAGCCCCTTATTGGTGCCGGATAATCTCTAATTGAACTTATTTGGTGCGTTTACTAGTATTTCCCATGGGTGCTCACTGCGCGCATAGCCTCCCCCCTTTAATTGCAGGAGCGCTCGTTTTTCAGTATCCATTTGCCAAACAGGAGAAGTATTTATGCGCAAGACGTTCAAGGACCAAAACTTACCGGGATTAGCCGTTGCCGCACTGGCAACCCTGTTCCTGTCGCTGTCTGCCAGCCCGGCCAGCGCCGCAACAGTGGTCCGTCAAGTCGATGCAGCGACATTATTAGTGGTTGAGTATCGCGGCAAACCTCCACACAAACGACGTCTGGTAAGCGCAGACGATACTGCCGCTTTTGCGCATTATCAGGAAATTATGGATCGCCCTTCCGCAACGTTGTTCAGCGGCATTTTCCGCGCCGGACCACCCGGTAAGGCCACTGCGCATTCCAGACGCCCCATGGAGTCTGATTCCGGACAGAACACAGAACAGGTGGAATTTGCCAGATTCGAAGAAACCAGCGCCCAGGAAAAGCCCACACGCCGTTTCTGGCGTGGCGCTCCAGGCAAAGGGCGCCCAAGCCTGAACGATTGACTGAGCGGTAATCCAGGCGCAAGCGTCCGTGAATCGGTCGCCTTAGAGATCCACTGCCCGGTTTACAGCCGGGCAGACAGGCCAGACCTTGAAGGGCAGCGCAAGTGCCTTCAGCTATTAATCCAGTGCCCCGCAACACTCGTTATAATCAGGCAGGATCCAGTTTCCTGACCCGCCGGCAAGGACTACTAGCAAGACCAGGCTGAAGGCTCTTACAACAAGGCCCCGATAAAGTGATTTATCGGGGCCTTTCTTATGCCGCTCATCTTTTAAGCTACCTTGATCTGGCAGCCCATGCCGCTTGTACAATGCAAGCTGAAACCAGAGGTCTTTGCCAGTCTTGCAGGACAGTCCCTACTGGAGACTTCCGGCTAGAACGACACGTCCCATTGAACCCGGAAGCGGTTATCGGATTCTTCCCTCAGCAGAAAGGAATCATCGATATCGAGCCAGGAAAAATCCAGCGTCAGCTTGTTATTGTGACCCGCAAAAAACCAGTTTGCACCGATGGTCAACTCTTCGCGGTTGTTTTCCAGTGAGAGGTCAACCGCATTGGGCTCATCAACATAAGCATAACGCACAGCCAGTTCCAGTGCTTCAGGAACTGCAGGCAGCAGATGATGGAAAAAGTATCCAGCCTGCATATAACCGCCAGTCAGCTCACTACGCAGGCCCGAGACCCGATCCCGAATCCGCTTGCGGTGATATTCTTGTTGCGCAGAGAAGCCCCGGTACTTGAACGCAAACTCTTGTACAAGCTGATTAATATCATACTGATCTGGCGCGGCATCCGCTGGGCGATCGAATCCGTCCAGGTTGCCACAACCCGACGATGACCAACGGGTACAGCTACCTGTATGGGTGAACCCCGCAAGTGCCAGACTACCAGTTGGCAAGTCGGTGTATTCCACATCTGTCTGTCGGAAAGACAAGTCTCGGCCCAGGAAATTCCACTGCAGACGGCCCATGTACATCATATTGTCATCAGCGTTGTTTACGCCTCTGCCCTCGCCATTGAATACGCCGGCAAAATAACGCATATCAGCGGGTGTATCCTGGAACAAGTGGCCACGTAACTGGATACCGATCTGCCGGTCCATTGTGAACACGCGATTGGCAATTGAACGCTCTACAAATTGCTGCCGCCCCGAAGAATCGACACGCTCGCGGTTCAGATCCACTTTCCACTGGCCAAGCCGGATACTGCCCCAGTCCCATTTAGCCAGATCAATTCGCCAATCAATCACTCTGGCACTAGCAGCGGCACTACTGTCATCGACATCCCGCGAAGGCAGCAGGTCTACTTCGAAATAATAACGGAGCCAATCCTGAAACCCATGTCCGCCAATCTTCATGCGCAGACGCCGGGCCTCAAAATTGTGCTGATCGCCGGCATTGAAAGCGGCAATCTGCCGGGGATCTGATCGATAAGGTGTCGTAAATCTGGTCTGGGCACGCCATTGCAGGTCAGTGCGCCAGTTGCCATCGCGTGTTTCCAGTCTGAAACCTGAACTTTCGTGGCTTGCCAAAACCGGCAACTGGGCCTCCAGGCGATCAGCCACAGCCTTGTTAATCCGTTCTTCATCCAGAACTTCCATAGGCACTGACTGACGTGGTTGATCAATAATATCCTCACCAGTTATCGACTCACGCTCAATCAGCGTGTCGTACTGCTCTTGATTGATCGCACCGTTGGCCAACAAGATATCGAGCAATTCCTTGTCTGCGGCATGAGCGGTAGCCCCCGCCAGACTGAACAGGATCAGGGCTTGCTTTGAAAGTTTGCTTAAATTGCAGACTGGTTTACCTGGCATTTTTCTCTCCGAATATTCTGCGAGCTTGTTTCAGGCTCTGCTATCACGCCACCTGGGCAGCATTCTAGTAATTGATTGGTCAGCGGAACAGGACTGTCTCGGAAACGTAATATAAATGACATATATTTCACTTTTATTACAATGTGACAGTTTTGACCCATCTCTGACACACAGTGGGCGGTAGGTTTCACGGCTGAATTGGCCGAAAACTGAAGCAGATTTTAGTGTTGCAGCCCGTCAACATACCCTGATAGCCAAAAAACCGGTGACTGGTTGCAGCGGCAGTATTCAAACTGCGAATCACTTGAAAGAAATCGGAAATCTGGCGAATACAACACCCTGAAGCACTCCATCACTACTGAACGGACTGCAAGCCATGCATCCGGCTACAGATCTCGGGGTGATGAAACTAAAGCCTGACCAGGGTCTGCAAATAGAAATACTGGCTATTGCCCTTTCCAACCAGGTCCATATAGGGGCCTGCTTTGACCCAGACATAGCCACCATCCACTGTAAGCTTGTTATCCAATAGATGCCAACGCACCCGGGTTTCCAATTGATCACCCAGATGTGTCTCACCCAGGCCACCCGGATGCTGGTAGCGGGTAGTCTGCCAGCCCTGGGCCTGCTCAGCCAGCGAAGGTCTCTGCCACCTTAGATAGGCGTCAATGTTGCTGGCTGGTTGAAGATTCAACATGAGGCCGGGTGATTCCGTATTCACCCTCTGAAATGCTCTATACAGACCGGTAGGGCCGAAATCTGGTCGCGGCACCCCAAAGAGATGATCCAACTCATTGGATTCATTGTCGAGAGGGTCCTTGTCGCCACTGCCATAGTGATAGAGAAAAGTTAAAGCAGGCTGCCAGGGCATTTCAAACGAGTAGCCCAGGCTGAAGTGAAAATACTGTGCTTTATGATCTCTGGGGGCTGACAGAGCGTCCAGTGCCGGTGCATCACCGAATTGCAACATCGCTTCTGTTTCATAATGCCAGCTACCGGCAGCCGGGCTCCTGAACACTCGTGCGCCAGTGCTCAATACATCGAAACGCTGATTGGCAGCCTGCTCGCGCCTCTCATCTGCACCCAGGAGGTACAACTGCAATGTGCCAGTTTGCTCGCTTAGCGGGGTTGTGAGATAAGCCCCCCAGAAGATATCTTTGGATTGCTTGTCCAGGCGGGGCTTGTTATCGAGCCAATCCCCTGACACTCGTCGCTGGGTGGGGCGTGTATAAAAGAGCTCCAGCGAGGAATTGCCGCTCTGCAGCCCGGCATGCACACCGGCGAATGAATTGATGGTATTGCGAAAACGGTTGCGAGCGACAAAGCGGCGACTGCCCTGATCCATGGTGAATCGACCAATCTTGATAAATCCCTGATCACCCTCGCGAAACAGATCTGAGACTGGAATATTTACATTGGCTTGCAGAATATCCAGTGGGTTAACGACAGTACTGTCCAGGGGTGAGCCTTCGTCGGTGAAATAGCTTCGCATATCGGCTATCTCGGTCTCGACAGAGAAGGTCTCGAAATCTGCCTTCAGGGTCAGCGCGTTACGCCACTCAAAGCCCTGATCACCTCCATCAAGCCCCGCTCTGAATTGCCCATCCAGCACCTGTACACGACTCTGTTGCTCAAAGCCGATCGACAGCCACTCTGGTAAACCGTCAGCGCCAGTTTGCGACTGCGTTGAGAGTGGGAATGACAATAACAAGCTCGCGCAGAGCAGGACTGACCGGTGAGTACTGCGGATCCAGAATTTTCTGTACGACATGAAGAATTTTCCTATTCGTTTCAATCTTCGCCATTGAACAAGTGGATCCAAAAACAAGCAGGATCGCAGCAAAGAGGCAGCCCTCCTCAGCAAGTGCCTATCATACCACTATGAAAAGGCGCAGCACGGATTTCACCCAATAGCCATGGCCATTTATCGAACCCAGTGTTCAAGTTGAGGAGACGTTTGATGCGAGTTGTAGGCTGATCTATACAAGCCTTCCCTGGCGCGACACTGGGATCTTTTTAGCCCCAACCAATTCGCCCGGATTGAACTGGCACGGTGCCTATAGAAAGACATGCCCTCACGACTACTAAACCGCCGAGTGATGCTCGTATGCCTGACAAAACGCGCCAGCGTTTTGGACCGCGCGCTTTCTGCGCGGCCCTGAAGGGGATCGCCCTTCCTTACCGGGATCGAACTCGATAACAGAAGAGTGCTTTCGGATAAAAGAATACGTTGGGTTTAATTTGCGCCCACGCAAATTGCGAATCCAAGCCTG
>JALEHB010000236.1 GCA_022763285.1 Pseudomonadales bacterium | reverse complement strand
TGGCCGGAGCCGGCTTGAGCACCGCTTCACTCCAGGCCGCCCCGGCAGACAGCGCAAGACTGCGCGGTGATGCCTTTGATCTGGACACCCCCTATGAGCGCCGCGGCAGTAATTGCTCGCGCTGGGATTCACCTGTGCGCCGTTATGGCGACAAATTCCGCTACGGCATGGGCATTGCTTCCATGGATTTTCAGGCCCCGCCCTGTATCGCCGAAGCCCTGGCCGAGCGCTGCGAGCATGAAAGCTGGGGCTATCTCAGCAGCACCGCCGGCCTCAAAGAGGGCATTATCGCCTGGAATGGCGAGCGCCATGGTGTCGACCTCAGCCCCGCCCAGATCGAAATTTCCGCCGGTGTGTATCCAGGTATTATTGCCGCGCTACGCACATTTGTGCCGGCCGGTACAAAAGTATTGATGCTGTCACCTATCTATTCCGGCTTTTACTACCACTGTGACCATACCCGTGTGGATGCGGTGGACAGTCCTCTGGTATTTCGGGGTGGCCGCTATGAAATTGACTGGCAGGACCTGGAGTCGAAGATGACTCCGGACGTCAATGCCATGATCGTCTGCAACCCCCAGAATCCCACCGGCAATGTCTGGACTGAAGAAGAGTTGCTGCGCATTGGCCGGCTCTGCCTGGACAAGCAAATCGTGGTGCTGGCGGATGAGATTCACTCCGACATCGTTCGCCCGGGCCATCGCTATGTGCCCTTTGCCAGCCTGCCGGACCAGGCGGTGGTGAACAACAGCGTCAGTTTCAATGCCATCAGCAAAACCTTCAATCTGGCCGGCATGAAAAACGCCTATTTCTATTCACCCAATCCGGTACTACTCAATCGGGTCAGGCAGAACCACCGGGCAGACCTGAATACCCTGGGCGTGGTCGCCAATGAAGCCGCCTACAAGCAAGGGGGCACATGGTTTGATCAGGTGCTGCCCTATCTGGATGCCAATCATGCATTCACCGAGAATTACCTGCGCGAGCAATTGCCCATGGTGGGCTATACCCCGGCCGAGGGAACTTTTCTGGCCTGGCTGGATTTCTCGGCGGTGCTGGAGACAATCAATGCCAAAGAGATGGCCGCCATGCATGGCCTGGAATCGCCGGAACATTACTTCCAGGACTGGCTGGTGGAGCATTCCGGGGTTCTGCTTAATCCGGGTTCCAACTATGGCAGTGGTGGCGCCGGTTATATGCGCATGAACATCGCCTCGGCCAGGGTTGTGGTCAAGGAAGCGCTGGATGCCATGGCAGGGGCCCTGCGCCAGGTGTGAACCGATTTTCCATGAATGTCTTGCCAATGTAAGGAGTAAATAATGAAAACAACAAGACGCGGCTTCGTGAAAACCCTGTCCCTTGGCACTGCCATGGGTATGCTCGGACAATCCATGGTGCTGAACAAGGCCACTGCCCAGAGTCGTGCCGCCCATGCCAGTGGCGTGTTCGATAATGGCGTTATGCAGTTGAACCAGAATGAGAGTGCCCGGGGTCCCGGGGAGAAAGTGCTGGAAACGATTCGCCAGTACACCTCCAAACGGGTCGGTCGCGGCTATTCCCCCGACCATGTTAACGAGCTGCGCGATGCCCTGGCGGATTACTATGGCTTGAACCGCGATGGTGTCCTGCTGGCCACTGGCAGCACGCCCTTGCTGGAAGGCGCGGTGCATGCATTCTGCTCCCGGGGCAAGCCGCTGGTGACCGCCACCCCCACCTATGCCACTTCTGCCAACACCGCCAGACGCCACGGTATTCCGGTAGTAGACGTGGTGCTGGACGACAGCCTGTCGATTGATCTGGAGGCCATGATCAATGCCTCCACCGGTGCGGGTCTGGTGTACTTCTGTAATCCCAATAATCCGTCCGGTACCGTGCATGGCCCGGCGGCGGTGGAGAATTTCGTGCGTCGTATCATGGCGGCCTCGCCCGCCACCCGCATTCTCATCGATGAGGCCTATATCAATTATGCCGACCCGGCCTTGATGCAAAGTGCGCTGCCCCTGGTGAAGGAATTCCCCAACGTCTTCATTACCCGATCCTTCTCCAAGGCCCATGGTATTGCCGGTCTCAGGGTGGGCTATGGCCTGGGTCATGCCGACACCCTGGATGCCATCGACCGGGCCTGGGGCATGGGGGATGTGAATATGCTGGGTGCCATCGCTGCCCTGACCGCCTTTGAAGACACGGCCCATCTGGAATGGGAACGGCAGGAAAATGCCGAGATTCGTGCCATGGTTACCGGCGCATTCCGGGATATGGGCTTTATGGTGCCGGAGTCCCAGACCAATCACCTGTTCGTCAATCTGCGCCGGCCGGCCCGTGAGTTCCGTACGGCCTGCCTGGAGCGCAATATTCTGGTGGGGCGCGATTTCCCTCCCATGGAAAATACCCACAGCCGAATCTCCCTGGGCAGCCGGGAAGAGATGAGCAAAGCCATTGAAGTTTTTCGGAGCGTACTGACCTGAAGACAGGGATCAGTCACTGGCTCCTTGAGCGAGCGTAGCCCCTGCACGGGGCTACGCTTTTTTTTCGCTGCCCGTTGGCCGAATCAGGCCCCGGGCGCGAAAGCATTTTTCAATCCATGACCATTGCTGCATAATCGCCTGCTTTGTTGATCCAAGCACAGCGGAACGCTTTCATGTGGTTTAAGAATCTTCGCCTGTATTGTCTGAATCAGGCCTTTTCCCTCAGTCCGGAAGAACTCGAAAAACAACTCGCCCAATTTCATTTTGCGCCCTGCAGCAGCTATGAGAAAACCCGCATGGGCTGGGTCCCGCCCATCCCCCAGGCCGCCACTGCGCCAGTCGGGGAGGTGATCGGCGATGACGAGGCAGGGCAAGCCGCAGACAACGAAGAGGCCGCAGCCGATGAGGGAGCTCTTGAAGGACCTCTGCTGACCCATGTGGTGGGGGACTACATCATGCTCTGTGCCCAGACCCAGGACCGGCTGCTGCCGGCATCTGTGGTCAGGGAAGCTACTGAGGAAAAAGTGGCCGAACTGGAAGAGCGCCAGGCCCGCAAGATCTATCGCAAGGAAAAGAAACAAATTCAGGAAGACATGTTCGCCCAGCTTCTGCCACGGGCTTTCACTCGCAATCAGCGCACCTATGCCTATCTGGCACCGAAAGACAATCTGCTGGTGGTGGACGCTGCTTCAGCGCCCAAGGCGGAGGAATTCGTTAACCTGCTGCGCGATACGCTCGGTTCCTTTCCTGTCTCCCTGCCCGACAGTGTGCGCTCACCGGCCGACGTCATGACCCACTGGCTGCGCAAGCACAAGGCCACTGACAACTTTTTCCTGGAAGAAGATTGTGAACTCTACAACCCTCTGGATGGCAGCAATGTGGTGCGCTGCAAGGGCCAGGATCTGGAAAGTGAGGAAATCAGTGCCCATCTGGAAGCCGGCAAACAGGTGAAAAGCCTGGGGGTGTCCTGGAACAGCCTGCTTAGCTGCATCATTCACGATGACCTGAGTATCAAGCGGCTACGCTTCGAGGAAATGCGCGAGGAATCAGACAGTTTCGCGGAAGAAAGCGCTGCCCAGAAGTTTGATCAGGAATTTGCCCTCATGAGCATGGAGCTAAGCAACTTCTTCAAGGCCCTGTTTACCGCCTTTGGTGGCCTGGCCCCGCCCAAGAGCAAAGACTGAGACTGATTGCGGCAGTGACAAGACTGCCGGTTTTGCCTGGGGCAGGGAATTGCGCTACCGTTTGCCACTCAGATTGTCATTTGCACATCGACTCACGGAGCAATTCATGAAAACTACAAGCTCTTGTCTGACCCTGCTGGCTGCTTTGCTGTTATCACCGAGCCTGTCTGCCCAGGATTACGAAGTACCGCGCACAAACTGGGGCCAACCTGACTTGCAGGGGGTGTGGAATTTCTCCTCCGACGTGCCCATGCAAAGACCGGCACAGTACGGCAATCGCCAGTTTCTGACTGAGGAGGAAATCGCCGGGATTCAGGCCGCCCGAGCCGCCCGTGATGCCGGTACCGATGCGGCCCTGGCCATCGGTGGGGTGGATGAATCCTATAATGACTTCTGGGTTGAAAATGCCGGTATCGGCGACACTGTGCGTACATCTCATATCGTCTACCCGGAAAATGGTCGCCTGCCGCCTTTGCAGGACGGCGCCATTGCCGACCAGGGTGTCTACGGCGGTGGAACCACCGGTGAAAGTCGACCGGTGCGAATCGGCGCCGGGGGCATTGGTACCGATGGTCCCGAAGACCGGGGTCTGTCGGAGCGCTGTCTGGTGGGTTTCAATGCTGGTCCGCCCTTTACTCCGAGCCTGTACAACAACAATGTGCAGATTTTTCAGAGTCGGGATACGGCAGTCATCCTCACCGAAATGATCCACGATGCCCGCATCGTCCCGCTGTATGAATCGCGACAGGCAATCCCCGAATTGCATGAGGACCTGGGTTTCTACACCGGCGACTCCAAAGGCTATTGGGAGGGTGACACGCTGGTAGTAATCACCCGCAATTTTAACGGCCTGGCCGCCAGTTTTGGCTCCTCCGGTACCTCTGCTGACAAGGTGCTGACCGAGCGCTTTACCCGCGTCAGTTTCGATACCGTGAACTATGAGTTCACGGTGGACGATCCTGCCACCTATACCGACCAATTTACCGGCATTGTGCCCATGACCAAGGTGGCCGGGCAATTGTATGAATATGCCTGCCACGAAGGGAATTACGGCATGGTTAACATTCTGCGGGGTGCCCGGGTGGCGGAACAACTGGAAGCCGAGGACAGCTGAGACAATTCAGGCTGTCATCGCAGTTGTCGCTGTTAAGGGAATCAGGTGCTGATTAAAACTGTGGAATGCCACAGGCTCGCAGGGCATAGTGTTGCCAGCGTCACAGTTTTAAATACTCGCCGGGAAAATATCGCGTTTTTACCCTTTGCCAATGCGAGGTAAATGTAGGAACATTTCCAGCCTGAAATTCGTGCATTCGAATTCGAAAAGTTTTTTATGAGAGTGTTTTTCGACTAGGTAAGGACTGCCCAGTTGGCTTGTCAAAACCATCCCAATGCACCTACCGCAGCCACCTGCAAATCTTGTGGTGTTGAACTCTGTGGTATGTGCACAAAGTTTCTCGACTCCGGTGAGTATTGCGAAAAATGCGCAGTGGTGGCCGAAGCCGACGCTTATATGAAATCCCGTTCCCGGGAGATGGAATACCGCGAAGCCGAAGCCGCCCATGCCAGCATCGGCGAGACCTCGGCCGAAAAAGAATCCATCGCCAAGGCCAAGGATCAGGACAAGCTCTATATCTGGGGCGGTGTTGGTACCGCCATGGTCATGCTGTGTGTGGCACTGGGCCTTTATGCCTTTCCCAACTTGCTCACCGACGGCGAAACCCTGGCGCAACAGGATCTTCTGATGGATCGTGAGCAGTGCCGTCTGGTGTTTCTGGATATTGGTTACAGTCTGGCCAGGGGCGAGATGCCTGATCCCTCAATGCGATGCGAAGGTAGCAATACGCCTAACATCATCAATCGCAGTGGCAATACTATCCGGGTATCCCACCCCAATCCGGCCCAGTTTGGCCTGCTGGAGCTGTATGTCACGAATCAGTCCTATGAAGTGGTAATGGTTAATGCGAGCCAGAGTTAGAGCAATGCAAAAGACTGGCGGTTTCACCCTGATTGAATCATTGGCGGTGGTGGCGATTATTGGTGTGCTGGCCAGTGTGGCTCTGCCTGCCTATCAGCAATACAGCAACCGGGCCCGGTTTGCTGAAGCATTGCTGGCTACCAGTGTTTACAGAAATGCCATTATCGTAGCAGCCAATGCAGAACGCTTTGACAGCATGGCCGATGTTGAAGAAGGCACGAATGGCATTCCTGCCGGTCAACTGCGTAGCCCCACCTCCCATGCCATTCATGTCTTTGGTGGACAGATTACAGTCAACTGGCGTGATGATGGCAGCACGCTGGACGGCATCAGCTATACCCTCACCGCACAAAGCATCACGCCACCCATCCAGTGGGTTGAAGGCGGTACCTGTCAGTTTAACGCCCTCTGCTAAATGCCCCTGGTTGATAGCCGTCTGTTGATCGCCAGTGCCTGGCACTGAACCTGACTCAATCTTGACAGTGTTTATATAAAGCGGCGCAGCTCGTCAGTTTTGACAGAGTCGTTGTTTGGCCTCGGCGTATTCCTGTTGCAATCGGGCTACCAGCTCCGCTGCAGGACGAACATCCTTGATGGCATTGATGCCCTGACCGCAGCCCCAGATATCACGCCAGGCCTTGGACTTGCTGCTGCCCCCGGAAGAAAAACTCATCTTCGAGGGGTCGCTCTCTGGCAAGTTATCAGGATCCAGACCGGCGGCCTCGATCGAAGGGCGCAAATAGTTGCCGTGGACACCGGTAAACAGGTTGGTATAGACAATATCGCTGGCGGCATAGTCCACCAGGGCCTGCTTGTAGGCCGGGTCAGCATTGGCCTCATCGGTGGCGATGAAGGCTGAGCCCAGATAGGCCAGATCCGCACCCATGGCCTCGGCCGCCAGTACTCCGCTGCCGGTGGACATGGCGCCAGACAGCAGCAATGGTCCATCAAACCATTCCCTGACCTCCTGCACGAATGCCATGGGCGATAGCGTACCGGCATGGCCACCGGCACCGGCTGCTACACAGATCAGTCCGTCGGCGCCTTTCTCAATGGCCTTGTGCGCAAAGCGATTATTGATGACATCATGCAGACAAATGCCACCATAGGAATGAATCGCCTCGAACACTTCCGGGCGGGCACCCAGGGATGTGATGACAATGGGTACTTCGTGTTTTACACAAAGCTCCACATCATGCATGAGCCGATCATTGGAATTGTGCACGATCTGATTGACGGCGAAAGGGGCCGAGGGTTTGTCCGGATTGGCGGCATCATACTCCGCCAGTTCCTGTTTGATGCGCCCAAGCCATTCATCCAGCATCTCGGCAGGGCGGGCATTGAGGGCAGGAAAAGCGCCCACCACACCGGCCTTGCACTGGGCGATGACCAGGTCAGGATTGGAGATAATAAACAGCGGTGCACCCACCACAGGCAGGCTCAGTCGTCCCTGCATACAGGCTGGTAAAGGCATACTTCCCCCCAAGTGTAAAAATGCCGTCCTGCGCGAGTATA
>JALEHB010000235.1 GCA_022763285.1 Pseudomonadales bacterium | reverse complement strand
TGCCCGCCGATCGGGCCGAAATCCAGAGCTTTGATCTGCTGCCCACCAATCAGCTTATCGCCACACAGATGGCGTTTATCACTGGCGGCTTTAATCTTACCGATATTTTGATCGTGGCTGGCGCGCTGGTGCTGCTGATCGGCTGTCTGAATTACTCCAATCTGGTAATTGCCCAGTTGTCCCTGCGCAGTCAGGAAATTGGCGTGCAGAAAATACTCGGCAGCAAGCGCAGCATGCTGCTGTTGCAGTATTGCTACGAGAGCCTGTTGTTTATGCTCATTGCCTTGCTGCTGACTCTGCTGATAATCGCTTTCGCCATTACTCAGCTGACCGCTGCCGGGGTGGTGGGGATCAGTGTGACTATGTTGCTGGACCCGAACCTGTGGCTGGCAATCCTGCTGGTGCTGTTGGTGATTGTTGCCATCGCCGGGGGCTACCCGGCTATTCGCACTGCCTGGGTACCACTGGTGACCATGATGCGGCCCAAGGGCAGCAATGGCTACTCCGGTCGCATGCGTGCTGCCATGGTAGGCATCCAGTTTTTTATCTCCGGCACCCTGATGATTCTGGCGGTGGTGATGTTCCAGCAGAATGGCGCCATGACCCAACAACTGGATGCCAATACCAATGACATGAAAATTGTCGCCATGGTCTCCACCGACACTTTCAGCGCGGAACCTGATTTGCTCATCAATGAGCTCACGCAACACCCTTCGGTGTTGTCTGTCACCCAGGTAAGCAATGTGCCCTGGGAAATCAGCAACTCCTCCAGCGGCTTCTCCCGCACTCCCGACAGCAATGCCACCCGCTTCGAACTGTCGCGTCATACTGTGGGCTACGACTATGCCGAAACCATGAACCAGCCCCTCATTGCCGGGCGGGATTTCGAACGGCAACGAGCCCTGGACATCATGCCCAACATCGCCAGGGTGGATCCGGCCTCGGGGCCCTACTCGGTACTGATTAATGACAAGGCGGCACGCAGCATGGGCTGGAGCAATGCCACCGAGGCCATTGGCGAGTTAATCTATCTGCACGTGGGGCCACCCACCACTGAACAGGAGTTCATGCTGGCACTGCGTATTGTGGGTGCCATGAGTGAGCACAAGTATCAGTTTATCGACTTCGCCGCCTTTGGCAGCGAAGGTGATGTCTATATGCTTCGCCCCGAGTCCGCCGACAGGCTGGTGATTCGAGTTTCCCGGGAGAATCTTAACGAGGCCTTGCAACATATCGAGACCACCTGGGCCCGCTTGATGCCTGATATTCCCCTACAGCGTGAATTTGTCGACGACCTGTTTTATCAAAGCTATGGCATGTTTCTCGGGGTGAGTGTTTCCATTGGCGCGCTGTCAATCTTCGGATTCTTCGTGGCCAGCATAGGCTTGTTAGGCAATGCCACTTTCATAACCAATATCCGCAGGAAGGAAGTAGGTATTCGCAAGGTAATGGGTGCCAGCAGTAATCGGCTTCTGCGCATGCTGTTGCTGGATTTTGCCAAACCCATTCTGATTGCCAATGCCCTGGCCTGGCCCCTGGGTTATGTGCTTGCCAACGCTTATACCAGCCTGTTTGCCGCTAATCTTGACATTACCGTCTGGCCTTTCTTGCTGAGCCTGGGATTGTCGGCACTGATCGCCTTCGCGGCCGTATTCTCCCAATCCTGGAAATCTGCCCGGGTCAGACCGGCAATGGTTTTGCGCTACGAATAAATCAGAATGGCAGCGTCGGCTGCACCGTCTCATGCCCCGCAAGAGGGTCAAGGGAGAGAGCGGGATCAACGGTTTTTCTGTGGGCTGTTGGTCCCGTTTTTTTATGCCGGTATTACTGCAATAAAAAACGGGGCCGGTACAACAACACCGGCCCCGTGTCATGGCATGTTTCAATGGATCAGGAGTTGGGCAGAACGACCTGATCAATAACATGAATCACGCCATTGGACGCTTCGATATCGGCCATGATCACGGTAGCCGCATCGACAGAGACGCCATCGGTGGCATCCACAGACAACTCGCTCCCTTCGACGCTGGCTACTTGCAGGCTCTGACCGGCAATGTCAGTGGACATCACCTTGCCCGGCACGACATGGTAGGTGAGTACAGCGACCAGTTGATCACGATTTTCCGGCAGCAGCAGATTCTCAACAGTACCTGCCGGCAGTGCAGCAAAGGCTTCATCGGTGGGAGCAAAGACAGTAAACGGACCATCGCCCTTCAAGGTGTCTACCAGTCCGGCTGCATCGACGGCAGCAACCAGTGTAGTGAATTGACCGGCATCGATGGCAGTATCAACGATATCCTTGGATGCCATCTCGGCATGGTTATCGGCATAGGCGGTGTAGCTGCCAAGAATAACAAGTAGCAGCGCTACGGCGGCTTGACGAATTTTCATTTGGGACTCCAGTTTTGCAAATTTAACAAGCGTTTCAGTGTGACGTTCATTCGCAATTACGGGAGTGTTGTTCAATGCGGATCACAGAATAAAAAACAATTTTTCCGATTGAACCGTCAGGTCAAAGAAAGCGTAATGCTCCGTTAGTGTCAGTGCTTGCGTGCCAGCAGCAATTGTTCGGCCAGGTCGCTCAATACCCATTCTCGAGCAATTTTGCCTTCCCGAAATTCACTGCACACCATGTCTCGCCAACACAGGCTTTTACCGGAAGCCGGGAAACCCTTGTAGGCAGCTTGATGTCCGGCGGTAAAGGTACGCTGCCAGCAAACACGGCTGTCCGCTGCCAGGAATATTTCCAGCTCCACATGTAAGTCGGAAAAACTGTGCTGCAATTGCTGCAGGATTTTTTCAATACCCTTGTGGCCGCCTTTCAGGGTTTTACCGGTCAACTCCACACAGTAGTCGCTGCAGAAGAAAGCCTCGATCTTGTCCAGGTCGCCTTGATTGATAAGCTCCTCGTTAGCCTTGCTGATAATTTCGATGTAATTAGTCATCGCGCCTCCACTTGTCGCAATCCCGATTCGGGACAAGCTCCTTGATGCCGTCCTGCAAAACCCGCTTCAGGGTATTGGCAGTCCTGTCAATCTGTTGTTATCTTCCCATGGCGATCAGAGCCAACAACAGTTGGCCAACGCTGCTTGATCCATTAAATCATTTTCAAACAAGGAAACCACGTCATGATGCAACGCTTTTTCTCTGCTGCCTTGCTTTTTCTCAGCCTGTCAGGCACCAGCCTGGCCCAGGACGCCCCTGCCACTGTTCTGAACTATGAGATGGCGGAACGCGCCATGGCCGCCGCCCTGGCTGAGGCGCGCAGCAATAACTGGAATCTCACTATCCTGATTGCCGACCACGAAGGCACACCGGTGATGATCCATCGCATGGACGGTGCTTCCGCGCGCACCTATGAGATTGCCCTGGCCAAGGCCAAGGTCGTGACAGAAACCGGTTTGTTCTCCGGCGAATACGGCCGTCGCCTGGAAGCCGGCGAGATTGAGGAGATCGAAGGCGGCATTCACTATGCCGGCGGGGTGCCAGTGATGCTCAATGGTGAACAGATCGGTGCGGTGACTTCCAGCGGTGCCCGTGGCATTGAAGACGAGCAGGTCTCTCTGGCAGGAGCGGCCGCGATTGGTGACTAAGCCAGTCTGATTGATCGCTGTGGTGCCTGCAGAAGCGAAATCGGCTCTGCGGGCATTGCCAGCGTCTAGCTACTGAAACCCTTTTTCTGCAGCTTTCTGATCCTCGCTTTGACCGAAGCGGCCTCATCCCGCATCGCCATGTCAAAAAACTGCTGCACTTGCTGATGATATTCAGGGTAGTCACAGGCCAGTTCAAACCAACCGTTGTAGCACCAGGCACGAACAAACTTGTTCTCTGCGCTCAAGTGCTGCCGTAGAAAATTTTCCACCGTGCTCTTTGTTTTAGCTGATACCTTCAGATAGGGCAGACACTGCAACACATGCAGTTTCGACTGCCAGTCTTCCAGCTGAGGCAGGCTGCCAAGAATGGCATCGCTTTGTGCCTGATCAGCGGAATGATTTTGCTCCAGCCAGGCCTTGAGACACCAGCTTGCCCCTGACTGACAATCCTCGCGCTGTAACAGGCTGATTAGTTCATCCTCAAAACCGGCTGTGTCGCAGGCGCTGCGATAAATACTGCCGATGGCGTCGGCGGATTTACCATCCCATTGCTTTAACTGAGCCATCAGACTCATGTCTGTTTCACTCCCATGATGCTGGCAGTGGCAGTGCTTGTCATTACCCGCTCTGCTCCAGCCACTTGTACATCACCAGCGCATCCACCAGCCCCTGCTCCGGATGCCGGAAGGCACGGGGCAGGCGCCCTACAGTCTCGAAACCCAACTTGGTCCAGACCCTGACGGCGGCAGTATTACTGGCAGCCACGAAATTAAACTGCATGGCCTGATAGCCCAGTTCAAGCGCCCGGGCCTGGGAGTGTTCACACAAAATAGTGGCCAGCCCCCGACCACGGGCCTGACTCGCAACCATATAACCGCAGTTACAGACATGGGCCCCAGGTCCTTCCTGATTGCTCTTCAGATAATAAGTCCCCAGCACTTCACCACCTTCCTCGGCCACATAAGTCTGCCGTGGGGAACGCATCCACAGGCTCCAGGCTTCCTCCTTGCTGGTATCGGGTCGGTAGCCATAACTGTCACCGGCCAGCACCACCTCATGAAAGATCGGCCAGATCTGATCAAAGTCTTGTTCAGTCGCTTGCCGGATATTCATGCATTGTCCTCTGCCAGGCCATGGGAATATCGGCCTCAACACTGCCATCGGGATTTTTGATACGTCCTTCCAGACGCCCCTCTTTGACAAAACCCAGAGACTCATAAAAGGCCAGAGCGTGGCTATTGGATTCCCGGGCTATGAGTTCCACTCGCTTGATATGGGGCATACGACTGTCCAGTTCGGCAAAAAATTGAGTGAACAGGGCACGGGCAATGCCCTGTTTTTGATGCTGCGGACTAACCGCCACCGTCAGATCAGTCAGCACATGGGAAAAGCAATAGATTCCAGGGGAACTGGCATGCAGCTCTCCGACAATGGCGCCATTCGCTGCCTCGGCTACCAGAGCCAGCCCACTGGCGAGGGACCGCTGCAAAAATCCGTTAACATAGTCCTGATTGATTTCGCTTTTCAGGCGGGCCAGTCCGCCGGGAGTTGTGGCCACGTCCAGATAGAGCTGGAAAATGGCCTGACTGTCGGCGGCTGCTGCCGGTCTTATGTCCACTGTCGGTTACCTCGCCTCATTGTTCACTCCCTTGCTGTACTGCAGTCATTCAATCCCAGGCTGGCGGGTCAGTGAACTGCCCTGCCATAAAATCAACGAAGGCCCTAACCTTTGGACTCAAGTGACGGCGCTGCGGATACAGAAGAAACAGTGAAACTTCCAGGGTTTGTAATGTCGGAAAAAGCTTCACCAGTGCTCCCTGCCGAATTGCATCAGCTACTGCGAAAGTCGGCATCCGTGCGATACCCATGCCTGCTATTACTGCCTCGCGGATGGCAAGACTGTTGTTGATGCGAGTATGTCCATCAATCTGAATATTTTCCACCCGCTGGTCCGGATGACGGAAATCCCAGTTGATGCTGGATTCCTGATAGCGGTAGGTGACAATACGGTGCGACTGCAGGTCTGCCGGCGAATTCGGCTTGCCCATGGTTTCCAGATAGGAAGGTGCCGCGACGATGGCATGACGGCAGCGACAAAGCCGCCGTGCCACCAGGGATGAGTCCGGTAGCTCGGATATTCGCAAGGACAGATCAAAGCCCGCTTCGATGACGTCCAGTTTGCGATCATCCAGATTCAGATCAACGCGGACTTCAGGATACTGCGCATGAAAAGCACCCAGCAGCGGCGAGAGATGCAGTATGCCAAATGACATCGGCGCATTGAGGCGCAGCACTCCCCGTGGCTGGCCTTGCAAACGGCTCACCTCATTTTCCGCTTCTTCGAGGTCCTGCAGGGCCATGCGGCTCTTGTGGTAAAAGGCCTGCCCCACTTCCGTCAGACTCAATTTGCGGGTGCTGCGATTCAGCAGTCTTGCCCCGAGATTGTTCTCCAGGCGTGATACATATTTGCTGATCACGGATTTGGACAGGTCCAGCCGATCCGCCGCCGCCGTGAAGCTGCCGCTCTCCACAACCTGCACAAAGATGGCGATATCGCTGATATTGTCCATGCCAATCGGCTTATTAGTTCATATTTGTGAACAATATTATTCCATAAAGCCCGATTATTAAACAAAAAAGAATCATTACAGTAGCGACTCCTGACCCAATATGGAGTACAGCACTGATGAATACCCAGCCCTCTCCGGCACCCCTGGCCCATGCCGGCATGTTACTGCGGACCCTGATCGTGGGCCTGTCTTTTCCCTTGGTATCTGCTCTGGGTGATGATCTGCCCCTGAACCTGCTTACGGCCCTGCGTTTTTTCGTAGCGCTGCTGGCTACCCTGCCATTTCTGCCCAGACGCACAAACACCTGGCAGCCCGTGGTCCAGGCTTATGTCCTTTACTGGCTGATGGGCGCCTGTCTGGCGGCATTCTTCGCCACGCAGTTCTGGGTAGCCCAATCCATCAGTTCGGTTTCCATGGCCTCGCTGTTCGTCAGTGCGCCTCTGTTCACTTTCGTCATTGCCAGTTTTTTCAGGCTGGAACGTATCAACTTCAGACTACTCAGTCTGTTAGTGGCCGGCGCTACCGGCGCCCTGTTGCTGGTGCGCGTCGAAGCCAGTGCAGGAGCCTTTACAGTCGGTGCAGTCGAATCTGCCTACTTGCTCGGATGTGTGGCCCTGGCACTGCATCCGGTGCTCAGTAACTGGGGGCTCAGCAAGGGCTGGTTGAGTAGCGATGCCGCCACGCGCTCGGCCTGGAGCCTGCTCACTGCTGCGGTGCTGATGACCATAGTCGGGCTGCTGCAGGAATCGCCAGTTGAATTGCTGCGCCTTTCCGGCAGTGACCTGCTGATCCTGTTCTATCTCGGTGTCTTTTCCAGCGGCCTCACCTTCTGGTTGTCCCAGCGTGCTGTGCCGACTCTGAGCCCTACCGAAATCATGGCCTACAGCTATCTGGTACCGCTGGTTTCTCTGCTGCTGTTGCTCGCAAGCGAGCCCTCTCGCCTTTCCTGGCACTGGCTGCCCGGCATTGCCCTGGTCCTGTACTGCACTTGCACCTTGCTTACCGGCAATCATGGCAATCGCCCGGTCAGTAAAGCAGAGCTGATTCAGAGCAGCTCCTCAAAACTTCGAAACTAAACTGCAAAGAGGATTTTCCATGCGAATCACAATTCTGGGCGCCAACGGCAATATGGGCCGGCGCATTACCAAAGAAGCCATCGATCGTGGACATGTAGTCACCGCTGTTGTTCGGCATGGCAGCGAAATGCCGGCAATGGATCTCCCGGTTAAAACACTCCAGGCCGACGCCACCGATGCTGATGAAATCCAACGCCTGTGCTGCAACTGCGATGTGCTTGTCACTGCCACCAGGCCCCAAGCTGGCCATGAACACGAACTGGTAAAAACCACGGCCTTGCTCTTGAAGGCATTGGCCAACAGCAGTATTCGACTGCTGATCAGTGGCGGCGCAGCCAGCCTGCAAGTTCCGGATCGTGACAATCGCTTGTTGCTGGACGACGAGCGTTATATGCCCCGCTCGGTGTTACCTATCGGCCGGGCCTGTCTACAACAGTATGAATTGTGCCTGGCCAATGAGTCGGTTGACTGGACCTATGTGAGCCCCTCGGCCTTGCTGGTGGCTGGCGAACGCAGCAGCAGGTTCCGCATCGGTACTGATGAGTTGCTGATCGATGCAACCGGCCGCTCCCATATATCCATGGAAGATCTTGCTGTTGCCTTGCTGGACGAGATCGAAACTCCGCGTTACATCCGCCGGCGTTTCACCGTCGGCTATTAACCCTGAACCCGAATAATTACCAAACTGGAGAAAGTCATGAAGAAACTGTTAGCTGAATTATTGTTGCTGATCACACTCGCCTCTTTGCTCGCCAATGCCGGTTATGGGGCAGAGCGCAGGGTTGGTGTGAGTCCCTGGGGACCTGACGACGAGATTGGACGATTGAACCTGATGACACCAGAGTCCCAGGCCAGGATTTTGTCCCGGATTGCTGGCGGTGAAGCCTATGATCTGTCAGTGGAGTATTTCATTGGCATGCCCAGCTGGCAGGCTGCCGGCGACCCGCAATACCGTCTCTGGCTGACCCACACGCCCAGAGGCACGGTGATAGATGATCCCATGCATGTCGGCCATGAAATGAATTCCCATGTCAGCTATACAGGCACGGCTGTTTCCATGTACACCCATATGGGCACCCATATTGATGCCCTCAGTCATTTCGGTCTGGATGGGAAAATCTGGAATGGTTTTGCGGCAGACGATCATCTGGGCGATCGCGGCTGGCGGGTAGCGGGCGCGGAAAAAATACCCCCGATCATCGCCCGCGCTGTGCTCATTGATGTTCCTGGCAATATGGGCATGGATCATCTGCCTGATGGCTATCGCATTTCAAAAGAGGACCTGCAGGCGGCCCTGCTGGCGCAATCAGTACATATTGAAGTGGGTGACGTGGTACTTATACGCACCGGCCGCATGCAACTCTATAATGATGCCATCGCCTATATGGACAATCCGCCCGGCCTGGGTCTGGACGCGGCCCGTTATCTGATAGAAGAGAAAGGTGCAATGATGCTGGGTGCTGATAACCTGAGCTTCGAGGCCTTCCCTTCAGAGCTGGAAGACGACTATGTGCCACTGCATACCTATTTGCTGGCCGAGCAGGGTGCACCGATCATGGAACTGGTCTTTCTTGAAGAGCTGGCCAGGGATGGCGTTTATGAATTTGCCTTCATTGCCGGTTCACTAAAATTGCGAGGCGCAGATGCTGCGCCACTGCGACCGCTGGCATTTCCGGTTAACTGAAAATTGTCTGAAGACAATGATCCGGGTCCTGGCAGATACCAGGTCCCGGGTCGGTCACTAGCTTTCCGGCAATGCTTCAAATTCCTGCTTGCGCTGTTCGAACCAGCTGGCCATGGCCTCGGGATCTTGCATGAGATGTTGCATTTTCTGCATGGCTTGCAGATGCGCAGCGTCCTGTTGCTGGAACATGTCCATACCATGCTGCTTGCTCAGTTCTGCTATTTCCTCAAAGGTCTCGGCGCTGAATGTTTCATCGCAGGCGCCGCCCAATTGTTTACAGCTCATGGTTTTCATACTTTCTCCTTGTTGTGCCTTGTCCGGCCGGGGAATTTTTTAAAACAGCTCGCAAATTGTCTCCAGTTGTTTTCAATGGTCGTCCACGTCAAAGCGGACAAATCGGGTGATGGAAATCGTAGTGTTCAGGACTTGCGAAGTTTCTTCGATTAATTCGGACACAGTTATTTCGGGATTCTTGATAAAAGCCTGTTGCAATAAAGCTCGCTCCTCCACATCAGTGGCATCGGGCCTCAGGGCAAGCGGTATTGCCCGCAGCATCTTCTCCCGATCGATTCCCAGCGGGTTGATGGCGACGATGTGCATGGCAATATCATGAGCCATGGTCTGGAAGACTTCGGACTGTACGGTAATGCTATAGGGCGTTTCGAATTCCACCAGCACACCGATTCTGCGTTGATGGAGATAGGATTCAATATAGCGCATGACCGCTATCCTGTTAATGACTTGAGAGAAACAGTTGGTTCTGTTTCAACGGCAATCTGTTTGCGCTTGCAGCGCTGCCGGCATGCTGGTCAGTCCTGTTGGGGGATTGCCTGCTTCAAGTGCTGCGAAATCGAAATCACCACCGACCCCGAGGACCATTTCACCGGCATTGGTTCTGGCTTTGGCGCTGCCATTGTAGACTGCCGCCAGGGCTGCTGAGCCGGCTTCCTGATACAGAGCCAGATCAGAACCGGCGTTCTCGAAGGACAGCAGGCCTGCACTGGTTCTCAAATAATGCATGCCAGTACCTCGATCGCCAGTAACAAGTCGCAAATGACCACGGTGAAGATTCAGGAAATCAAACTGATCGGCACCTGCCCTGGAACCCGACTCCAATTGCAGCGATGAACTACAACCCAGTGACAGCAGCAGGCCATTATCGAAGCGAATCTGCAATTGTCCGTCCGCACCGGTTTGGAACTCATCATTGATACTGATTTGCTGGCCTCTGGCCGGCTGGGTTCGTTGACCGTTCGCCGACAGTACCGTGACCTCACCCTGGCTGGAGATTACCCTGCCGGTAAATGCTGGCTGGGCTAACAGCAGATCGGGTGAGATTAGAAACAGAACAACGAGGAAGGGGGTCAGTTTTTTCATCGGCATTGCTCCATGGTGGCAATGGATGTTGGTCGGAGTGAGAGGATTTGAACCTCCGGCCCCTGCCTCCCGAAGGCAGTGCTCTACCAGGCTGAGCTACACTCCGATATACCTGTTTTCTGGTGAACCAATCTTAATGACTCACCGGTTTTCCTCAAGTCGCTTCCCTGGCGGGAAGCTTAGAGGAGAGAAAGCCCGCTCGCCAGTTGACGAACGGGCTCCCTGTCAAGGTCGCGTATTTTATAGCCTTGAGCGCGTGAGTTCCACGTCTGCGTTGCGCCATTGGCCTTCGAACTGTCGGTGAACCAGTTCGGCTTCCTGATCTTTACCCTGGGCGTCCAGAGCCTGATAGAGACCGAAGGTGGCCCAGCCATTCTGCTGGTTCCATTCCAGGTCCTTGCGGTAGACCGCTTCGGCTTCCGCAGCGCGACCGGCATCCAGCAGCACGGCACCGAGATAAAGGCGCATGGACTGGGACCAGTCCGGTGGCTCGGTGTAGTTGAGATTGTCATAGTAACCAACGGCGTGGCCATAGTGCAGGATGGCACCGTCCAGATTGCCCTTGGCTTCTTCGATCTCACCCAGCAGGGCATGCATGGCCAGATTCAGGACATGACTGGCGGGTGTTGGGCCAACACCGTGCTCATCCACGTCGTCGGCGGCAATTTGATCACGGATGTTCTGCAGTTCAGCTTCTGCCGGACCAATATGGCCCATGGCGGCATGGGCACTACCCATGACATAGCTCCACATACCCTTCAGGTAGGGGTTGTCGGCGGCCGCAGCGTTTTCGGCATTCTCGGCGTGGATCTTGTCCCACTTGCCGAACACCTTGTCCATCATCCATTCGTGGGCAATGGTCTTGACGCTGCGCTGGCCGGCATTTTGCGCGGCCGCCGTAGAGGCTCCTTCATAGTTGCCTTGCAACATATTGGCATAGCGCACGAAATCCAGGGCATGGGGCTTGTGAATCTTGTGTGACAACGGATAGGTGCCGATCATGGGGAAATTGGTGTCGCCCCAGATTTCCGCAAACTGGTCATCCACAATCTGGCTACGCTCATTGGTACGCACGGCCTTTTCATATTCACCCACGCGCAGATAGATATGACCGGGCATATGCACCATATGACCGGAAATAGGCACCGTGCCTTCCAGTTTCTGGGCCGCAGCCATGGCCAGTTCCGGCTGTGGGCTGGCTTCCATCAAATGGATATAGAGGTGATTGGCGCCGGGATGGTCGTGCTCGACCCGCATGGCCTGCTCCAGCGCCGCCTGGGCCTCGGCAGTGCCGGGCTTGGCATTACCCTCGGCATCCCAGTAATCCCAACGTGTGGTGTTCATATAGGATTCGGCGAAAACCGAGGCGATATCGGCATCATCGGGGTATTTCTCATGCAACTCGCGCATGGCATCCATATAGGCAAAATCCCGCTCACGGTCGTCACTGATAGCATCCTTGTTGTAGAGCACAAACAAGGCATTGACCATGTCTCGCTCTTTCGCGGTGCCGTTGTTGGCCAGTTCCAGTGCTCGCCGAATAGCAGCCAGGCCGGCACCCTGAGGGTCATCCGGCATATTGGAGTAGCGGCTGTTGGGGTTGGGTCCAGCGGCATGGGCAATGCCCCAGTAGGGCATGGGGCTGTCCGGGTCCAGGCGCGCCGCTTCCTGATAGGAGGCGATGGACTCCGGAAAATAGAAGCTCCAGGCCATACGCAGGCCCTGGTCAAAAAAGGTCTGGGCCTGATCATTGTCGATCGAGGTAGGCCGGCTGTACGTGCCGCCACCCGGGACCAGAATGGCCAGGGCTTCATCATCCTGGGCCAGTAGCGGGCTGCCAGGAATCAGCATGCTGGCGGCAAGCAGAATCGTGAGTAATCGGGCCATGGAGCTCTCCTTTGTTATTTACCTTTGTTTTTGCCTTTGTTCTTTGCCCTTGTTCTTTACACAGGACGAGTCAGCGATTTTGCTGACGCCCAGGGCTATTGGACGCCGGTTTGCAGAGCCTGCAGGCCTCGCGAACGGGCAGATGCGCCAGTATAGCGCAGCGAGCAAGCGATCGAATACCGCCTCACGATTTGCTACATTTGATCTTTCTCAAGCCTTGTTCAGCTTTTTTGCCTTTTTGGAGCCCTATGAGTCTGGTACTGGACGTTTACAGCGACTATATCTGACCCTGGTGTTATCTCAGTACCGTGAGTATTGACCGTCTGCGCCAGAACTACCCCATCGACATTCGCTGGGTCCAGTTTCCCCTGCACCCGGATACCCCCGAGGCTGGCCTGAGTCTGGAGCAATTGTTCCCCGGGCGGGATCTGACTCCCATGCGGGAACAGATGCGCAGATTAATGGCCGAGGCGGGCCTGCCCTATGGCAATCGCAGCCATACCTATAATTCCCGCCGCGCCCAGGAGCTGGGCAAATGGGCCGATACTCAGGCCGGCGGTGAAGCCCTGCACCAGGCACTGTTCAAAGCCTATTTCGTGGATGGCATCAATATTGCCCTGCCTGAGGCATTGTTGGATATCGTCGCCGCGGCCGGTCTGGATCGGCAACAGGCGGCACAGGTATTGGCTGAAGAGTCTTTTGCCGGGGCCGTGGATACAGACTGGGCCCAGGCGCGGGCGTCCGGTATTACCGGTGTGCCCACTTTCGTGCACGGCGATCTGATGGTGGTGGGCTGTCAGCCCTATGAAATACTGGAGCGCTTTGTCCAGCACCTGCTGCAACAGCAATCCTGAAACAGCGACTCTTCAAGCCTGGCGCGATGCACTGCTCAAGGTGCCACACGTCCCATTAATTCAATATTGCCACCGGCGCGAGTAGTGTCATTGCAAACATGCCGTTCGTGGAAAAAGCTCACCAGGGAGCTATCGGCCTGTATCAGGCGCACCACGGGGCCAGCACGCCCGGCCAGGACCTGTCGCAACTCCCGGCTCAAGCGGCTCTGCCACCACCAGCAGACCGCCTCTAGCTGATCAAGCGCAGCCACTTCGCTGGCATCCGGATTACAACTGATTAACTCCACCGGCGCACCCAGCTTCTTCAGCTGAGCGATGCTGTCCTGCAAGGCAGCATCGGCGGGACAGGCCAGCAGCACAGCAGAACCGGCAGTCAGTGCCAGCATGGCTTGCTCCAGGGCATGTTCCGGCATGGGCCCCAGACAGAGAACCTTGTTCAGGGCTTGTAGTGAGTAACGATTACGCTCACCGGTGGGACCTGGCATGATCATCGGGCCGGTATCAGGCAGCTTTTCCAACACATTAGTATCAAGTCTCACTTTTTGGAGCAGCTGCAGGCGCTCGTGGTTTTCCAGCCATTGCCGGTTGTCCAGCTTCGACCAGGCCTCACCCAGGGATGTCGATCCCGGCTCTGTGCTCTCTGAAACCACGGCAAACAAGGCCCTGTCCTCACGCGGCTGGCGCACAAACGCAGACAGATAATTAGGACCGCCGGCTTTGGGGCCGGTTCCGGAAAGCCCCTCACCACCGAAGGGCTGTGATTGCACCACGGCACCGATCTGATTGCGATTAATATACACATTACCGATGCGCAGGCGAACCACGCTCCGTTCGGTGCGTTCCACCAGACGTGAATGCATGGCAAAGGTGAGCCCGTAGCCACTGGCATTGATGTCATCAAGAACCCGGGAAAGCTCACTGGCCTTGTAGCGGGCAACAAACAGTACCGGACCGAAAATTTCCTCCTGCACATCCGCTATACCCCCCACTTCCAGCAATCGGGGTGCAAAGAAATATCCTTCCTTGGGAGCAGCCAGTTGATGCACTGTAGGGTATTGCTCGCTGGCCTTGCTGATAGCCTGCAGCGCTTCCCCGTCGATCAGGGGGCCGACATCACAAACCGGGTCCCAGGGATCAGTGACAGTCAAACTCTCCATGGCACCACGCAACATCGTTAGCATGCCGTCGGCAATATCGTCCTGCAAATAGAGGATGCGCAGTGCCGAGCAGCGCTGCCCGGCACTGGCGAAGGCGGATTGCAGAATATCTTCCACGGCCTGCTCCGGCAGAGCAGTACTGTCCACGATCATGGCATTGATGCCACCCGTCTCGGCAATCAGGCAGGCATCGGGGGAAAGATGAGCCGCCATACTGCGATTGATGTGCTGGGCGGTTTTCAGGGAGCCGGTAAAACAGACGCCATTGACCCGGGAATCCCGGCACAGAGCGGCACCTGTGGTTTCGCCATCACCCGGCAGCAATTGCAAAACCTGCCTGGGTATTCCGGCGCGATAAAAGATTTCGGTCATGCGCCCGGCAATCAGGGGTGTTTGTTCGGCGGGCTTGGCAATGACGGTATTGCCGCTAACCAGGGCGGCGGCGATTTGTCCGGTGAAAATGGCCAGGGGAAAATTCCAGGGCGAAATACACAGGAATAATCCCCGCGCCTGGCCTTCAAGCTGTTCAGCACTCTCGGCATAGAAGCGCAGGAAATCGATGGCTTCGCGCCATTCGGAAATAGCATCAGGGAGGGTCTTGCCCGCCTCCAGACAGAGCAATGCCAGAATTTCCCCGTAGTGGTTTTCCAGCTCTGCGGCAGCGGCGCGTAACAGACCGCTGCGCCGGGCCCGGGTCACTTCTGCCCATTGCTGCTTGCAGCTATCGGCGATGGCCAGTGCTGCTTCCACCTCGTCGGAACTGGCCCATTGTACATAGCCTGTGATCTGCTCCGGCCGGGCCGGATTGACGACTTGCTGTAGTTCCCCCTCGACCGAGGATTCTACTATCAGGGGACGGGTCTCCCAACTGTGTTGTTGCCAATGGCTGCGCGCTTGCAGCAAGTGATCCAGATGCTCAGCGCGGCCCAGCTCCCACCCCCTGGAGTTCAGCCGCTTGCCATACAGGGCCGAGGGCAAGACGATTCTGGCGCGATCCTGACTCAGGGATTCCTGGGCCTGCAGGAAGGGATCAGCCACAATGGTCTGCACCGGCACCCGGGCATCAGTGATCTGGTGGACGAAGGATGAGTTGGCGCCATTTTCCAGGAGCCGGCGCACCAGATAGGCCAGCAGGTCTTCATGCTGTCCCACCGGCGCATAGATGCGATGCCGGCTACCGGCCTGCTTGCGCAGCAGTTCATGCAGGGTGGCTCCCATGCCATAGAGTCGCTGAAACTCCCAATCCCGATGGCCCTGTTGCTGTGCCATATGCAGGATGGCCGCCATGCTGTGGGCATTATGGGTGGCAAACTGGGGATAGACCCGCGGGCCCATTTGCAACAGCTGCCGGGCACAGGCCAGGAAACTCACATCGGTGTCACATTTGCGGGTGAATACCGGATAGTTGGGCAGACCCATGGCCTGGGCATGCTTGATCTCGGTATCCCAGTAAGCCCCTTTCACCAGCCTTACCATGAAGCGGCAATCAAGCTCATCGGCCAGGTCTTTCAATTGATCCAGCAGCATCGGGGTGTAGCGGCTATAAGCCTGAACCACAGCCCCCAGCCCCTGCCACGATTGGCCCTGCATATGCCGGGCCAGAGCCCGGAACAGAGCCAGGCCAAAGTCCTGACGGCGCATTTCCTCGGCATCGATACTGAGCCCGATATTGGCTGCGGCGGCCTGTTCGGCCAACAGAATCAATCGTTCCAGCAAGGGCTTGAAGCTGACTGCCTGCTGGCTCAATTCAAAGCGTGGATGCAGGGCCGACAGCTTGACCGAGATCCCCGGATTGCTGAGCAGATCATCACCGGCTTCGCCAGCCAGGGCGGCTATAGCCTCTTGATAGGATTGCAGATAGCGGGCGGCATCGGCTTCTGTATGTGCAGCCTCACCCAGCATGTCATAGGAAAAATAACTGCCCTGGTGTTTTCGCTGCCCGGCCCGGCGCAGGGCCTGCCGGATATCTTCACCAATCACGAAATGATCACCCATGCGTTGCATGGCTTCCGTCATGGCCCGGCGCACCACCGGTTCACCCAGGCGTCTCAACAGTGACTGCAAGTTATCCGACAGGGAACGTGCCTGGCCGCTTGAGAGCAAACGACCGGTGATCATCAATGCCCAGGTGGACGCATTGACCAGAAACGAGGAAGCATGGCCGGAATGGGATTGCCAATCGGAGCCGGTGAGCTTTTCCCGTAGCAGATGATCGAGAGTGTTTGCATCGGGAATGCGCAGGAAGGCTTCCGCCATGGACAGCAATGCCACGCCTTCATCATTACTGAGGCCATACTCTGCCAGGAAGGCATCGAGAAAAGACAGGGAGTCATCATCGCGAATGGCAGTGACCAATTGTGCCGCATGATCGCCAATGGCTGCCCGGGCAGACTGATCCAGTTCTGCGCGATCAATCAGCCGCCGCAACAGTTCAGCGTCGTCCAGGGCATCGATCTCATCCACTGCTATGCCTTTGAGGTACTGCACTGACATGAAGGACTCCGTTTAGGCCGTGTCTTTTCCTGCACCAGCTTCATCTTCAGGCATTCCGGCGGCGGTGGCAAATCCGCCAGTGCTATGATGCAATGCCAACAAACCGGCAAGCCACAGGAGCGAAGCATGACCCAGACTACGGCATTGATCAGCTGTGCGGATCGTTATATGGGCCCGGCCATCATGAAGAAATTCAGCGAGCTGGACTATCGGGTGCTGGGCGACAACCGGCCTCTGCTTAATGAAACCGACTGCAGCGCCCTGATCCGGGAGAGCGGCAATATCGATATTCTGGTTGCCAACCTGGCGGAGCCGCCCAGACTGAGCCCGGTGCAGGACATCGACAATGAAGACTGGCAGAGTCTGTTTCGGGCCATGGTGGATCCACTGATGTATCTGGTACGGGCAGTGGTACCGCAGATGCTGGAACGGGGCGCCGGCAAGATCATCGCCGTGACCAGTGCCGCGCCTTTAAAGGGTATCGCCAACGGTTCTGCCTATTGTGCCGCCCGCGGTGCCCAGAATGCCTTTATCAAAGCGGTTGGTCTGGAGCTGGCGCGCAGTAATATTCAGGTCAATGCCATCGCCCAGAACTACATCAACAACAATACCTATTACCCCGATAAACTGCTTGAAGATGAAAAATTCCTCGACCATGTCAAACGCAACGTACCGCGGCGAGCCGTGGGCAGCGCTGAAGAAACGGCGGAGTTGGCAGCCTATCTGGCCCAGCCCCACAGCAAACACATGGTGGCCCAGGTGATTCCGCTGGCTGGCGGCTGGGTCTGAGGATTAAGTTTAAGGTTCAGGATTGAGGCTTGAGCCTTGAGGCAGCGGCCCACTAACTAGTCGCTACCAGCAACAATGCCCTGATCATGGAGGCGGCCGATCTCGGCACTGCTCAGGCCCAGTTCTTCCGCCAGAATTTCATCGGTATGTTGCCCCAGTAACGGCGCCGGGCAATTCTCCTGGCGCGCCAGGCCGGTGAAGGCCAGAGGCTGGGAAGGCGTCAGGTATTCGCCAATGCCCGGTTGGGCGATGCGCTGAAACAAGGGATTGTCTTCGGAACAATCGGGGTCTGTCGCCACCAGTTCGGCTATCGTCTGATAAGGCCCCCAACAGGCCCCCGCTGCATCCAGCAGCCGCGCCACTTCGCCATAATCACGGGCGGCAAACCAGGGGCTGAGAATCCCGACGATGGCCTCCCTGGCCCGAAAACGGTCACCTTCTATGTCCAGGTTCAGGTCCTGCCCGGCTTCCAGTTCGGCCAGTTTGTCAGCGCTGCCGGTCACCTGCACTATGGCCTGCCACTGATTGGGGCTGACCCCCACAAGCATGATGCGGTGCCCGTCGCGGCAAACAAAATCATGGCCGAAAGTGCCGAAGATATGATTGCCAAGTGGCTGCCGCGGTTTACCATTCAGTTCTGCCTCGGCCAGATAGCCCAGATGTCCCATGGTGGCCAGAGCCACATCCGCCAGCGCCAGTTTGATCAATTGACCTTCACCGCTGAGCCGGCGATGCCGTTCGGCGGCCAGCAGACCAATGGCAATCTGTTGCCCGGCGATTACATCCCAGGCCGGAAAAGGATTATTGACTGGTTCTGAACCCTCACCATTGCCGGTAATATAAGGCAGACCCACCTTGCTGTTCACGGTATAGTCCAGGGCCGTGCCGCCATGACGGTCACCGGTCAGATTGAGGTAAATCAGGTCTTCGCGCTTGCTGCGCAAGTTCTCGTAGGCGAGCCAGGATTTGGCCGGAAAGTTGGTGAGGAACATGCCCCGGTCCGGACCCGGTGCGGTAATCAGTGCCGTGAGCAATTCGCGGCCGGCGGGCTGACGAAAGTCCACGGCGATGGAGCGCTTGCCCTTGTTGAGGCTATGCCAGTAAAGACTGGCGCCACTGTCAGTGACAGGCCAGCGGCCATAGTCGATACCGCCACCAATCAAATCAAAACGAATCACATCGGCCCCCAGTTGGGCCAGGGTCATGCCGCCGGAAGGGGCCGCCACAAAGGCGCTGCCTTCCACCAGTCGCATGCCTTTGAGGATTGATTGCATGCCGTCTCCGCTTGCTCAGGCAGAAATCTTCAAATAACCGTTATTGATGACCACCTTGTCCTGCTCCACCGAGCGGGCGCGAAAAGCGATATGTTCCGCCTCCTGCCAGATTTCCGTACGAATGGTTTCACCAGGATAGACCGGCGCAGAGAAACGCAGACGGATATGCTGAAAGCGATCCGGGTCGTAATCACAGCAGCTCTTCAACAGAGCATGGGTCACCACGCCCATGGTGCAAAGACCATGAACAGGTGGACGCTCGAAGCCCACTTCTCTAGCCACTTCAGGCAAAGCATGCAGGGGATTGAAATCACCGGAAAGGCGATAGATCAAGGCCTGCTGCGGCAAGGTATCCAGGTCACACACAAAATCGGGCTCACGGGTCGGAATGGAATCCTGACGGGGCTTGGTGCTGCGTTGCCCACCGAAGCCTCCATTACCGCGAGCCAACACAGTGGTGATCAGGGTACAGATGTCCTCGCCGCTATCGACATCGCGCACGGTACGCTCGGACACAATCAGGGCACCGAGGCGGGCGCCGCGATCGGTGCATTCAGTGAGCCGGTTGGTGGCTTCCACTGTGGCTGCCGCTGGCAAGGGTTTGTGGAATATGACTTCCTGTGCGGTGTGCACAATCTTGATCCAGTCAATATTGAGATCTTTCTGATCGGCCCAGAAACCGGGGTGAGCCAGCATCACTGACTGACTGGGAACCACTTTCAGATTTTCTTCATAGACAAAACGCAGGGTCTGTTGATCCAGCGGGTCGATGCCAAATCCCACGCCAAGTGCGTACAGGATGCAGTCTTTCTCGTTGTAAGTCTGGCGTACGGTGGGGAACTCACGCCGCAACAGGTAGTCGGGGTCAAATGCCATAGATCAGTCGTGTTCTTTCGCTTTTTCAATTAAATCGCGGGCTATCACCTTGATAGCCAGCACTTCTTCCGCCCCTTCAAAGATAGAGAGTACCCGGGCATCGACAAAATAGCGACTCACGGCAGTCTCTTCAGCATAGCCCATACCGCCGTGTAGCTGCATGGCTTCCCGGGTGATCCACTCGGCCGCCCGACAGGCAAACAGCTTCACCAGACTGGCCTGCATCTGTCCTGCTCCGCGGTCCAGTTCTCTGGCCACGGCATGACTCAACAGGCGACTGGCACTGATGCTGGCCTGCATGCGGGCCAGCTTGATGCGGGAAAGCTGGTAGTCGGCCAGGGGCTGGCCAAATACCTGACGCTGGGCACAGTACTCAAGGGCTTGCTCATAGGCCGCCTGCATGACGCCATTAGCCCGGGCGGCGGTCTGTATGCGCCCGCCGGCAAAACCGGCCATGGTGTAATAAAAACCTTTGCCCCGGCCCGCTTCTCCGCCCACCAGCATGTCGGCCGGAACGAAATAATCCTCAAAGCTTAATTCAAAAGAGTGCATGCCCCGGTAGCCGATCGTGGCGATGGCACGACCCTGCAATACGCCTCCCTCTGTTTGCTGGTGACGAAAGTGGTGACCGGTAAAGGCGGGTTTTTCCAGCAGAAACAGACTCAGGCCCCGATGGCCGCTCTGTTCCGGCTCGCTGCGGGCCAGCACCAGGAGCAACTCGGAACGCCCGGCAAAGGTAGACCAGGTCTTACTGCCGCTGAGCAGCCAGCCATTGTCCGTGGCCCGGGCCCGCAAGCGCACGGCGGCCACATCGGAGCCGGTATCCGGTTCGGTGATGGCAATGGCGCACAGGCGTTGTCCACTGGCCAGGGCTGGTAGCCAGCGTCGCTGCTGCTCTTGTGTGCCCCCGGCCAGCAGCGCCCGGGCCGCAATTTCCGGACGCGTCACCAGCGAACCGGCGGCGCCAAGCGAGGCCCGGGAAAGCTCTTCGGTTACCACTATCATGGCCAGACTGTCGGCCCCATCATCGGGCTGGAAACCACCAAAACGCTGCGGGATACAACTGCCGAAACAACCCAGCTCCGCCGCCTTGCCCAGCAGGGATTCGGGAATATCGAGGTCTTGACGATGAATGGCTTCCGCCAGAGGAGCCACTTCCTCATCGGCAAAGCGGGCAAAGCTTTGCTGCATGGTCAGTTTGTCAGCATCCAGGCCGGCGCCGAGGGATTTTATCCGCCCCTCGCTCAGCGCCTGGCCCACGGCAGCCCGGAATTCCGGGTTCTGACCTTTATCCAGCAGATCAGTGAATGATTGCCGCTGCAGCAGCGCCAGAACCTGCTGGCGGATTGCAGCAAGACCACAGGCCATCAGGCGCTGGCTGATGCTGTGCATGACCTCGCTCACAAACAGCAGGCAAGTATCGCTCAACAGAGGCCCACTGCCCTGTCCAGTCACATGCTCGAGCAGGGCCCGGGCGGCTGACAGCTCGGCCTGGCAAAGTGCCAGGTCATAGGCCGGTTGCTGCCAGTTATCCAGCAGGGCTGCATCGAATTTGCCCTGTGAACAACAGCGCTGATGCAGCTCACGGGCCAAACTGCGCAGACACTGTTCCAGTTGCTTCAGTTTACTGCCAAGCTGGGGCAGGCAGGATTGGCTGGAATTGGCTGAGACTGGCTTCACGACTGGCTTCGACAAATAGATTCAGTGGCAAGGTCTTTGTATGTCAGAAACTCAGGGTATTGCAAACGAATTGTCTGACAAGTAATTACGGTGGACTTTGCTGCGATGAATACGCTAATTTCAGCGAGCCCGCACTGGCGACGAATTCTAGATGACCCAAAGCGATGTTGCCACAGCTTCCACAGCCGGATTCCAGAATGAACAACAAGCAAGAAAGACAGCCCAAACCTGCCAGCCAGACCCGGCGGCCCAAGCCGCGCAAGAAAAAAGCCAGAAAAGAAAAGCCCGATTCCCTGCGCTGTTTCTTTGGCCTGGCCTTTCCGCTGCATGAGGCGCTGGCTGGTCTGCAAAAGGAATTGCAGGAACTGTCTGCCGCCGGGACCGCCGGTTTTCGGATCGCCCCGGCGGCCAATCTGCATGTCACCCTGAAGTTTCTGGGCAGTATCAAACAGGAGCAGCTCAGCGAGATTGAGTTGCTGGCCAGCAGCATTTGTATGAGGGCTTCCACACTCAAGCTGCAGTGCCAGGGAACGGGTATGTTCAAGAATTCCCTCTGGGTGGGCGTCGAGCAGGATGAGGC
>JALEHB010000234.1 GCA_022763285.1 Pseudomonadales bacterium | reverse complement strand
TCTTGAGCGTTTCAGCTTTGCGAATAAGATTGCCCCGCCCGGTTTTGAGCTTGTTATAGGCCTTGTCCCAGCTTTTCTGGGTGGCTTCAATACGCCCACCAACCTCTTCGACGTCTTTAACAAAGAGAACAAATTTGTCATATAGAGTGCCTGCCTGACGAGCAATCTCGGCTGCATTCTGACTCTGTTGGGCCAGGCGCCAGAGATTCTGCACAGTTTTCAGCGTAGTCATCAGGGTGGTGGGCACCACCAGAATAATATTGCGCTCAAAGGCGTACTGAAACACTTCCGGGTCTGCCTGCACTGCCTCCAGATAAGCGGCTTCGATGGGCATGAACAGAAACACATAGTCCAGCGAGTTGACGCCGGTAAGGTTCTGATAGTCCTTGTCCGACAGGCCTTTGATATGCCCGCGCAATGACTGCACATGCTGCTTGAGCAGTTCCGGCTTGCGCTTGGGATCATCACTGGAGCAGTAGGCATCCCAGGCTTTCAGCGACACCTTGGAATCGATAATAATGTCCCGGGATTCCGGCAGATGTACCACCACATCCGGCTGCGACTTGCTGCCATTCTCTGCCTTGAGGCTCACCTGTACTTCGTATTCCCGCCCCTTCACCAGGCCGGATTTTTCCAGGATCGACTCCAGCACAAACTCGCCCCAGCTGCCCTGGGCCTTGTTATCCCCTTTCAGGGCATTGGTGAGGTTGACCGCTTCTTCACTGATACGGGTATTGAGCTCCTGTAATTGCCTGATTTCCCGGGCCAGGGAAAAGCGCTCCTTGGATTCCTTGTCATAGGTCTCCTCCACCCGCTTTTCAAATTGCGAGATCTTCTCCTGCAAGGGATTGATCAGGGTAGAAAGGCTTTCTTTGCTGGCAGTGGTGAACTTGCGGGTCTTGTCTTCAAAAATTTCATTGGCGATATTCTTGAAGGCCACACTGAGCTGCTCTTTGGATTCATTCAGCAACTTCAGCTTCTCGGCGGTTTGTTCCCGTTCTTTTTCGAGACTGGTTCTGAGGCTGGCATTTTCTTCACGGCGGGATTGCAGGTCGTTGTTGAGGCTATCCCGCTCCTGTCGCAGTTCCAGATACTGCTCTTGCAAACGGGCCAGTTCTGTCTCCCGGTTTTGCAGCCGGTCCTGGGCCGACTGCTGTTCCAGGCGCAGTTTTTGCCCCCGCAGAAGCAGCATGAAAACTGCGGCTACTGCCAATACGAGCAGAGCCAGAATACTGAGCAGTACAGGGTCCATAGAAAATCCGCAGAACAGATCGGCCGAGCAGCGGCCAGGATCAGCTCAGGTTGTCGTTAATCGCCTGCAACAGATCGGTGGCCAATTGAGCATCACCGGCACTGCTGTCCAGGGCTTCGGTGACGACGGTAATTGCCGAGTCGGACTCCAGCAATCGGACACTGAAATCCTGGGGCTCACGCACCTCATCCTGATCGCCACGACCAATCAGGCGACCGAAGAAACCGGGACGATCCTCTTCTTCGGCGACAATACCGGCGAAGCGCACATTAAAGAATGACTGGTCGCGATTGCTGTCGATAATATCGATCTGTGCATCCTGCAGTGCCTGACGTACCTGCACCCAGGCACGGTTATAGTCGAGTCGTAATTCCAGCACCTGATTGCCTTCGGCATTGCGGGTAAGATTGGCCTTGCTGGCCGCCTCGATACTCCCCGCCAGTAAACTGGCCGAAGACGCCTGGTAGATATCATTGCGATCCGCCAGATACTGGGAAATGGAATTCATCACTTCCATCTCCAGGGCATCGTCGTCGGATTGTTCCGGCCAGCTCAGGACCGTAGGAATGGGTTCGGAGCGCAAATCCTGCATATGGGTCACATAGATCTCCGAGTAACCGGCATGCAGACCCGGTTCGATAACAATCCGGTACTTGTGACGATTGTCTGCATCATCGCCGATCTCCAGCCAGGAGGTTTCCATGATGCCGGAACCGGGGTTTTCATAGTCCAGGGCAATCTGTAATTCAGTCCAGTAGTCTCGCACCAGTGGCCAGACCTGACCCGGTGTGGCATCGATCAGAATCCAGGTGGTGCCGCTCAGCTGCTGCAACACCACACCTTCACGGCGCCGGGTCTCGATAGGCTTGGGCAGAGGGATTTCCTCGAAGGTGCCAGCATCGGCGGCAAGCTGGGCCGGGATCACATAAAGCTGGTCCAGCGTGTAGCTGTCCAGCTCTGCTGGTACCTGCATGTCGGGAATGACTTCTGCTTCGGTGTAACTGCCACCACGGTCACGGAAAATGCCGTTCTCGCCAGCAAGAAAATTGCAGGCATTCAGGGACAGCAGGCTGACAATCAATAAACTCGTTCTTAGCATCTTAATCCAGTCTTTATGCTTGGTATTAACTCGCCGGCAATTCTATGCCGGCATCGCGCAAGGCTTGCTCAACTTGGAGTCGATATTCCCCGGCAAGTTCCACCAGCGGCAATCGGATTCCTGATTTGATCAGCCCCATGCGCGCCAGGGCCCATTTCACCGGAATGGGATTGGCCTGGAGAAACAGATTTTTATGCAGGCCGGCAATGCTCTCGTCGAGAGACTGCGCGCAGGCCATATCACCAGACAGTGCCATGTCACAGATTTTGGCCATGGCCGCCGGAACCACATTGGCAGTCACCGAAATACAGCCTTTGGCACCGGCCTTCATCAAGGCCACATTGAGGGGATCCTCGCCACTGAACACGGCAATCCGGTCGGCGCAGCGCTCGATCAACTCAACACCCCGGGCAAAGTCCCCGGTGGCGTCCTTGATGGCAACAATATTGTCCACATCCGCCAGGCGATCAACAGTCTCCAGTGACAGGTCGCAGACCGTGCGACCGGGCACATTATAGAGAATCTGGGGGATGTCCACTTGCTCCGCAATCAGACGGAAATGCTGATACAGACCCTCCTGGGGAGGCTTGGTGTAATAGGGAGTCACCAGCAGGCAGGCGTCGGCGCCATGTTCTTTGGCGGAGCGGGTGAAAAACAGGGCTTCTTCGGTGTTGTTGGAGCCGGTGCCGGCAATCACGGGCAGCCGCCCGGCTACCTTGTCGACACAGTGGCCCACCAGATCACAGTGCTCCTCAGTGCTAAGGGTGGCTGACTCACCGGTAGTTCCCACCACCACAATGCCGTGGGTGCCGACATCAATATGCCAGTCCAGCAATTGGTCGAAGGTTTCAAGATCGATGCTGCCATCGTCCCCCATGGGGGTGACCAGCGCCACCATGGAACCCTGTAATTGTGTTTTCAACATACTCGTGTCAATTCCGGATCAAGCCCGCAACTCTACCATAGCGGCTTCAGCAACCCAATTTGCGGCAACAGGCTTGCCAATCAGAGCCCCTCTTCTTCCAGGCCCCGGGCGGATACCTTGCTGGGCCAGGAGTTGATAATGGCCTTGATGAAAGTCGCCAGTGGAATGGCGAAGAACACGCCCGCCAGACCCCAGATGCCGCCGAATACCAGAACCGCGGCAATAATGGCGATAGGATGCAGGTTTACTGCTTCAGAAAAAATGACCGGCACCAGCACATTGCCATCCAGCACCTGCAGAATCATGTAGGCAATCAGGGTGGTATAGAATTCACCACCGATGCCCCATTGCACATAGGCAACCGCAGCAATGGGAGCCGTCACTACCGTGGCGCCAATATAGGGCACAATCACCGACAGCCCCACCAGCACCGACAGCAGCAGCGCATAATTGATTCCCAGCACCAGAAACATCACATAGGCCACACCACCCACAATGATGATCTCCACCACCTTGCCACGCACATAATTGGAAATCTGCTGATCCATTTCCTGCCAGATACGACTCATCAGGGGGCGATTGCGAGGCAGAAAATTGGCCACCCAATTCACCAGTTGTTCCCGGTCTTTCATGACGAAGAACACCAGGATGGGCACCAGTACAATAAAAATAATCCAGGAGAAAATACTGGGCAGGCTGGCCAGGGAATACTGCAATATGGCCTGACCGTAGCTGCCAAGTTCTCCGCCGATCCCGGCGATAAACTGCCTTACCTGCTCCTCGGTAAACAGGCTCGGATAATTCTCCGGCAAGCGCATCAGTGAGGTCTGCCACTGGTTCACCAGACTGGGAATTTCATCCACCAGACGCCGTAACTGGTTGAACAGGCGCGGAATCAGGTACACCAGCAACAGGAAAAACAGGCCCACGAACAGGGTATAGACCGTGACAAAGGCCAGCCGCCCGGGCAGCCCGTAACGCAGCAGTAAATCCACCAGGCCCTGCATCAGGTAGGCAATAATAATGGCCGCGATCAATGGCGCCAGGAAACCGCCCAGCATGGCCAGGGCCACCAGCCCCAGGGCCAGCAGCAGCACCAGGATGATGGACTCTTCATCGTGGAAATAGCGATCGTAGAAATCCCGGAACAGCTTTCTCATGGGAATCGCTCAGCCTTTCCTGATCCAGTAATAATAGGCCTGATCGCTTTTTTCAAAATTGACGATCTGGTGATCGCTCTGGTCAGCAAACATGTGAAAATCCTTCTCCGAACCGGGGTCGGTGGCTACAATCTTGAGCACCTGCGCCGTTTCCATGTTGTTCAGGGCCAGCTTGGCCTTGAGCAGCGGCATGGGGCACTGCAAACCACTCAGGTCGAGTTCAATATCGGCGTTTAATTCCATGGCGCAATTCTAACAGGCCCACACTGAAAATACTTGCTTCAGACTGCCCTATATAGCGGCTAAGTTACTTAAAAATTTGGAATTATTTATGCTAATCTGGGTCTACTGTCTATAGTGGAACTTCCCCGAGACCTGTATTTATCGTGATAGCCAGAAGCCTTTGTTTTTCAGCCCTGCTGGGCCTGATGGCCGCCTCCCCCGCCCTGGCGCAGAACAATCTGCCGAGCCTGGGTGATCGCATTTCCGGCACTGTGTCCCTGGAGCAGGAATACCGCATGGGGCAGCAGTTTCTGAGCCAGATACGGCGCAGCGCCCCCACTATTCCCGATGCCCTGCTGAATGACTATCTGGAGTTTGTCACCTACAAGCTGGCCTCCCGCAGCCAGTTGCAGGATCACCGCCTGTCTTTCGTGATTATCGACAGCGAGGAACTCAATGCCTTTGCCGCGCCGGGCGGCGTCATCGGCGTCAATACCGGCCTGTTTATCAATGCCCGCAGCGAGGCCGAATTCGCCTCGGTCATGGCCCACGAGATCGCCCACGTCAGCCAGCGGCATTTTGCCCGCGGCGTGGACGAAGCCCAGGCCGGTCGCATTCCGCAATTGGGTGCCCTGCTGGCCAGTGTGCTGATTATGGCCACCTCCGATGCTTCCCACGGAACTGCCGCCATCACCGCTGCCCAGGGCATGGCGGTGGAAAACCAGCTGCGCTTCAGCCGCAGCAATGAGGCCGAAGCCGACCGCATCGGCCAGGACACCATGTTCAATGCAGGCTTCGACCCCGATGCCATGTCCAGCCTGTTCGAGAGGTTGATGGCTGTTAATCGTTTCGGCCGTCGGCCGCCGGAATTCCTGCTCTCGCACCCCCTGACCGAGTCCCGTATCGCCGATAGCCGCGGCCGTGCCACACGCTACCCCGAGCGCGAGTATGATCCCAACCTTGAATATCAATTCATGCGTGCCCGGGTGCTGGGTCATTATGCCGAGGACAAGGCTGCCCATGTGCTGGAAAGCGAGCGCGCCTTTGAAAGTAGCAGCAATGAATTTGAACAGGACGCCAATCGCTACGCCCTGGCCATTGCCTATTGGGAAAACGAGCAATATGCCGAGGCCAACCAGACCCTGGCGCCGCTATTGGACAAATACCCCAATCGCATCACCCTGGCGGTAACCCAGGCGGAATTTTTTACTGCCCAGAACGAGCCGGTGCAGGCCCAGCAATTTCTGCAGCGACATCTGCAGATCAATCCCAATAACCACCCCCTGACCATGGCCTTTGTGGATGCCCTGCTGGAAAACCGTCAGTATCAACGCGCCGCCGAGATGATGGAGCAGCACAGCAAGAATCGCCCCAATGACCACCACCTGTGGTATCAGTTGGCAGAAACCTGGGGTCAGGCTGGTGATATCAGCAAGGTACATCAGGCCCGGGCGGAGTATTTTCGTCTGTTGGCTGACTATCGACGGGCCCGCGAGCAATTGCAGTTTGCCCTGCGCATTGAAACCGAAAACAGCTCCTCCCCCGCCGAGCAGGCACGTCTCAGACAGAAGATTCGGGAAGTGGAAACCCTGCAACGGGAATTGCAGGGCTAATTCAAACGCCGGTTCAGGCCTTGCCTTTGACCTGTAATTGCTGCTCGCTGGCGAAATCCAGCATGCGCTGCAATGGCTTCATGGCCTGCCTGGCCAGATGGGGCTCCACCAGAATTTCACTGCTTTCTTCCTCCAGCG
>JALEHB010000233.1 GCA_022763285.1 Pseudomonadales bacterium | reverse complement strand
TCAATCGGGATTGATCAAAGGCCAGGCGGAGCTCTGTCTACTGTGGCTGTTCTTCGCCGTTAGGGGCTGGCGAAGCACCTGCCTCGGCCTCTGAATCCGGCCTGGCAGAATCCTGCAAGGGTTTAATATTTGCAGCATGCAATCCCTTCGGTCCCTCGATGGCATCGAACTCCACCAATTGCCCAGCCTTTAACGTTTTATAGCCTTCCATGCCGATGGCTGAATAGTGTGCGAAGAGATCGTCGCCCCCATCATCCGGCAAAATGAAGCCGAATCCTTTGGCATTATTAAACCACTTTACTTGCCCAGTACTCATAGACAACTCCGTACTGTCTTATTATTTTTTGTAATTATGTTGTTGTGACAATTAGTCACACACGATCCTATACACGAACCCTGTCCCCATGTCAAAGCTCTCGCGCACAGCCGTTTGCCAGCATTTTGCCCAAGCCCTTGAAATTACTTGAAATAGCCCCATCTCAACAGTCGCGCCAGTTTTTAACGGGCTGAAACTTTGCCCAAGGTCAAGTCTTCCCAAGCCAGGCCATCTGACGCAAAATAGTGAGCAGTCGGGCAGCACATTTGCTGCCTCCTGATTCCAGTCGTCACGCGCAATGGCGCCCCGGCCGACACTGGCCACAGGCCCCATTCGTTTAACCAGTACCGCGGAGTACGCAGAGTAGTAGCATGCACAAAACCCCATATCCGGAGCCGCGTATGAGCAAATTTCCCATACGACCGCGCAATTCCGAAGACGGCAATGACAGCGACCAGGAATTCGGAACTGCCACCACCACCGCCAGGCCCAAACTCAAACAGCCACCGCTGTACAAGGTGGTGTTGATAAATGACGACTACACCCCAATGGACTTTGTTGTGGACGTGCTACGCTCGTTTTTCAATATGAATGTGGAGAAGGCCACCCAGATCATGCTGAAGGTGCACACCGAGGGCAAAGGGGTCTGCGGGGTGTTCAGTAAGGACGTCGCCGAAACCAAGGCCGCCCAGGTCAATGATTATTCCCGCGAATGCGAGCAGCCACTGCTCTGCTCCGTGGAAGTGGATCGCTAGCAGCAGTCCGGCCCGACAGGGCAGGATCAACAGGCAGGCAAATTATGTTAAGTAAAGATCTCGAAGCCACCCTCAGTTACGCCTTCAAGGCAGCGCGCAAGAAACGGCATGAATTCATGACCGTAGAGCATTTGCTGCTGGCCTTGCTGGACAATGAAGTCGCCGCCAATGTGCTGGTGGCCTGTGATTGTGATCTCAGCCGCCTGCGTGGCGAGCTGCTGGACTTTGTCGACTCCACCACGCCCTTGCTCTCCGAGGCCGATACTGCCCGCGAGACGCAGCCTACCCTGGGTTTCCAGCGGGTGCTGCAGCGGGCCGTATTCCATGTGCAATCTTCCGGCAAGCGGGAAGTGACCGGCGCCAATGTGCTGGTGGCTATCTTCAGCGAGCAGGAAAGCCAGGCCGTGTATTTTCTCAAGCAGCAGGATGTGGCCCGCATCGATGTGGTGAATTTCATTACCCATGGCATTTCCAAGGTGCCCGGACATTCTGAGAGTGAGGACAGCAGCGAGCAGCAGGAAGAGGAAGTGGTGGGAGAATCCCCCAGCAATCCCCTGGACAGCTTTGCCACCAATCTCAATGTGGAGGCCGAGCAGGGCCGTATCGACCCCCTTATCGGCCGCGAGGATGAAGTGACCCGCGTGGTGCAGGTGCTGTCCCGGCGTCGCAAGAACAATCCGCTACTGGTGGGTGAATCCGGCGTGGGCAAGACCGCTGTGGCAGAAGGGCTGGCCAAGCTGATTGTGGAAGGCAATGTGCCCGATGTGCTGGCGGACAGCGAGATCTATTCCCTGGATCTGGGAGCACTACTGGCGGGTACCAAGTACCGCGGCGATTTTGAGAAGCGTTTCAAGGCCTTGCTTGCGGAACTTAAGAAGAATGAACATGCCATCCTGTTCATCGACGAGATTCATACCATCATCGGTGCCGGTGCCGCATCGGGCGGCGTCATGGACGCCTCCAATCTGCTCAAGCCGGTACTGACCTCCGGTCAGTTGCGCTGCATTGGCTCCACCACCTATCAGGAATACCGCGGTATTTTCGAGAAAGACCGGGCCCTGTCCAGGCGCTTCCAGAAGATTGATGTGGATGAGCCGGATGTGGAGACAACCTACAAGATTCTCAAAGGCTTGAAGTCCCGTTTTGAAGATCATCATGAACTGCGTTACAGCGACAAGGCCCTCAAGGCGGCCTCGGAACTGGCGGGCCGTTACATCAACGACCGTTATATGCCTGACAAGGCCATCGACGTGATTGATGAGGCCGGGGCCTATCAGCGCCTGCAGCCAGCCAGCAAACGCAAGAAGATGATCCAGGTACAGGATATGGAGAAGGTGGTGGCGTCCATCGCCAAGATACCGCCCAAGCATGTCACCAATTCCGACATCGATTCTCTCAAGAGTCTGGAAGCCAATCTGAAGATGGTGGTCTTTGGTCAGGACAAGGCTATCGACACCCTGGCCACGGCCATCAAGCTGTCCCGCGCCGGCCTGGGCGAGGCGGAGAAGCCCATTGGTTCTTTCCTGTTTGCCGGACCTACCGGGGTGGGCAAGACCGAGGTCAGCCGACAGTTGGCCAAGATCATGGGCATCGAATTGCTGCGCTTTGACATGTCCGAGTACATGGAGCGCCATACCGTTTCCCGCCTGATAGGTGCGCCGCCGGGCTATGTCGGTTTTGACCAGGGCGGTCTGATGACCGAAGCGGTGGCCAAAAATCCTCACTGTGTCTTGCTGTTAGACGAGATTGAGAAAGCGCATCCTGATGTTTTCAATCTGCTGCTGCAGGTGATGGACCACGGCACGCTCACTGACAACAATGGCCGCAAGGCGGATTTCCGCAATGTCATTCTGATCATGACCACCAATGCCGGTGCCCAGGAAATGTCCCGCGCTTCCATTGGCTTCACCGAGCAGGATCACAGCAGTGATGGCAAGGAAGTGATCAAGAAGTCCTTCACGCCGGAATTCCGCAACCGCCTGGATGGCATTATCCAGTTCGGCGCCTTGCCGGTAGAGATTATCCGTACGGTGGTGGACAAGTTCCTGGTGGAGTTGCAGGTGCAACTGGATGAAAAGAACGTGCTGCTGCATGTGGATGACAGCGCCAGAGACTGGTTTGTGACCCATGGCTACAGCGAGAGCATGGGAGCGCGGCCGATGGCGCGCCTGATCCAGGAGAAGCTGAAGAAAGCCCTGGCGGAAGATATTCTCTTTGGTGAACTGGCCAGCGACGGTGGTGATGTCTATGTCAGCGCCGAAGACGATGACATCAAACTCAGCATTGAGGGCGGCAAGCCACAGAAATCCAGGGAGCTCAGTTCGGTCAAGGACTGAGCCGCCGGGCCTTCGCGCAGGGCTGCTTGCAGAGTAATGCGGGTGGTCGGCCGCCGCGCTAGCGGGCGCGGTAGGTGATGCGGCCTTTGGTCAGGTCGTAGGGAGTCAGTTCAACCAACACCTTGTCGCCGGTGAGAATGCGGATGTAGTTTTTGCGCATTTTGCCGGAGATATGTGCGGTAACCACATGACCATTTTCGAGTTTTACCCGAAACATGGTGTTAGGAAGGGTATCAACAACTTCGCCTTCCATCTCAATTTGATCTTCTTTCGCCATTGGCACTCCAGTGGGCTGTGAATTGCGGGCTGCATTGTGCCGGATTTTGGGCCACAAGGCAAAGCTGGCGCGCATATCAGGGGGCTGACAGTGCCCTCGCAGCGTCTTCCCGGTGATCTCTCAGAACACTTTTGGCAAGCTTTCAGACCGGCTCAGGGGGGCAGGGGCATTTAGGTGAGCAGGATCCATTTGCCATCGATCAGCAATTCCAGGGGGCGGAATTCACTCTTGTACTGCATTTTCTGGCAACCCTTGATCCAGTAACCAAGAAACAGATAGGGCAGGCGCAGCTGCTGGCATTTACGGATCTGCCAGAGAATCACGTAGTTGCCCAGGGAGCGCTTCGGCATTTCCGGATGGAAGAAGGTGTAGACCGCCGACAGGCCGTGCTCGAGGATGTCGGTGACGCTCACCGCCAGTAGCTCATCGCCGGCATAAAACAGGAAGAAGCGGGTGTCCACGGTCTTGGTCTTGATGAAGGCTTCATACTGCTCCCGGGTGGCCGGGTACATATCACCGTCTCTGTGGCGCACATTGATGTAGTGCTGGTACAGCGTAAAGGCCTCCTCCTCGGTGAGGTCGTTTCTTTCTTCCACGCGCAAGTCCCTGTTTGCCTTGAAGATTCTTTTGTGGCGCCGGCGAAATTCAAAGAATCCGGCGGGGATGCGGCAGGAAATACAGGCATTGCAGAGTTCGCAGTCGGGACGATAGAGATGGGCGCCGCTGCGGCGATAGCCCATGTCACTGAGCTTGCTGTTGAGGTTCTTGTCGATCACCAGGTCCGGGTCGACAAAGACGGTGGCCGCCTGCTGCTCCTGCTTGTAACTGCAGGGGTGGGTTGAGGTGCGGAACAGACGTACCGAACTGAGTGTCTTGGAATTCGAGTTCATCAATAGCTACCGCTGTTCAAACTGCCATGGTCCCGGTTTTGTGGCAAGCGCTGTCTGAGTATCCAGCAGCGACAGAAATTGTTGCCGCGATATTTCCTCGGCGCCGAGACTGCGCAGATGTTCGCTGTCCACTTGACAGTCGATAAGCTCAAAGCCCCAGGCCTTGAGCTGTTCAACCAGGGCCACAAAAGCCAGTTTGGAGGCGTTGTCGCGGCGGCTGAACATGGACTCACCAAAAAATACCCTGCCCAGTGCTACGCCGTAAAGTCCGCCAACCAGTTCGTCTTCTTGCCAGGCTTCCACCGAGTGGGCCAGGCCCCGATGGTGAAGTTGGGTGTAGGCCTGCTCCATTTCCGGCGTAATCCAGGTGCCGTCGCTATCCCGTCTGGGTTCGGCGCAGGCCGCCATGACCGCAGGAAAATCCTTATCCATGGTCAGCACATAGGGCGACTTCCTGATCAGCTTTCGCAGGCTGCGGGAAACATGCAGCTGTTCGGGAAAGAGCACCAGACGCGGATCAGGCGACCACCAGAGAATGGGCTGGCCCTGTTCATACCAGGGAAAGATGCCGCGCCGGTAAGCCGCCTGCAGCCAGTCGGCATTGAGTGCGCCACCGGCCGCCAGCAGGCCATTGGGATCTTCCATGGCGGCGTCGGCCGGTGGAAAGGCAATCTGGTCAGGATCGAGCCAGGGCAGGGTCATGGTTTTGCCGGGCGGGCCTGATCAGGCGTCGAGGAATTTCTCCGCGTCCAACGCTGCCATACAGCCGAAGCCGGCGCTGGTGACGGCCTGGCGATAGACCTGGTCGGCGATATCCCCGGCGGCGAACACACCTGGCACGCTGGTCTGGGTGGCATTGCCTTCAATCCCGGTGTTGACCACCACATAGCCATTCTTCATTTCCAGTTGGCCTTCGAAAATCTCGGAATTGGGGCGGTGACCAATGGCAATAAACACACCGTCCACATCCACCGATTGTATTTCGCCGCTTTTGACATGCTTGATACGGATGCCGGTGACACCCATGTCATCGCCAGTGACTTCCTCCAGGGTGTGATCCCAGGCCATGGTGACCTTGCCTTCGGCTACTTTCTCCATGAGTTTGTCCTGCAGGATCTTTTCAGCACGCAGGGCATCACGGCGGTGTACCACAGTGACATGGGAGCAGAGGTTGGACAGGTACAGGGCCTCTTCGACGGCGGTGTTGCCGCCACCGATGACCGCCACAGGCTTGTTGCGATAGAAGAAGCCGTCACAGGTGGCGCAGGCGCTGACACCCTTGCCCATATAGGCCTGTTCCGACTCAAGCCCCAGGTACTGGGCCGAGGCACCGGTGGCAATGATCAGGGCATCGCAGCTGTATTGGCCGCTGTCGCCGCTGAGCTGAAAGGGGCGATTGCTCAGATCCACTGCATTGATGTGATCAAAAATTACTTTGGTATCAAAGCGTTCTGCATGATTCTGCATGCGCACCATCAGATCGGGCCCCTGCAGACCCTCCACATCACCGGGCCAGTTGTCGACATCGGTGGTGGTGGTGAGCTGACCACCCTGGATAAGGCCGGTGATAACCACCGGTTCCAGGCCGGCGCGGGCAGCATAGACAGCGGCAGTGTAGCCGGCCGGGCCGGAGCCCAGGATGATTACTCGGTGATGGGATACGTCAGTCATGATGGTGTCCTTGTGGGTGTACT
>JALEHB010000232.1 GCA_022763285.1 Pseudomonadales bacterium | reverse complement strand
TTCGTCACTGACACCTATGCCAATCTGGGTACGCTGCTGGATGAATCCATGAAAGGCAATAAAAAGTTTCGCGACGTGGAGATGCTGCCCATTACCGAAGTCAGGGACGTCGCCGCTGACGACTGAGGAAGCTTACAAGGGAGAAATAGAAGAGCCAGGTGTCACAGCCTGGCTTTTTTATGGCTGCATTTTTCCAGCCGCTCGCCTGACAGAGTCAAAGCACAGGCACCAGCCCATCAGCGCAGCGGCAAATACACATCGGTGATCATCTCGTCGGGCTTCACATCCGGCCCCACATTCACATAGTGGAATATGACCGGCTGCCCCGACAGAACCTCGCCGCTTTGCGGCAGCCAGTCCTGCAAAAGACCTTTGATTGCCTGGTTATCCAGTCTCGAACCAATATCCCTGGCCATTGCACAACGACAAGCCGGAATCACTGACTCGACGATGCCCCAGTCATTGGCCAGTACGGGCCCTTCGGTGGACAGGCAGAAGTCTACTTGCTGCACTGGCCCGCCCGCCGCCTGACCGGGCAGATGATGCAGGCCATAGCTTCTGAAGCGACTCTGATCCAGCAACTTGTGCTGTAATTTGTACTGCACCAGCTTCATGGCCGTGTCATGTTCGCTGTCCGGACCAGCCCCGTGACGGATCATGGCCACTGGCGTGCTGGGAAATTCAACTATGCTCACATCCATGACTACAGGAACAGCAGGCCGGTGATGAAAAACAGCACGGTAGCCACCCCGGCCGCCATCAGGGCATAGGGCAACTGGGTACGCACATGGTCGATATGGTCGGTGGCCGAGGCCATGGAAGACACCACCGTGGTGTCACTGATGGGAGAAGCGTGGTCACCGAATACCGAACCGGATAACACCGCCGCCAGGAACATGGGCACCGACAATTCCATGGACAGGGCTATCTGCACCGCCAAAGGAATCATGATGGCAAAACAGCCCCAGCTACTGCCGATGGAGAAGGCAATAAAGGCAGAGATAATAAACAGCAGCGGCAGCATCAGGGCCACCGGAATCGTATCCTGGGCCACCTGGGCTACATAGACGCCAGTACCCAGCAGATTGGCAACATCACCCAGAGCCAGGGCAAACAGCAGAATCATGGCTACCGGCAGCAGACCTCCGGCACCGCGCAGGAATATCTGCATCAGCTCTTCCACCCTGGCCCGCTTTTCCACCAGCACCAGCATCCAGGCTACTGCCAGCGCCACCAGCACTGCCCACAGCACGGAGGTGGACCCGGAACCGGCACTGATCACGCCATCGCCGGTGATATAAAGCCCCAGAGGCATGGCCAGTACCATGGCCAGGATAGGCAGGAGCATGAAGCGGGCCTTGTCCGAATCGGTGGCTTCGGCAGACTCATCGGCCAGAATCGTAGGGTCCACCATGGGGGTAGCATCGGGCCACAGCAAGCCACCCTCCTCGGTGCGTTGCTGGGCTTTTTTCATGGGCCCGATATCCAGATTGCGCCAGATGACGATGGCCGCCAGAAAGATGGCCGCCAGGGCATAGAAGTTAAACAGAATCGCCGAGACAAACACTTCCACCGGGCTCACCACGCCGGAAGATTCCAGGATACCGATGACCACGGCGCCCCAGGCATTCAGGGGAATCAGGATACACACCGGCGCCGAGGTGGAATCGATAATATAGGCCAGTTTTTCCCGGGCGATCTTGTAGCGATCGAACAGCGGTCGGGAGATGGAGCCTGCCACCAGCAGGGTAATATTGGACTCAATAAACACCACAATGCCGATGCCCCAGGCCAGCCACTGGGCGCGAATACCCCGGTCGACCCAGCGACGGTTCTCCAGCAGGCGAATAAAACCCCGCACCCCGCCCACTTTCTCAATGGTGGCGATCAAACCGCCGATAATCAGGGTAAATACCAGTACCCGGGTGTCCCCGGCGTCGCTGAAGACATTGATGATGCCGTCGATGGCCAGACCCAGCCCGGTCAGGGGATTGACCGATTCCAGCAGGCAAAAGCCCAGCCAGATGCCCAGGGTCAGGGAAATGATCACCTGGCGGGTCATAATGGCCAGCAAAATGGCCATCAGTGGTGGCAAAACCGAGAGAATATTGGGTTCGTACATACAATGCGTTCCCTGCAGGCTGAAAGCCCCTGTTTTATGCCGGGGTAAAGACAGTAAAGACCGAGAGTATAGGAAATAAGCCGCCCGGCGGATACGGCAGGCGGGAGGCAATCGCTGTCGGAAAGACTTTAAAACGCCAGTTTCGCCGCCATAATAGATGTATCGTTAATTCCCTGCGGGGATGGAGTACTCAATGAAACGTGTTTTTCTGTTTGTTGCCACCAACCTGGCCATTCTGATTGTGCTCGGCATCGTGCTGAGCATTCTCATGCCGGTGCTGGGCCTGGATCAGAGCAGCAATGCCGGCCTGCTGTTCATCTGTGCCGTGTTCGGCATGGGTGGCTCATTCATCTCCCTGGCCATGTCCAAATTCATTGCCAAGCGCAGCACCGGCGCCCGGGTGATTGAATCGCCCCGCAGTCAGGAAGAGCGCTGGCTGGTGGACACCGTGGCCCGTCAGGCCAAACAGGCCGGTATCGGCATGCCGGAAGTGGCAATCTACGACTCACCGGAAATCAACGCCTTTGCCACCGGCGCCAACCGCAATAATGCCCTGGTAGCCGTTAGCAGTGGCCTGCTCCGGCAAATGAGCGCCGATGAAGCTGAAGCGGTACTGGGCCATGAGGTCAGTCATATTGCCAATGGCGACATGGTCACCATGACCCTGCTGCAGGGTGTGTTGAATACCTTTGTGTTCTTCCTGGCACGTATCGTCGCCAACCTGGTTAACCGCGGTGGCAATAATGCCTTTGTCTATTTCATGACCGTGATGGCCTTTCAGG
>JALEHB010000231.1 GCA_022763285.1 Pseudomonadales bacterium | reverse complement strand
GCCAGATGACGCTGATAAGGCTCAAACTCGTAAAGAAACTTCATGCTCTCACCGGCCGAGCGCAAATCGCGAATGGTTTCAAACAGTGGCACCATGTCCACCGTCAGTTCTTCATCGGCCCATCCGGCCAGTCGAAACAGGGCAATCAGGGTGGCGATATCCAGAGCCCCGGCGCAGTTACTGATGATATAGCGGTGACAGGCGGCTTCCTGGTTACGCTTCTGAATATCCTTGATGGCTCGCAGACACTCGAAGGTATCGAGTAGCAAGGCATCGTCGAACTGCGACAGGTCCACCTCTCCCTTGATCGCCAGTAGCTTGTCGATACGTTCTGCTTCCGGCAACTGATCGAAATCATCGGGCAACAAACCCGGTGTCTGCTCACGCACCGTATTGAAAATATTGCGCAACACCCTGGAATCCTGGCGAATATCCAGGCTGGCAAAATGAAAACCAAAAATGCGGATCTTGCGGCGGAAGGAAAGCAGCAGATCCAGATACAGGCCCTGATGCTGGTCGCGGATGATTGCTACCAGCTTGTCCAGACGCGCGAGAATTTCATCGATGCTGGAAAAGCACTCCTCCACCTCACCGGAAAGTTCCGAGTACAGGGTTTGCTCGATACTGGTGAGTTCTTCGTGCACGCCGGAAAAACTCAGACGCCGTTTCAGCTCCCGGATATCACGGTGATAGCAGCCAAGAATATTGCTGCGCAGTTTTTCCGCAACCCGGCGGGTGGTGTCGGTGGTGACGAAGGGATTGCCATCGCGGTCACCGCCGGGCCAGAAACCGACACTGAGCACATGGCTGGCTATGTCTTCGTTAACACCCGGCATTTTGGTCAGGCTATCGATGATTTCGCCAAACACCGGGTAGAAAATATTGCTCAGATACCAGCTAAGCTGGATAGCCTCGTCATAGGGCGTGGGCTTTTCCTTGTTATAGAAAGGGGTGTTGCCCAGTTGCTGTAACAGATCCCGCGCCCGGGCCACGTCGTTGCACTTGATGGCCTGGGCCAGGTCAGCAATGATGCCCAGCACCGGCCCCGGATAGAACTGGGTTGGGTGGGCGGTAAGAATGACCCGTGCGCCGAACTTGTCCAGTTGACGGCTGAACTTTTCTTCCAGATGATTCCTCTCCACCCGCTCCATCAGTACCCGCAGGCGATTGGCAGTTTCGGTCTCCTGCACGTCCACCAGCGCGGCATCCTCCAGAGCATCAACCAGTGCTACCTGGCGCTCTACATACTGAATCACCTTGAACAGAAAATTACTGCGCTCACGCTCATTGCTGCCGGGACGATGGACCTCAAGAAAATTATCAATGATGTCCAGGGGAGTCTGCCCCTCTTCCAGCCCCTTGCTGCCAGCCTCTTCCAACAAAGGCAATAGCAATGAGGCCTGCTCCACCGCATCCAGCGGTAGCGTCAGAAAGAGACTGTTATAGAGCTGATATTTGAGCTCCACCTGATTCTTGTAGGCGTCACTGCCTTTTTCGCGGTTAACGGGGTCCTGATTAATAGAGTCCTGACTCATCGGGTTCCTTGTCTGCGCTTACGGGGATATCGGGGAATCAAGCGCAGCCCCGTGGAGCTGCGCAATCTGGTTTTGCGATCGGCTCCGGCCTAAAACCGGGCGCGCAGAATCACTGGAGCGTCCTGGCTGGTGAACTGTGGCTGCACCACATAGATGTCATCATCCACCGCAGCAGCCGTGGTGCCCTGACCACTGAAGCTGGCCACACCGGTCAGGCGGGCACTGCGCCAGTTGTCATCACTGTGATATTTCAGTACCCGGCTGGCATTGTTTGAGGTAGCCACCAGGCCACCATCGGATGCCCAGACCAGTCCGTCGCCACCATACATGGGCAATTCCAGATCCACTTCCGCCCAGTTTTGCGGATTGTTCACCGGCACACGCAGCAACTTGCCATTGCCAGGGGAAGCCACCAGCAACAAACCGGCGGGATGAAACTCGATACCATTGAGGTTGTAGCCGGAGTCACGACCCAGATCCAGCAGCACCTCGGCGTTGTAATAGTTGTCCACGCGATAAACAATATTCATGCGGGTATCGGTGACAAAGGCCGTGCCGTGGGTGGAAACCGCCACGTCATTGGCAAAATGGGCGGCATCGGCGGGGCGATCCTCGATGGCATCGGCCAGATCCACCATGGCAATGGGAGCACCACTGTCCAACTCATACACACCAAGCATGGCATCACCCTGCTCGATACGGGTGTTGGAATTGGCCACCAGCAGGCGGTTACGCACTTCATCGGCTTCAATACCCACCGAGGCAATCAGTTGTGAGTCACTCACTACTTCCTGCAGGCGGCCATTGCCGTCGATGGCATAGACCGAACCATCGGCAATGGAACCAACCAGCAAGCGGCGATTATTGCTATCAAATTCAATCCCTTCGGGAATGAAACCGCCCCGCTCTGCCACGATCCGGTCAGGAAAAGCGCCGCTGCCAGTGCTACCGGTACCGCCGGTGGTGGTACAGGCGGCCAGCAGACCTGCTGCTGCCAGCAATCCCAGGGGTTTGCAAAGCTTGCCCGCAATGCTGGAGAAATTGAGAACCAATGAATCTGTTCTGCGTTGTGCCATGGATTACCTCTTGTTGATCAATGGGCGACAATAACTGTGTCGCTATTCTACTCCGAAAGCCAGTCCTGTCCCCAATCTCCTCGCGGATTTCCAGCTTTTGCTTTATGCCGGGCCCCGGCAATGTTTTAATGCCGCTCCATGTCAGCACACAGTCCCTACAAATTCCCGCATCGCCTGATGGCCGGCCTGGTGCTGGGCGGTTTTTCAGTCTCTGTCTGGGCCGCCGAGGCCGCCGAGAGTGAAGCCGCGTTCTGGTGGAATCTGCTGATTGCCGCTATCGTGCTGCTGTTTTCCCTGGCCAGTGCAGCCTTACCCCTGGCGGCCCTGAAACAGTGGCGCCGGCACTGGCGCCTGGCGGCCGCGATGTCCCTGCTGGGTCTGGCCTTGTGGATAGTGCTGATCATCACTGGCAGGAATCTGGATCCGGCAAGCCACCGGCTCTGGCCTCTGGAGATCTTCGCCTGGGCCATGATCAATATGATCTATATGGTGGCCCTGATGACCGCCAAGCGGATTTTCGAAAAAGCGGACCAGGCTGAGCAAGGCTCTGAAGAACCCGACCCATCTGTCTGATTCTGATAGATTATTTTTTTCTCTGAAGATACTACCTGGCTGATCAATTATCGATCAATGCTGCCCGCCGCAGACCTTCAATCAGCCTCCAGCTCCCAATCGGCATAGCCACCATCCATGCTATAGGCCTGCTCAAAGCCCTGTTCTGCCAGCCAGGCCGCCGCGCTCTGGCTCATATGGCCGTGGTAGCAATACACCAGCAGGGGTGCATCCAGGTCTGCTGACTGAATGAATTCCTGCATATTGGCATTGTGCAGATGCACTGCGGCGGGCAAATGCCCCTGGGCATAGGATTCTTCATCCCGGATATCCACCACCTGCACGGGCTCTTGCTCCGGCTGATCGGCTAACATGGCCCTGGCCTCACTCACTGAGATGCGCTTGAAATTCACTCCAACCTCCTTTCCCTGCCCGGTTTCACTGCCAAGCCTTCCGCCCCGGCCCGGCAGGCTTGGCCAGAGGCGGCACAAAGCCTAGCAGAATTGGCTGTCCAAAAGACATCTGGACAGCCTAAATTTATTTAGACTGCCTAACAAATATATTGACTATTCTTGGACAGCCTATTTATACTGCCTAACCTACTTATCCATGGCAGCCTGAGCACAATGCTGGACTCTAAGCAACTCATTGAAATAACAGGAATTTCCAGAGCTACACTGAATAACTATGTGGCCCTTGGCATTCTCCCCAACCCGGTGGTACGCAGCCCTGAGGGCAGCGACAGTCGTGCCACCCGCCTGGGCTATTTCGATGACAGCGCCGTGGACATGATCAAGCAGGTACAACGCCTGAAAAAGGAGGGCCTGAGCATGGCTCAGATCGCGGACCAGATCGGCAGTCGCAAATCAGCCAGTCAGCAACAGGCTGGCCAGGCAAACTCCCCTGCCCTGGCACCTGACACTATTTCCCCGCAAGGCCATTTCGGCGCCCAGGGAACCCTGAATCATCTCTCCATCGAACAGGACAGCATCGAAAGCCTGCCCGGACCGGCCTATATGGTGAATAACAATATGGAGCTGATCTGGTGGAATGAGCAGGCCAGCAAGTCCTTCTTCAACTATGACAGCGATCTGCCCGGCGAGCTGGAATCCCGCAATCTGCTGAAGATGCTGTTCAATACCCAGGTGGGGACCGACCCGGACCATCTGCGCGAGCTGCTCAAGCCTCATATCGCCGCCGGCAAGAAGCGCCTCAGCCAGCAGGGCCTGATGAAGGTGTATTCGGCCCTGGATGCGGAACAGCTCAGCATTCTCAAACAGTGCTTCGAAGAAGCCGCCCCCCTGGGCAAGGAGCCCATGGTGCATTTTCCGGCCCTCCTGCCGGCCGGCTATGGTGGTGTCAAAGACCCCCTGCCCTGTGACCTGTATATCTGTTTCTACCGGGAAGGCATTCTGTTCACCTTCAGCCCGGTGCAACTCAATGACGACTTTCTGCTGGAATTCCTGCGCAAGCGCAATCATGTCATCAATGAACTGCTGAAAAAGCGCAAACCCTATCTCACCGATGTCACCGTAATGGTGGCCGATGTGCAGAACTCCACCCGCATCTGCTCGGAACTGCCGGCCGAAGAATACTTCGAGCTGATCAATCATATCTGGCAACGCAGCGAACCCATTTTCCGCAAATACTATGGCACCTATGGCAAACACGCCGGCGATGGCATGGTGTATTACTTCTTTCCGCAGCCGGATTGCGATTACAAGCTCAATGCCTTGCGCTGCTCACTGGAACTGCAAAAGATGATGCGCGCCATTACCCACGAGTGGCAGGCGCGCAAGGGCTGGTTCCATGACATTTTCCTGAACATCGGCCTCAATGAAGGCCAGGAATGGTTCGGCAGCTACCACGCCGGTGGCCATGTGGAGTTCACGGTACTGGGGGAAACCATCAACAACGCTTCCCGCATCAGCGACTTCGCTCGCAATGGCTCTGTCTGGGCCACCAAGAACATGCTTAACCAGATCCCCGCCTCGACCCGGCGCAAGATCAATTTCGGCATTACCCGCAAGACCACTACCGATGAATCAGTCTTCGTCACTGACACCTATGCCAATCTGGGTACGCTGCTGGATGAATCCATGAAAGGCAATAAAAAGTTTCGCGACGTGGAGATGCTGCCCATTACCG
>JALEHB010000023.1 GCA_022763285.1 Pseudomonadales bacterium | reverse complement strand
TAATTTCGCTGTGAATCAGGCAAGCTCACCGATAATTTGTTTCCTGAATAATGACATCGAAATCGTTCAGCCCGACTGGCTCGAAAGGCAGTTGGCTATTGCCGAGCGGGAGGATGTGGGTGCAACAGGCTGTTTGCTGCTCTATCCCGATGCGAGTATTCAGCACGCGGGTATCGCCCTGGATGAACTGGCAATTGCCCGACATATCGCCCACGGCGAATCTGAAGATTATCTGCCTCGACAATCACTACTACACCCATATGCGGTTGATGCAGCTACAGCGGCTTGCCTGTTCGTGCGAAAAGAGCTTTTCCAGAAACTGGGTGGGTTTAATGAGACTGAGTTGGCAGTGGCCTTTAACGACGTTGATCTTTGTCTGCGGATGAAGGACAAGGGATTCCCGGTCCTGTTGAACCCGGCTGTCAAACTTCTGCATCACGAATCCGTTTCTCGCAAGAGCGATGTCTTGCCCGCCAACCGTGGTCGGGCCCAACAAGAATATCAATACATGTTGCAACGATGGCAGCATCGTCTGTCGGGAAAACGCTTTACGGGAGGACTGCCACCGACTTTGCCGCAGGCTGAGAGTTCAACTGATGACGCTGTTGCGGCGCTTGTCGCCAAGCTGCAAGCGCAACTTTATCAGGATCTGGGGATTGATCTGTCCAAATCCGTCAGAGCAAAAGCTTCTACTGTAGCGGCCAGCGGTGATGCTAATTTCTGGCGCCAGGAATACAACGAACTCAGCGGTCATCATGAGGCCTTGAAACAGCATGTGTCTGACTTACAGGATCTCAATGACCGATTGCTGTCCTCACCCTTGCTACGCCTCACAAGGCCAATACAAAAACTGAAACAGTTCCTGGCCCCCGCACAGGACTCAACATCCTCGCCTGCGATAAGGCCAGCACAAGAGCCGGACTTCAAGGAAGAGTTCAGAGACGAAGCCAGTGACCGGCTGCGGCGCTTCCTGGCAAGTGGCAAGAAACTGGAGTTCTATGATGCGGAACAGGCTGAGCTGACGATACTTCTGATCTTCTATAACCAGGCACCCTTGAGCTATCTCTGCCTGGAATCCCTGCTCGAGTACGCTGAAATTCCGTTTCGCTTACTGATTATAGATAACGACTCCAGTGATGAGACTGCTGATCTGCTGGATAGAATCAGGGGCGCCAGGATTGTCCGCAACGATGGGAACCTCGGATTCGTCAAAGCCGTTAATCAGGGAGCGGCGCTGGCTTCAAGCAGCTATCTGATGTTGCTCAATAATGATGCCATGATCAGCGAAGGTTGCCTCGAAGCAGCGGTTTCCATGCTTGAATCCGATCAGAGCATCGGCGCCGTAGGAGGCCGTATTGACTTGCTGGATGGCAGTCTGCAGGAAGCCGGCAGCATCATCTGGAATGATGGCGCTTGCCTGGGATACGGACGGGGCGATAATCCGCAAGAAGCGGCATATCAGTTTCAGCGCGATGTGGATTACTGCTCCGGCGCCTGTCTTGTGTTCCGTACCAGTCAATTCCTGGAGATGGGTGGCTTCGATGAAGACTATGCGCCGGCCTATTATGAAGAGTCTGACTTCTGTGTGCGATTGCACGAGAAGGGCCTGCGCGTCGTCTATAACCCCAAAGTGCAGATCACCCATTTCGAGTTTGCCAGTTCAGCGGGCTTCGAAGGGGCTTCCCGCTTGCAAGCTGAACATCGTGAATTACTTTGTCAGAAACATCCACGCTACCTCGCCAGTCGTCTGGAAAATGATCCAGCCAATGCTTTGCGCGGCAGACACTACCAGCATGGGCGTCCCAATGTATTGATTCTGGATGACCGCGTGCCCTATCCATCCCTCGGCGCTGGCTACCCCAGGGCAGCGAATTTGCTCAGCGAATTGAGCCAGATGCCATTAAATCTCACCTTGTTCCCCATGTTGTTTCCAAGTGGGGATTGGCAGGAGGTCTACAAAACATTGCCTGCGACAGTGGAGGTGATTCTCGGCAGGGGTGAAGACCAACTGGCGCAGTTTCTCGAAGAACGACAATCGTATTACGACACCATCGTCGTCAGTCGCGAACACAATATGGCCACCTTTAATCGCATCATGGCCGAGCGGAGTGAACTGCTCGCCGGTGTGGAACTGATCTATGACGCCGAAGCCGTCAGTGCGCCCCGGGAAATACTCAGGCGCCGCTTGCTGGGAGAACAGATCAGCAGCGAACAGGAACAGCAGGCCATCGATGCCGAGCTGGAACTGGCGCGGGATGCCGATCGCATTGTGGCAGTGTCGGCCCAGGAAGCAGCCTATTTCAAGTCGGCCGGCTTTAGTTGCACATCGGTGCTGGGGCATACCATGCAAACCCGCAGCGACAGTCCCGGCTATTCGCAGCGAAGCGGTCTGTTGTTTGTTGGCGCATTGCGGGATGAGGGCTCACCCAATGTGGACTCCCTGCTGTGGTTTATCATCAATGTCTGGCCCCTGATTGAACAGGCCCTGCCCGATGTGCAGCTGACCGTTGTGGGCGATAACCAGGCCCCTTCCCTGGCCACCATCGACAAGGCCAATATCGTTTTCACCGGCCGGGTGGAATCTATCGATGAAGTCTATGACCGCAGCCGGGTATTCATCGCCCCGACCCGTTTTGCGGCGGGCATCCCCCACAAGATCCATGAAGCCAGTGGCCATGGTCTGCCCACGGTCAGCACCAGCCTGCTGGCTCAGCAATTGTCCTGGCGTGATGGTGAAGAGCTTCTGGTAGCCGATGAGGCAGCCGACTTTGCCAGGCAATGTCTGCGCCTGCTCAAGGATGAAACCCTGTGGAACAAAATTCGACAGTCGGGTCTGGCAGCAGTAGAACGGGATTGTTCACAGCAAGGCTTCCGCGCCGCTATTCAGGAAATCTTTACGATTGGGCCGGACAGCGACACTAGAAGCGCCGTGCCAAACGATACATAAGTCGTTGCACAAAGCCGATGCGGGTGGCCATCAGGGTACTGAGGGTCAGGGCCAGGCGATTGCGTTTGTCCAGCTCTGCAGCGAACTGATTGCGGAAGGCCCGCGCCTGTAGCGCCACCTCATAGAGATGTTCATTGGCGGCGGGGCCAAACAGCTTGCGCCAGAAACTGATGCTGCCAGGGCCCTGGCTATCTTTCTGCTTGGCACCGATAGTGTTGGCTCCGTGCTGACGATAGTGGATCAACGGGGTGTCCAGGTAGACCACTTTACCAAAGGCCGAAGCAATCAGGGCCATCCACCAGTCATGCATGATAGCGGCCTGCGGCACCGGCAGGGCACGCCGGGCCAGGGCTTCATTGAACAGAGCCGTGCAACCGGTCACCAGATTGCTGATTACCATATTCGGAAAACTGTTGCGCTCGGTTTCCAGCCCCTGATAACTGGCCAGTGATTCGGCGATGGGCTGACCGTCTTCCGCTACTACCTGCAAATCAGTGTGAATCAGAATCGGTACCGAGTGGTCATCGGCCAGTTCATCTTCGGTGGCCAGCATGGCGTTCATCTGACGGGCTACCTTGTCCTCATACCAGACATCATCCTGATCACAGAACATCATATACAAGCGATCCAGCCCCAGCTCCTGCTTGTGCTCCAGTGCATAATTCACCAACCAGGCGAAACTGCCACAGGCACCCAGGTTACCCGCCTCGTCGCGCAGGAAATGAAAACGTTCCGGATAACGAATACTGTAATCGGCAAGAATCTTGCAACTGTCATCAGAGGAACCGTCATCGCGCACCAGAATCTTGACCTCCGGCCAGGACTGGTCCAGCAGGGATTTTAGTTGCTCATCAAGATAACGCTCTCCGTTATAGGTGGAAAGCAGGATTAGTACTTTGCTCTGATGACTCATAACCGGATGTGAGGCTGAAAAATCAGCTCAGGGTCTTGGCGTCACGAATGCCGCTGCGAATATTCTGCCAGTACTGACGACGCTCATTGGATGTCAGCAATAACCAGCTTGCCTTGATAGTGAAACGTATCATGTCTCTCAGTTTCCAGCCCAGCGGTGAATAAGGCACTCCGTAGAGATGAATCCTGTTGCGGCTGGAATAATAGGTGCGGGACGGATTGTGCTGCGCCATGATGCCCGCCCGGACCAGAGGATTCAAGCTGCGCTCGCCAATGGCATGGTAGAGCACGGCGGCGTCGGTGCCGACCAGGTCATAACCCAGGGACTTGGCACGAAAGCACCACTCCAGATCCACATTATCAATAAAATAGCTTTCCTTCATGGGGCCGATGGCCTGAATATGTTTGAGCACAAGCAGAGTGCCGGAGGTGATCAGAAAATCAGCGAGGTAGTGGGAATCACTGCCAGCAAGGTGTCGATCGCTGCGCAGCCACAATCGATTGAAGAGTTTGAAGGGCGTCTGGCGCAGAGTCTGGGGGTTGATGATCCTGGGACCGACAGCAGCGATGCCGCGCCAGGAAAACTGCTCGGCGTCACGACCGGCTCTGACCATGCGTGAGATAAACAGATCACAGAGACTGCTGTCCTGATCAAACAGAAACAGGTATTCAAAGCTCCGTTCCTGGGCCCACTGGATGCCGATATTCAGGGCCCTGGCCAGACCCTGATTATTATCCAGACGAATCAGTTCGCGGCAGCGCTGATAGACGGTGATGGATTCTTCCAGCCGCTCGATTTCTTCCGAACCATTGTCGATAACGACAAAATCCGTTTCCTTGTTGAGCTGGCCCAACAATTTCAACAGGGCCGTCAACTCCGGCCGATAGGTCACCACCACAGCACAACTGACATTCTGCGCGGCAGGTTTTCGGGTGGAGCTGCCTTTGGATGCATTGTCGGGGGTTGAAGTCATGAGCTCAACAGCGAGGAATCATCGGGAAAGCCAGGAGAAATAGCATTGCTGTTGTCTCCCCGCCATTCCATGATGACGAAATAGCAGATGGAAAGAATTCCCATGACAAGCCCCACCACGACACCCACATCAATGATGCCGCGCCAGGGTTGCGGCAACATCGGTACAAGGATGACGAAGCTGATGATCATCAGGGTCAGGGCATAGGTGGCAATCAGGCGGGCGCGAGTGGCATGGAAATAGCCCATGCAAAACAGGGGTGCCAGCAATAATTCATGCGGCCGGGAGCGACTGCCGAGAAAGCTGGCGCGGCGCACGACCCGGGGTGAGAATTGCAGATAGAAACCCCGGTAGCCTTCGGAATAGGCCATGAACGATATACTGAACAGCAAGGCGAGCCAGTGGACCAGAGACAGGCTGGCCAGCTCCAGCTCCATGGCGTAGCGGGACAAACGGACCACGGCGAAGCTCAACAGGGCGATTACGCCGCCTATTCCCCATAAGAATGCCAATTTTTTCACTACGCTTTCCATCAGTCTCCGCAAATGTGCTCCTGCCGATCTCCGGCGGGGACGCTATTATAAACACTTTGCCCGGTCAGAGAGACTGCTATCCGAGCAGCCCAGGCTCCCGGGGTGGGGCCATTTCACTGTTTCCACCTGTTTGGGCTACTATCAGCGCCTGTTCCGCAGGGCTTGGCCAGGGGACCGGGGCTGACCGCCAACGGCGTGAAACAGGGTCCAGGCCAGCGATTTCCTGTCACCACCGGGTATTTCATCCCCGGAAAAGGTCGATAAACTTCCTATCGGGCCCGGTTTCACACCTGGATTTGAACAAGGGCGCAGTTTTACAAGAGAGTAGCGAATGAGCATCAAGCTGGGGGTTGTGATGGACCCCATCGATTCCATCACCGTCAAAAAAGATACCACGCTGGCCATGTTACTGGCGGCACAGAAACGCGGCTGGCAGCTGCATTACATGTTGCAGTCGGACCTCTATCTGGATCAGGGCAAAGCCAGGGCCAACAGCCGGGGCCTGACCGTGCGCGACGATCCCGAGGACTGGTTCTCCCTGCAGGCGACCGAGGATATCTCCCTGGCCGAGCTGGACGTGATCCTGATGCGCAAGGATCCACCCTTCGACATCGACTATGTCTACTGCAGCTATATGCTGGAGCAGGCCCAGCGTGAAGGGGTGCTCATCGTTAACCGGCCCCAGAGCCTCAGGGACTGCAATGAGAAGGTATTCGCCACCCAGTTTCCCCAGTGCTGCCCGCCTTTTATTGTTGCCAGTGCGGCCGAACAGCTGAAATCCTTTTATCGCCAGCATGAAGATGTCATCTACAAGCCCCTGGACGGCATGGGTGGCAGCTCCATTTTCCGTATCGGCAAGAATGACCCCAATCTCAGTGTCGTGATTGAAACCCTGACCCTGGGAGGCAAGCGCCCCATCATGGCGCAGAAATACATTCCCGAGATCAGCAACGGTGACAAGCGCATCCTGGTGATTGATGGCAAACCGGTGCCCTATGCCCTGGCCCGGATTCCGGCCGTGGGCGAGAGCCGTGGCAATCTGGCTGCCGGTGGCAGCGGCGTGGTGCAACAATTGAGCGACCGTGATCGCTGGATTTGTGAACAGGTCAGCCCCGCGTTGAAAGAAAGAGGTTTACTCTTTGTCGGACTGGATGTGATTGGTGATTATCTGACTGAAATCAACGTCACCAGCCCCACCTGTGTGCGTGAAATCGACGCCGAAACCGGACTGGATATCGCCTCCGAGCTGATGGTCTGTATCGAAGAGAAATTGCAGGCTGCCTGAGTCCCGTGAGACAGTAGTGCCTATGAACCCCGATGATGATCTGTCAAAAGAGCGATTTGGCTTCACCGTGTTTCTTTCACTGTGTGCCCACGCCATCGTCATTCTGGGTATTGGCTTCACCTACCTGGGTGAGAGTGAATCGGAGCCGGTGCTGGAAGTCACCATGGCCCAGTACCGCTCGGAAGTGGCTCCCGATGATGCCGATTTTCTGGCCCAGGAGAATCAGCTTGGCAGCGGTGTGCTCGATGAAGTAGCAGCCCCCAGCACGCCATTTGAGGCAGATTTCAGCGCCGAGACCATCAATGAGGTAGTGCCGGTTCCGCAGGCACCGCGGGTGGTGAATGATATGCCGGTGCAGAATACCGCGGTCATATCCACCTTCCAGGACGGTCGTGACATCAGCCAGCAACTGGAGGAACTGGAGCCGGAACAGGAACAGCCGGTCAATGAGAGCAGCAGCGCCGACGAAATCAGCCTGGCCATTGCCAGCCTGCAGGCCAGGCTCGACCGGCGCCGCCAGGAATATGCCAGTCGCCCGCGCCGCTATACCATCTCTTCGGCTTCCACCCGAAAAAGCCACGATGCACTCTATCTGGATAACTGGCGCCGTCGTATCGAGGCTGTAGGCAATATCAATTATCCGGAACAGGCGCGGCGCAGCCGCATTTACGGCAGTCTGCGAATGCTGGTATCGATCCTGCCTGATGGTCAGGTAGACGACATCCAGATTCTGGAATCATCCGGCCATAATCTGCTGGACCAGGCAGCGGTAGAGATTGTTAATCTCGCCGCTCCCTTCGAGCCTTTCCCCGAGGCAATGCGTGAAGAAGCTGATATACTGGAAATTATCCGAACCTGGCGTTTTCACGAAGGCAATTCCCTGACGAGCTATTAATGAGCGACAGCAGCAACACAGGCTATCTCGAAGATCAGTTTCTGATTGCCATGCCGCAATTGGCAGATCCCTACTTTGCCAATACCGTCACCTATTTGTGGCGACATAATGAAGAAGGTGCCCTGGGCATTGTCATCAACAAGCCCCTGCAGGCCAGTGTCGCTGATATTTTTGAAGAACTGGATATAGTCTGCTCGGTGGGTGAGATGCTGTTCAAGCATGAGCACGTGCTGGCCGGCGGCCCGGTAGAAAGAGACAAGGGTTTTATCATCCATGATGCCGGTCGCAACTGGGACTCCTCCATCGAAGTGACTCCGGAGATTACCATCTGCACCTCGCGCACCATTCTTCAGGATATTGCCCAGGGCAAGGGCCCGGACAATTATCTGGTAGCACTGGGCTGCGCCGGCTGGGAAGCCGGTCAGCTGGAGCAGGAAATCAGTCAGAATGCCTGGCTTACTGCACCGGCTAATAGCGACCTGCTCTTCTCCAGAGACTATGCCCACAAGGCCGAGGCTGCCGCCGCGACTCTGGGTATTGATCTGCAACAACTGTCACCGGAAGCCGGCCACTCCTGATCGGCATGTCTCTGCCCAGTTTCCCTGCCAAAAACGACAAGCCCCTCACTGCCCTGGGTTTCGATTTCGGTACCCAGCGTATCGGCATGGCCTTTGGCCAGAGTGTCAGTGGCAGCGCCCGGGGCGTGGCAGTGATCAAGGCCCGGGACGGCATTCCTGATTGGGAAACCCTGGCGCGCCATATTGAACAGTGGCATCCGGATGTCTTTGTGGTGGGCCTGCCCTACAACATGGATGGCAGTGAGAGTGAACTGCTGGTGAGAGCGAGGAAGTTTGCCAATCGCCTGCACGGACGCTTTCATCGTCCGGTTTACGGCATGGATGAGCGACTCTCATCCAAAGAGGCGCTGGAGCAGGTTATGGAACAGGGTGGCAAGCGGGACGAAGCGATTGATCATATCGCCGCGCAGATCATACTGGAGAACTGGTTTACCGGGCTGAAGCAGCAAGCTCCGGCCCGGTAGCTGATCAGCCAGAGTTAGCTGGCCTAGAAGTTTTCCGGCATCTTCGCCTTGGTGCGGGCATCCTCGCGGGTAACCATGCCCTTGGCCAACAGGTCTTTCAGACACTGATCCAGAGTTTGCATACCGGAACCGGCGCCGGTCTGGATGGCTGAATACATCTGCGCCACCTTGTCTTCACGAATCAGGTTTCGAATCGCCGGGGTGCCGATCATGATTTCATGGGCTGCGACCCGGCCCCCGCCCGGTTTCTTCAGCAGTGTCTGGGAAATCACTGCCTGCAGGGATTCGGACAACATCGAGCGCACCATGTCTTTTTCTGCTGCCGGGAAGACGTCGATTACCCGGTCGATGGTCTTGGCGGCAGAGGTGGTGTGCAGGGTGCCGAATACCAGGTGACCGGTTTCGGCGGCGGTCAGCGCCAGTCGAATCGTCTCCAGGTCACGCAGCTCACCTACCAGGATAATGTCCGGGTCTTCACGCAATGCCGAGCGCAGTGCTTCGTTAAAGCCATGGGTATCGCGGTGCACCTCACGCTGGTTCACCAGGCATTTCTTGCTCTGGTGCACAAATTCGATCGGGTCCTCGATGGTGAGGATATGCTCATACTTGTTGTCATTGATGTAGTCGATCATCGCCGCCAGGGTTG
>JALEHB010000230.1 GCA_022763285.1 Pseudomonadales bacterium | reverse complement strand
TGTGCCCATTTGGCCTACAGAGGCATCAGCTCGCGGCCAGCATTTCCCTTACCTTGTCCACCACTTCCGCCAATTCGACGGTGATGGCTTCATCGTCGCTGTCCAGCCGTCTCAGGCGCAAATGCTGCACCGCTTCGCTGCCACTGTCACGCCGCTCGAGAATCACGGCAAGGCGGGCCCCGGCATTAAAGGCCTTCTTCACCTGACTATTGTATTTACCACCGCCACAGTGACTGACGATGCCGGCATCGGGCAGTGCCTGGCGCAGCTGGGCCGCCAATGCCAAGCCCTGAGCGGTCAGATTGTCACCCACCATAATCAGGTAGACATCGATGGCACGACGGGCTTGCTCCGGCACCAGATCCAGACTCTCCAGCATCAGCACCAGCCGTTCAATACCGATGGCAAAGCCTGCCGCGACCGTATCCCGGCCACCCAGTTGTGCCACCAGGCCGTCATAGCGACCGCCACCACAAACTGCACCCTGGGCGCCCAACGCCTCGGTAGTCCATTCGTAGACACAGTTATTGTAGTAATCCAGTCCGCGAACCAGGCGCGGGTTTTCCCTGAACTCGATACCCAGGCCACGCAGCAATGCCTGTAGTTGTTGATAGTGCTCGACACTGTCATCGCTGACATAGTCAGCCAGTGCCGGTGCGTCAGCGAGGATTTCCTGCACCTGGGGATTCTTGCTGTCCAGCACCCGCATCGGGTTGCTGTGCATCCGGCGCTTCGCGTCTTCATCCAGGCTGGCCTCGTGCTGCTCGAGAAAAGCCGTCAGTGCCGCGGCATAGCGCTTGCGATCTTCGCTGCTGCCGATATTGTTGATTTCCAGTTGCACATGGGGAAGCAGGCCCAGTTTCAGCCACAATTGATGGGCCAGTTGCAACACTTCAACATCGATATCGGGCCCGGGCATTCCAAAGGCTTCGACACCGAACTGGTGAAACTGGCGGTAGCGGCCTTTCTGGGGACGCTCATGGCGAAACATGGGACCCTGATACCAGAGCCGCTGCTGCTGGTTGTACAACAGGCCATGCTGGTCCGCCGCGCGCACACAGCCGGCGGTACCCTCCGGGCGCAAACTCAGATTGTCACCATTGCGATCGTCGAAAGAATACATTTCCTTTTCGACAATATCGGTCACTTCCCCGATCGAGCGTTTGAACAACTGGGTCTGCTCCAGTACCGGAAAGCGAATTTCCTGGTAACCGAAACTTTTCACCACGCTGCGGAAGCAGCCTTCCACATATTGCCAGGTCAGTGATTCACCGGGGAGGATGTCATTCATTCCCCTGATAGCTTGAAGTTTTGCCATAGTCCTTTCTTGGGAGGGTCGCCTAATCGGAGGCGATGATGTCCTTCTGTGCTGCATCTCTGGCAGCAACGCGTTTTCTGATCATGGATTCCAGCTCATCCACGAGATTCTCATTACTGACCTTATGGTCAGGAACACCTTCAACATAGGCCAGATTATTGGGGCTGGCACCGGTCAAACCGATTTCCGCCACCTTGGCTTCACCTGGCCCGTTGACGATGCAGCCGATAACCGCCACATCGATGGGTGTAATAATGTCTTCCAGGCGTGATTCCAGTTCATTGACCACAGAAATCACATCGAAGTTCTGCCGCGAGCAACTGGGACAAGCCACGAGATTAACACCCTTGTGACGCAGGCCAAGACTCTTGAGAATATCGAAGCCAACCTTGACCTCTTCCACCGGATCGGCAGCCAGGGAGATACGAATCGTGTCACCGATGCCTTCCATCAGCAGGGCACCCAGTCCAATAGCCGACTTGACGGTGCCGGAGCGCTGACCGCCAGCCTCGGTAATACCCAGATGAAAGGGCTGATCAATCTGGGTGGCCAGGCTGCGATAGGCGGCCAGGGTCATGAATATTTCCGAGGCCTTGAGGCTGATCTTGAAATTCTGAAAGTCCAGTTTGTCGAGGATATCGATCTGGGTCAGGGCTGACTCCACCATGGCCTCGGCATTGGGCTCCTTGTACTTGCGCAGCAAGGCCTTGCCCAGAGAGCCGGCGTTGACGCCGATGCGCAGGGGAATATTCTTGTCCTTGGCGCTGTCGATTACAGACCTGATTCTTTCCTCACTGCCAATATTGCCGGGGTTGATGCGTAGGCAGTCCACACCGTTTTCCAGCACTTCAAGGGCAATGCGATAGTCAAAATGGATATCGGCCACCAGCGGCACCTGCACCTGGGCGCGGATCTGTTTGAACGCCGCTGCGGCATCCATGCTGGGCACCGATACCCGGACTATATCCACACCAGCGTTCTGCAGGCGGTGAATCTGTTCCAGAGTCGCCTCAACATCAGTAGTTTCGGTATTGGTCATGCTCTGCACAGAAATGGGCGCATCGCCCCCTACAGCAACATCACCGACCATGATCTGGCGCGTCTTGCGACGCCGAATATTGTCATTACTAAACATGGAATCAGAGTCCGACGGTTAATCGGGCAGAATTATCGATACGAATGTCGTCACTGACATCAATCTCATCGCCATTGAAATGCAGGCTTGTCAGGGGCGCATCGCCCAGCAAGATATTAAAAGGCGCATGGCCGGTAATTTCCAGCACATCGCCGGCTTGTCGCAAATCGCGGTAAACCATGCGTGCCTGGCTGTCATTCACCTCCACCCAGCTTTCACCAGAGAAGCTGATACGCAGCACGTCCTCGCCATTGGCATCAACGGCGATGATACGCTCGCCACTACTGCCCTGCATGACATTAATGACCGCCAGTTCTTCGGTTCTTGCCGCGGCGCCGCCGATGCCAGCCGGCTCTTCGCTATCGTTGGCAATTGAATCTGTGCTTGCCTCAGTCTGGCTTGCCCCTGTTTGCCCGGCAGCGCTGACATCACCTGCTGCGCTGCTGCTGATAATTGACGCAGTGTCGACAATCTCTTCACTGTCCGCCGCAGTCTCGCCGGGTTGAGGAGCCGCCACGGCCTGGCTGTCGGCCACGGCACTGGCTTCAACATCCTGACGACTGCTTGCCGGAGAAGAATCTGTAACAGCCAGTGCAGGTTCTGGCTCGGTATCCACTTCTACCTCAGCCCCTGCGGGACTGGCCGCAGAATCGATCTGCTCCGGGTCCGCACTGCTGACAGGCGGTGTCTGCACAGCATCGGCTTGTGTCGTCAGCACGGCCTGCTGCGAGTCTGCTTGCTCCACAATCGGGCTGTCAGCGGCAGATACTGCCGGGGCCACTGGCTGTTCAGCACTCGATATCGCCTGCGTTGCCGGCAATTCTGTCTGCTTACTTGCAGAGTCTTGTTGCCCGGAGCTGCTACCTGCGACTTCATTACTGGATCCGGAATCGCCATTAAGCAGCCAGGCCGCAATGATCACCGCACTGAATACCCCCACCGAGGCCAGGGCCCATTGCAGATTGCGGTGACGGCGGGGTTTACTGCTGGCTGGCGTCTTTATCCGGGTGGGCGTTGATTGCTGTTGTCCGGCCACGGCCTGGTAGCGAGACAGGATATCTTCGACATCCAGCCCCAAATAACTGGCATAGCTCTTGATATAGCCCCGGGCGAATATGGCACCGGGCAATTTTTCATAGAGGTCAGCCTCGATGGCTTTGACATAATGCACGGTGATATGCAGATGATCCGCCACCTGCTTTTCGTCCAGGCCGCGAGCCTTGCGCGCCTCGGCCAGCAGTGAACCCGCTGTTTCGGTTTCCTGCTCCAGGGCTTGCTGCTCAGTTGATGCTTGCTCAATTGGCATTGCTCAGCCTCTGGTACATGAGATACTCCGGCGAATCCTGATACAGGGTGCTGAGGATGGCGACAAAACCTTCCACCAGCTGCTCATTCTGGAATTGCCCTTCAATTTTAATGCCGGCCAGCAGGGCTCTGGGAGTATGGGGAATATTGTAAAAATTGACGGTTGTCATGTACTGCTGAAAATAGCGGCGCGCGATCTGCCAGTTGAGGGCATTGGATTCGATAAT
>JALEHB010000229.1 GCA_022763285.1 Pseudomonadales bacterium | reverse complement strand
CCGGGAAAATTGCCGGTAAAATAGTTTGAATTGATTCTAGGTGGGAAATATTCCCACGTCAACACTTATCAGGCAGAATTGTGATTGGCATCCGATTCCGGGGTCATTGAAAAAACTGTGGGAACATTTCCCACCATTTGGGTATACTGACAAGCATGTCTGACAGCAATAATGCCGCACCGGGCGGGCCACCTCCCCGCCTTCTGGCAGCGCTTGAAAAAGTGCTGCGTCCGCTGGTGCGCCTGATGCTGTCCTACCAGATCACCTACCCGCAATTGATTGGCATGTTGAAATCCCTCTATGTCGAGGTGGCGGAAAAGGAATTCCAGGTGCCGGGCAAGCGCCAGTCCGACAGCCGCATCAATCTGCTGACCGGTGTTCACCGCAAGGACGTCAAACGCCTGCGGGCCGAAGACCGCCAGCCAAGCACCCTGCCGGCGGCCGCCTCCATCGGCGCCCAGATTATTGCCCGCTGGATGGGAGATCAGGATTACACCGACGCCGATGGCCAACCCAGACCACTGCCTGTCAGAAGCCCTGATTCCTCAGATCTCGATTTTGAAGGCCTGGTGCAGCAGGTCTGCAAACAGGATATCCGGCCCCGGGTAATTCTCGACGAATGGCTCAGGCTCGATGTCGCCCATATCGAGGACGACTGCGTGGTACTGAATACCGGCGCCTTTACTCCCAGTCAGGGCTTTGATGAGAAGGTGTTTTTCTTCGGCAAGAATATCCAGGACCATATTGCCGCCGGCGCCCATAACCTGCTGGGTGGCAAACCTTCCTATTTCGATAGAAGTGTTTATTATGACAAGCTTTCCGGGCAGTCTGTGCAGGAGCTGAGCGAGTTGGCCAACACCTTGGGCATGCAGGCTCTCACCACCATGAACAAGGCCGCCATGCAATACCAGCAGGACGACCAGGAACAAGGCCGCACAAGCAACTACCGGATCAACTTTGGTGTTTTCAATTTCAATGCAGAAGTTGCAAGTGACAAACAGCAGGAGGATGATGGCTCGAGCTGATGCCTCGACCTGAACGCTATGCTGACCGCTACCACCATCAAGCCACGCCAACTGTCCCTGATCCTGCCTTTCCTGGCAGCCTTGCTCTGCGCCCTGCTTTTGAATCTGGGCAGCAGTGGCAATATTCGTCAGGGCGGCGACGACGAAGGCAGTGGCCTGGGTGGCACCGGTCGCTTGCCGGTACCCGGCAGCGAGAGCGGTCTTGGCGGTACCGGCCTGAAACCCTTCCTGGGCAGCCGCAGCGAAACAGCGGACACAGCACCGATAGAGGTGGAAGTTTTCTACGCCCCCGAGTCCCGCAAACTGGCACTGACCCAGGCACTGGAGCTGGATATTCCGGTCAGCCGGGAAGTGGAATTCGCACCACTGGAGTCGCCGGTGCAAATTGCCGCAGCCAGCAGTTTTAGCCGGGATTCAGCAGCCATCGATATCAATGAACAGATTCAGCGTGATCTGGACAGCAATGCCCTGGCCTTTTTGCAGCTGAAGAATGAACTGGTCGCCGGGCACAGCAGTGCAGATTTGGAAGCCGCAACCGACCAGCAGTCCGAAACCGGGGCTGTCATTAACGAAGCTTCTCACAGCCCCGCCGTCGCCACTGAAACCGATCTCGCCTGGCAGGCTGTTGCCTCCTTCTTCAGCCAGAATAGCGATGAGGATCAGGACAATGGAGTTGCTGGGTTGGAAACCGGGAGCGATCGTATTGAACGTCCCGATCGGGTACAGCGACCGGAACTGCCCCCCATGCAGCGAATCCGCCCCAGCGTACAACGGGCCGGCATTCTGCCACCGCGAGTCAAGCCGCTACGCTTGTAACAGGTCTGTAATCGGCCTGTAGCGGCCATCTCACCAGCTGTAACGCAACTGCCCCATCACACTGACATCGGCACTGGCTTCGGTAAAACCAAAAATACTGAGGCCGGTAAAACTCCAGTTCCCATCCAACTGCCAGCTAATATAGGGCACCAGCTCATGGGACTCATGGGCGAAATCGGATGCCGCTTGCCGGTAATCATAAAACGCCCCCGCCTGCACAGTTTCCGTTACAGGCTTGCTGAAACCCAATTGTCCGAAAAAGCCGTTCTGCAACCCGGCATAGAGCGTGGTCTTACCGCGCCAGTTATAACCTGTTGTGGCAAATAGCGCCGCATCTCCCACAGCCTGGGAAAAATCCAGTTGCACACTGCTGTCCGGCTCGCCGGTGCCCAGGGCTTTGACTTCATCGGCAGTGGGTATCTTCACGTCCACACGCAAGTCCACGAAGGGAGCCCTGGCAGACCAGGGATCGAAGCGATAGATGAGTGAAGCGACAGTGTCACCGGGGCCGCCGGAGTGACTCACTTCATCGCTGGCCAGAGACTGGGTGACGCCGCCAATATTAATCAGGACATTACCCGGCCCACTCACCTCGAGATAGGGAACAGTCAGCTGAAAGCCCCACTTGCCCTTGTTGGCTTCATAACTGACCGGATAGTAATGAATACTGGTATCAAGCGGCTCACCGTAATCGCCTTTGGCGTAATAGGCACCCACACTGACAGCCTGACGCCATTCATCCTCGCCCTGACCCGAGACAGGCCAGGATAGCGCCATCATGGGCAGCAGCAGCCAGGGTCGTGATGGCAGCTTTACTGTCAGTCGCGAAACCGGTTCTGTGGGGAAATGAAAGGGCACAAGAGATCCAGAAACTGTGGGTTTGG
>JALEHB010000228.1 GCA_022763285.1 Pseudomonadales bacterium | reverse complement strand
AATCATGAACGGGATCGTAGTGAAAAACCTTGCCGTTGATCAGGGCATTCTGCCAGCGCTCACCTTTGGCCCGGTCTTCGGCACTGGTGCCGTCTTCGAAAAGATCGCCCTGTACCAGCACGTATTCACGGTCTGGAGCGGGGTAGTCATCGCTATATCCCCCGGCAGGATCGACAATAATGACACCATACATACCGCGTGAAATATGTTCGGCCATGGAATCGGATCCGCAGTGATAAATAAATATCCCCGGATGATTGGCTTCGAAGCTGAATTGCTTGGTTTCGCCAGGGTTCACCGAGGCGAATTCATCCAGAACATCAACAACGGCGGCATGGAAATCGATGGAATGACTTTGTTCATTCTCCGCCCGGTTTTGAAGTGTGAACTCCACAGTGTCACCCTGATTGACTCGTACAACCGGCCCTGGGACGGTACCGCCGTAGGTCCACATGGCCTGTTTGGTTCCGACATTGTCGATCACCAGATCAGTTTCCACGGCATCAAGAGTGACTTTCACTGTGTCAGCTAATGCCTGCCCGGCCAGAAATGACGCGGCCAGAATGCCAGCGTATGCGATGGTTTTTGCTTTCATTGCCTGCTCCTCCAAATTGAAGATGTACATAACATGTAATTTAGGCGCATGTTTGCATACAGTTAAAATGTATGTCAAATACATTATTAATTATTCAAGGCAATCAATTCTTCAGCACTTGCTACATCTTGGTTGCAGATTCGATATGATGCTGCTGTTATGCAATAGCATAGACTTCAGGGGAACAGGAGGCAGGGGATGGATCTTGATCTTGTGCGCACATTTCTGGAAATCATGCGGCAGGGCAGTTTCGTGGCTGCGGCCAGGAACCTGAACATAAGTCAAACTGCAGTAACGGCCAGAGTCAGGAATCTCGAGGAACTCGTCAATTGCAAGCTGTTTATCCGCAGTCGCGCGGGTATTCAGCTTACTTTGGAAGGTCGTATCTTTGCGAGTTATGCGAGTGAGTCTCTGCAGGCATGGGACAAATTACAACGGTCAATCACGACTATTGATGCCGAAAAAGAGAGTCTGTTCATAGGTAGTGAAACAGCCTTGCAATCTTCATTGCTCCTCGCTTGGTGTTTCAAGTTGCGAGCAAGTCTGCCTCATGTGAAGCTGAGTGTTTCATCAGGCAGGACTGAGGAGCTCTATGATCGGGTGAGCGAAGGTTCCCTCAATGCGGCATTGGTTTACCGTGCTGATTACGCCTATGACATGCCAATCAGACAAGTCATGGAAGAGAAACTGATTCTTGTTGAAGCACCTGGTGCGAGCAATGATTACGTCTTTGTAAATTGGGGGGATGAGTTTTTTGAGAAGCATCTGCAATCGTTTCCGGGGCTAATTGACGAAGCCGTAGTTTTCGATCATGGACCACTTGCCCTGGACTACTTGCTGCAACGTGGTGGAAGAGGCTATTTCCGATATGGCGTAGTAAAGCAGATGCTGGCGGATGATACTCTGACTCTGGTGCAAGATGCTCCAGAGTTCAGCTATCCTGTTTACATTGTCTATCAAGCAGGGACGGGGCAGTCCCTGATTCACACAGCTACTGACCTTTTATTTGATCTGGACCTGGAAAAATCGTCTGCAGGGACTAGCCAACAATAGTTTCCAATGCAATTTAATTGCAGTCTGGCAGCAATATAATTCAATTAATTCGAAAGACAAGCGGCGCTATGATACGGCTCATATATTTGTGGAGCTGAAGCATAGTGAACGCAATCGATTCTTCATTGTTATGGGCAGAGCTGAATCTGCACACGCCGTTGCTGGATATTATTGGTTGCGAAATTCCGGTGATTGGCGCTGGTATGGGCGGAGTCGCACGTGCCGAACTTGCTGCTGCTGTCAGCAATAAAGGAGGGCTGGGCACACTTGGGATGGTCCGGGAAGAGCCGGAATTTATATTTGATCAAGTAGAACAGTTGCGTAGTCTATGCAGTAAACCCTTTTCAGTAAATCTGATTCCTTCAGCGACTGACAGAAAACTTCTGGCTAAACAAGTCGATTGTCTGGTTGAACTTGACGTACCCATTGTTACCTTATTCTGGGATGTGGACTTTGAGTTGATTGAACGATTCAAGAATGAATCGTTCATCGTCATTCATCAGGTGGGGAGTGAGGAAGACGGGATAAAAGCCAGAGCTGCTGGAGCGGATGTTCTGATTGCCCAGGGTTTCGAAGCTGGCGGGCATGTTCGCGGGAAAACCGTCTTGCAAAATCTACTACCCGTCCTTAGTCGTAATAGTGCGATACCGGTAGTGGCCGCGGGTGGAATTGCAACCGGGGCACAGCTTTTGGCAGCCTTTTCGCTGGGTGCCCAGGGTATCTGTCTTGGAACTGCCCTGCTCGCTACAGAAGAGTCCAATGCACATCAAATTCACAAAACCCAGGTTGTGCAAGCAGGCGCGGAAGATACGGTTTATAGCGAAAAGTTCAGTATCAATTGGCCTGAAAAAGCGCCTGTCAGGGTCCTGACTAATGCAGTCACAGACGGCATTGTGGTTGAGCACGAAGGGGTTAAAAAGGCCCGCTGTCGCGAAATAGGGCAGCAAGACGGCAAGCCAATTTACCTGTTTTCTACCGATTCCCCCTTACGTGGTGCAACTGGTGCCCTGGATCTGATGCCGATGTATGCAGGTCAATCTTGTGCGCAAATTGATTCGATTAACTCTGTTGCAGGGCGCATTGGTTCAATACTCGATGAGGCAAAGATTATCTATCAACAACTGGGTTTTTCGGGCAGAGCGGATGCTACAGATTCAAAAGAACTGGCGTCCAATCCTTGTTTCGCCCATGAAGTGAGTGGCAGTTATGGTGGCTTCGCTGACTATGAAGAGATCAGAGATTCCCTGAATACCTTGCTCGCTGCTGAACGAGCAGGTGCCAAGGTTTGCGCCTTGTCGATGGCAATGGCACCGGATGAATCCTGGCTTGAATTCTTGAAGTCAATTCATCGGGATGAGGTGGATTCATGCCGGTTGATATTGCAATGCATGCATTTGCTCGGGATGGAACCACACAGTGAAGTGGGAGATTTCGTCGACAAATGCCTGTCTATTCCTGAATTTTATCCAAGAATGGAGCTATTGAATAAAGGGCAGAAATGGGTACTGAAACAATTGGAAAGCCTGCTCCCCCGGCTAGAATCAGACTCACTCAGGCAGCGCCTGGTGACGATGCAACAGGAGCATGTCTGGAATGTAGCCAGACTCAAAACCCAATTGGCGTCCAGTATCGCCAGCACGAGACAGTGAGCCAGTACTGCTAGTATCATGCATGCACTTTGTTTAGTGTCGATCGAGCTTAACAATGCTACTTTCGAAATAAATTCAGGAACTTAGGAGAAGTCACGCATGAAACTGGACACTCTGGCGATTCACGCCGGGTACGAAACCGATCCCACAACGAAATCCGTTGCGGTGCCCATTTACCAGACCGTCGCCTATGAGTTCGACAGTGCTCAACACGGCGCCGATCTGTTTGATCTGGCGGTGCCAGGGAATATCTATTCCCGCATCATGAATCCCACCAACGATGTGCTGGAAAAGCGCGTCGCCGCCATGGAAGGTGGTATTGCCGGCCTGGCCCTGGCCTCGGGCATGGCCGCCATCAATTATGCCATCCTGACTCTGGCAAAAGCGGGCGACAATATTGTTACCACCCCTCAGCTCTACGGGGGTACTTATACGCTGTTCGCTCACATGTTGCCGAGTCAGGGCATTGAAGTGCGCTTCGCCGAAGATGACTCGGCAGAAGCTATTGGCAAATTGATCGATGACAACACCAAAGCGGTCTATTGCGAAACCATCGGCAACCCGGCGGGCAATATTATTGATCTCAAGGCTATTTGCGATGAGGCCCACAAACAGGGAGTGGCGGTTATTGTCGACAACACGGTGGCCACGCCCGCCCTGTGTCGTCCGATTGAGCATGGCGCAGATATCGTCGTCCATGCCCTGACCAAATACATCGGTGGCCACGGTAATTCACTGGGCGGCATCATTATCGATTCCGGCAAATTTCCCTGGAAAGAGCATGCCCGGCGCTATGCTCTGCTGAACGAGCCCGAGCCTTCCTATCACGGCGTGATCTATACCGAGGCGCTGGAAGAAGCGGCCTTTATCGGCCGTGCCCGTACTGTACCGCTGCGCAACACCGGCTCGGCACTGGCACCACTGAATGCTTTCCTGATCTTGCAGGGGCTGGAGACTCTGGGCCTGCGCATGGAGCGCCATTGCGACAATGCCCTGGCAGTGGCCAAACATCTTCAGGCCCATGACAAGGTGGACTGGGTCAGTTTTGCGGGTCTTGAAGATGATCCGGGCCATGCCCTGGCGAAGCAGTATTGCGATGGCAAGGCAGCGTCACTTTTGACCTTCGGTGTGAAAGGTGGATTCGAGGCGGGGGTGAAATTTTACGACGCGCTGCAACTGGTGAAGCGCCTGGTGAATATTGGCGATGCCAAGACTCTGGCCTGTCATCCGGCATCCACCACTCATCGTCAGCTCACCGAAGAGGAGCAGCTAAAGGCGGGCGTGAAGCCGGAGATGATCCGTATCTGTGTTGGCATCGAAGCCATCGATGACATTCTTGCCGATCTGGATCAGGCACTGGCGGCCAGCTAGCAAAGTTTGTCTTGGGGGTTCTCTATGAGAGCCAGGGAGGGGGGCAGGATTGCCCCCTCCTTTTTTTGCATCGCCATTCATTGTATTACTTCCATGATTTCCAGATGAGCCAGCTTGCCATTGGGCATGGGCCAGTCAATTTCGCCACCCACCGGCAAGCCGATCAATGCCGAGCCTACCGGTGACAGAACCGATATTTTCCTGGCTTGCACATCGGCATCAGCAGGCCAGACCAGGGTTACCCGGGTAATGTCATCGGAATCGCGGCGCTTGAAAACAGCCGTCGACCCCATGGCAATGACATCGCTTGGCAATTTGTCATCTTTCACCACCCTGGCTCGATTCAGCTCGGTCTCCAACAGATCTGCAATATCCCCCGGATTCTTCTCAATCAGGGAATAGAGCTTGTCATAGTCTTTGTTGCGGATAATAACCTTGTTCTTTGTTTTGCTCATGGCACATACCTCACTGCCATGCTTTAAAGTGCAGGCAGAAAAAACGGTTAGCTATTGAATGGGGTTGCCGGGAAAGGCGATTAAGAACGGCGTTGCTTCTTAATCGCCGAAAGGAAGAAAGGCAGCTGCAAGCCCGCGAGAAATTCGCGTCAGGAAAGTGTCAACAATGACAGGGGGAAATGAGGCAATGCAGTTCATGCCTTAAATCTACGATGTTAATCCGATTTCGTAAAGCAAATTCGTCTTGCCGCCAATCAGTTCAGTACGGTGGCCAGCTTCAGTCGAACTGCAATTCTGCGATGGCGATGCCGCGCTCTCCAGCCACGGAATAGAGCAGATAGCTGCGGCCGTTTTCGGTAAAGATGGCAGGGTCTCGCAGTTGATTGACGGGTTCGTCGATGTGACCGCGTCGTGATGCGCTGACCGGCAGATCGGCGCCCTCCCAGACGGTCTCAGGGCGCAGCACCTCCCGTGTTTCTGAGGCTTGCCACTGCATCCAGTCGCCCTGCATGGTGATGCGGGTATGCAGTATACGCTCGGGGGCATGGCCGGCCTGGGTCCAGAACACATGCAGCTCATTATCGCGTCTCAGCAGGGCAGAATGACGCATGTCGTCATTGAAAAACCGGGGGCCCTCTTCGAATTCGCTGAGGCCGTCGCGCGAGCGGGACAGATAGCCGGGCATGGCGAGCGCGTAATACCAGTCATCGTGCTTGACCACGCGAAAATAGGGCCTGCCGAGGTTTTCTTCCCGACCCTGAAACTGTATGCCGTCACTGGAGAGTGCCAGCCGCGTGAGCTGACGACCCACATCGCGGCCATGGAGATACATCACGATTTGCTGAAGATCGTCACGCACATGCACATCCGGGGAGGCGATGTGAGCATACAGTGGCGAGCCTTCCCGGCCCGGGGTCTGGGAGCAGGGCGGGCAGCTGACAGGAAAATGGGAATCCTCAATTTGCAGGCTGCCGGGGCTGTGAATAGTCCAGGGGCCCAGCAAATCATCGGCGTAGGCCAGTCGGATATAGCTGCCGCGGTGATCGGCAAAATACAGATAGTAGCGGCCCAGAGGATTCTCCACCCAGTCAGGCACCCTGATCAGGGACGGGCCCTGGATATTGCTGCCCATGCGGGCATCCATATGTGGTTCGATTATGGGGCCGTCACCCAAACGGGTGACAGTGACTGAGGGGCCGGTTTGGGCCTGTAACCCGGTGGCCAGTCCAAACGCCAGGATCAGGGCTGTAATCAGGTATCGTTGCATGGCGCGCTCCTGCTTTTATTGTTTATTGGCCAGGTGCTTTGCTCCCGCGTTTAGCCCTGCTGCCGGCTACTCCCGCTTGCCGCGGAACAGGCTCTTGAAAATATCCGACAGGGTTTTCTCCCGCAGATCTGTCAGTTCACCGGCATCATAGAATGTGGCACCGCAGGCGGCACAGTTCTCCATCCAGATATGGGGCTGCTCCTGGTCCTGGATCTTGTCCATTTTGATCTTGCATTTGGGACAGTTAATATCATCAATGGCATTGTATTTCTTGCCAAGTTTATCTGAGCCCACATCGATGTCGTGTTCCGGGCTCCAGGCCTCGTTCAGTTTTTTGGTCAGCCCGGCAGGCACAAGAATGCCATAACATTTGCTGCATTGATGTACGGTAATGGATTCGCCAACCGTTTTCTCCGCCAATTCTCCGTTGCATTTCGGGCAGCTCAGTTCTTCGTCCATGGTCTAGGCTCCATTAGTTGATTGACTGTGAATTGATTGGTCTGGCCGTATTCAGCTTGATTGCCAGGATTCCAAAAATAAATTTCCGAGCACAAAAAATAAACTGCTTGTTAACAGCGATATGGATCCGGTTCACAGTATTAGCGCAAATTCTGGCGGAGAGCTGTTTGTGGGCACAAGTGCTTGCCGTTTTTCCAGCCAGGGTCTCCATCAAAGCTTCGCCGTCACAGATCCACCACTTCAAACAGCCAGACCGAGCCATTGCTGACTGCGGCGCCGGCAGCCGGATTGACAGTGTCAGGGCCGTTAGCATACTTGCGGACTACCTCCGACATCACTGCAGCAGTAATAGGGCCCTCGGTGATGCGTTCAAGGCGCTGATCGTAAATCTTGCCGTCGATACGGATGCGCACGCGATTATCCCTTTCCATGTAACCGGGCCACTGTTTCCATATTTGGCCCAGGGTAGAGTTCATGTAGCCACTGACGATGTAGAGTTTACCATCGATAACGGGCACCCAGACCGTACGGGAAGTTGAAGGCAGACGGGTCTGGATATCAATTTCTTCCCGCTCGGCAATGAACTCCCAGTCGGCCGGCGAGGGGGCTGGCTCGCCACTGCGGAAGGGACCGCCGATACTGATGGTGAACCAGGGGAAGAACTCCACCGGGCCGTCATGGATCCGCATGGAGGCATAGGCAAAGCTTGACAGCAACAGAACTGCTGAGAGTGCCAGACCCAGCCATTTGGCGATTCTTATTATCATAAGCGCTCAGGATAAACAGCATGGGCAGAAAAATACAGCTTGCTGGCCGGGCTGTGGATTGCGCTTCGGGTAGGCGGCAGGGAGGTTTTGGGCAGTGTTTTCCGTCATCAACCGTTGCATAATGAGCGCTCGAAACCTGCACTATCCAAGCGAGGCAATTATGCTAAGAACAATATTCTGTCTGGCCCTGCTGTCAGCAAGCTTTCATACCGCTGCCCAGTCCGCGAATGAGTGGAAGATCATCCATGCCGGTACCTTGCTGGCGGATGCACGGGAAGAGGCCCGCAGCGAACAGAGCATTATCGTCAGAAATAACCAGATCATCGAAATACGGGATGGCTATGTGCAGCCCGGCCAGGTCAGCGGCACCGCCAATGCCCGGGTTATCGATCTGCGTGACGATTTTGTGATGGCCGGGCTGATAGATTCCCATACTCATTTGCTGGGTCAGCAGGAACCCAATCGACGGGAAATCGCCGTGACCCGGACCTCGGAATTCAGCACCCTGATGGGCTATGAATTCGGCATGCGCACTCTGCGCGCCGGTTTCACCACGGTGCGCAATGTGGGCGCGGATCGCAACGCCATCTTTGCCCTGCGAGACGCCATCAATCAGGGCCTGATCATTGGGCCTCGGATCCGGGCTTCCGGGCAGGGCATTACGCCGACGGGTGGTCATGGCGATGGTGGTGGTTTTCGCGATGATATTTTTCCCCATCCTCATTCCGGCGTCTGTGACGGTGTCACGGAATGCCGCAAGGCCGTGCGTACCCAGATCAAGTACGGTGCCGATCATATCAAGTATGTGGCCACCGGCGGTGTGTTGAGCATGACCGCCACTGGCACCGAGCAGCAGTTTACCGATGAAACCCAGGTGGCACTGATTCAGGCTGCCCACGCCATGGGCCGCAAGGTGGCAGCCCATGCCCACGGCAAAACCGGCATGATCGCGGCGCTGCGTGCTGGCGTGGATTCCATCGAACATGGCTCCTACCTGGATGAAGAAGTGGCAGATCTGTTTGTGCAAACTGGTGCCTATCTGGTGCCGACCCTGATTGCAGGGCATACGGTAGAGCGCATTGCCTCTGAACGACCCAATTTCTATACTCCGGAAGTAGCGCAGAAGGCACTGGAAGTGGGGCCGATCATGCGCAACGCCCTGCGTATTGCCCATGAGAAAGGCGTCAAGATTGCCTTTGGCACCGACGCTGGGGTCAATGATCATGGCACCAATCCCTATGAAGCGGTGTTGATGCATCAGGCCGGCATGCCGGAGCGGGATATTCTGATCTCCGCTACGGTTAATGCGGCTGATCTGATTGGTATCAGTGAAATCACCGGCACCATCGAAAGCGGCAAGGATGCAGACATCGTCGCCTACGATGGCAACCCGCTGGAAGACATCAACACTTTGCTCTATCCCAGCTTTGTAATGGCCCGCGGCAACGAGATTGATCTCGATGTGCCACGGCCGGATATCTTCCCCTGGCCTGATATCTGATACGCAGTCGTCAGAACAAACAAAGCCCCGGTTCGTAATTTGAGCCGGGGCTTTTTTATTGTCTGATAAAAAGTACAAGCAGCGCCTGTTACTGCGACGGGTTTTACGGCGATACCCGTAAAACCGGATAGCAACAAATCACCACAGCAGCTACAGGACTCACTCCATGTTTATTCGCATCAGCCTCATCGCGCTGACCGGCTTGCTATTGCTTGGCTGCAATAGCGGTAATCGGCAGCCAGACAGCAGCCAAACTTTTGAGCCACGAGTTGGCAGTGATGGCATCAAGGAATTCGAGATCGTGATTACGCCAGTGCGGCCTGATACCCGGGGAGCCGGTGGTGGGCGGCAGGGACGACCGCCCGGTGGTCAGGGTTCAGGAGGCGGTCAGGGAAGAGGTGCCGAAGCCAGGCCCGGCGGTGGCGGCACTCCGACTATCGATGTGGGTGAGCTGGTCGTCGAAACTCTGGACCAGCAGGGCTATTGCCGGGAAGGGTTTGAGGAGCTGGAGCGTATACGTGATGCAGGCCAGATTATCGTCCGCGGACGTTGCAATGAGCTGGCCAGCGAAGAAGAAAAGTCACGCTACAGGTCGTTTGAGATGCGCCCCCTGTCCTGACTGAATCTGCTAACCAGGGAATGTAGTAAACCAGGAAACCGCCAATGAACACGAATGCCGAAGCAAGCCCGATATCTGCCTCACGACCGGGCAAAAAACGCTGGCTGATACCACTGTCTATTGCAGCAATTGCCGCGCTGATGGCCTATTGGTATCTGAGCCAACCGGAAGAGGAGCCCGCCAATGCCGCCCGGATCTCGGTGGTGGAGATTGGCTCCATCGAGAACACTATTGCAGCTGCCGGCAGCCTGCAACCCAGTGAGTATGTTGATGTGGGTGCCCAGGTGTCCGGTCAATTGCAGCGGCTTTATGTGGACGTCGGCGATGTGGTGGAAGAAGGGCAATTGCTGGCGGAGATAGATGCGCGGGTGCAGGAAGCCCGGGTTGAAGCCAGCCGCGCCAGTATTGAAGCACTGGAAGCCCAGCTCACTGCTCGCGAGGCGGCGCTGGAACTGGCCCGCTCCAATGCCGAGAGACAGGCACGACTGATGACGGCTGATGCCACCAGTCAACTGGAATATGACAATGCCATGAATACCCTGGCCAGCGCAGAATCCAGCCTGATTCAGTTGGAAAAGCAGATAGCCCAGAATCGCGCAACACTGGAAACCAGTGAAACTGAATTGGAATACACGCGCATCTATGCTCCCATGTCTGGAACCGTAGTGTCGGTCCTTTTGGAAGAGGGTCGTACCCTCAATGCCACTCAACAGGCGCCGACCATTTTGCGCATCGCTGACCTGGGCACCATGACGGTGGAAGCCGATATCTCCGAGGCAGACATCGGTGATATCAAGGCAGGCATGGATGTCTACTTCACCACGCTGGGTGGCGGAGATCGACGCTGGTACAGCACAGTACGCCAGATCCTGCCAACCCCGGTTATCGAAAACAATGTGGTGTTATATACCGGGCTTTTCGATATCAGTAATGACGATAATGCCTTGCTGCCGGAAATGACGGCGCAGGTGTATTTCATTACCGATTCTGCCCAGGATGTGTTGACCATACCCATGGGCGCTGTGACTTTTATCGAGCGTCCTGATCAGGGCGATGCTGCACAAGCCAATAATGGTGCAGCTGATACTGAATCAACTATGGCGCGGCCTGCTGGTCCACCGGGTCAAGGATCGGGGGCAGGGCTGCGCGCCAGTGCTGGCACTGCCTCTGTTAATGGTGAGGAGTCAGCACGCAGTAGGCCTGGGCTACAACGGCAGGGTGCCCTGGGTCGTATGGGAAGGCCTGATGCTGATGGAAGCTCTCCCCGCCCGGCACTGGTCAGTGTCGTGGACGAGCAAGGAAACCAGCAAACCCGACGTGTGCTTATAGGCGTAACCAGTCGCATTACTGCGGAAGTGGTTAATGGTCTTGAAGAAGGCGAACAGGTTGTCTCCGGTGTCATCCAGACACAGAGACCGGCAGCAAATGCTGCGGGTGAACGACGGCCAGGTGGATTCGGAGGCCCGTTCTAGCTCATGAGCAGTATTACAGACAGCATCAACAACGGTCAGTTTGCAGATGCAGACGACACTGGCGAGCAGCCGCAATCACAGTCGGCCGAGATCGCCATCCCCCTGATCGAACTGCGTGATATCCATCGCACCTTCAAGACTGACGGTGGGGTTGAAGTCCATGCCCTGCGGGGGATCGACCTGAAAATCTATGCCGGCGAATTTCTGGCCATTATCGGTCAGTCCGGGTCCGGTAAATCCACGCTGATGAATATTCTTGGTTGCCTGGATCGCCCCAGCAAAGGCGTTTATCTGTTTGCCGGGCGGGATATCCAGAGCTTCGATGCCGATGGACTGGCCTGGCTTCGCCGGGAAGCCTTTGGCTTTGTGTTCCAGAGCTACAATTTGTTGCCGACGGCCACTGCGGAAGAGAATGTCGAAGTGCCGGCCATCTATGCCGGCATGGGCCAGCATGAGCGCCGCATTCGCAGCGAGGCGCTGTTGAGTTCTCTGGGACTCGGTGAGCGTCTTGATCACCGGCCCAGTCAGTTGTCCGGAGGTCAGCAACAGCGGGTATCTATTGCCCGCGCCATGATGAATGGCGGTCAGGTCATCCTGGCGGATGAACCAACCGGGGCACTGGATTCCCAATCCAGCATTGAAGTCATGGCTCTGCTGGAAGACCTGGCACGACAGGGCCATACGGTAATCCTGATCACCCACGAGCAGGAAGTGGCGGATCATGCCGATCGCATCATCGAGTTCAAGGATGGCAAGGTCATCAGGGATTCCGGGGTGCCAGAAGAGGCGGTGGATGCCCGCAATAATTCCAGACTGCGCGACCTGTTTCTGAGTCGCAAGGCTGGTTCAGCGCTGGCTGCAGTTTCCGAATCGGTGCGAATGGCCTTGCGCTCGCTGCGTGCCAATATTTTCAGAACTATTCTGACCTTGCTGGGTATTGTGATCGGTGTTGCCTCGGTCGTGGCCATGCTGGCCATCGGTGAAGGGGCGCAACAGGATATTGTGGATCGCATCAGTTCCATCGGCACCAACCGCCTGGCGCTGCAACCGGCGCGTATGGAAGGACAGCGGCGCAATATGCCATCGACCCTGACCTTTGAAGACGCCGACGCCATCAGTGAGGGACTGACTAATATACTTGGCACTATCCCGCAATTGCAGGGCAGCAACACGGTCCGCTTCAATCGTCAGGATTACACCACCAGTATTACTGCCACCAGCGAAAATATGCCGGAGCTGCAAAACTGGCCCATTAGCGAAGGCACCTTCTTTACTCGTGAAGACAGCGACAATTACACGGCCGTGGCAGTGCTGGGTAGTACCGTGGCAGAGGAGTTGTTCAACGAAGGGCAGGACCCGCTGGGTGAGTACATTCTGATCCGCAATATTCCTTTTCAGGTTATCGGGGTGTTGACCAGCAAGGGTGCTGCTGCCGGTCCCGGTGGCGGCGATCAGGACGATGCAGTCTTTGTGCCACTGAAGACCGGTGCCTTGCGCTTGTTTGGTGAGACCGTGGTGAACTCGATTTCTGTGATGGTCGATGATATTGACCAGATCAATGAGACGGAACAGCAATTGACCGAATTCATGATCGCACGCCATGGCGCCGAGGATTTCAGAATCTTCAATAGCGCCGAGTTACTGGAAACCGTATCAGCCTCCCAGCAAACCTTTACCATGCTACTGGGTTCGGTGGCGGCCATTTCCCTGCTGGTGGGCGGTATTGGTGTGATGAATATCATGCTGGTATCGGTCACTGAACGTACTCGGGAAATCGGGATTCGTATGGCCACCGGTGCCAGGCAGTTGGATGTGATGACCCAGTTTCTGTCCGAGGCCATTGTGGTGTCTGGCGTAGGTGGGATTATCGGCGTGCTCGCTGGCATTGGCGTTGGCTACCTGCTGATGATGCTGGGTGTGTCAGTGAAGTTTTCCGCCATGCCCGCTGTGCTCGCCTTCAGTTGTGCCGCCGCCACCGGGCTGGTGTTTGGCTTTGCGCCGGCGCGCAAGGCATCCCAACTGGACCCGGTAGTTGCCCTGGCCAATGAATAGAATGAGATGGATGAAAACAGAATGAAACATTCAAGAATCGCCTTAACGCTGCTGCCCTTTGTACTGGCCGCTTGCAGTAGCACTGAATTACCTGAACTACCAGCCACTGACGTGCCGGATAACTGGGCATTTGATAACACTGCTGCTGAACAAGTCTGGCCAGCGACAGACTGGTGGGCAAGTTTTGAAAACCCGGAACTCAGTGAGACTATCGAGCTGGTACAGCAGAGTAATCTGGATTTGCAGATAAATCAGCGTAACTTGCAGTCCGCCCAGATCAGCCTGGAAGAGGCGGGCTTTGATCTGTTGCCGACTCCGGTGATTGAACTGGGCAGTAGCCCGAGCTATCGGGACTCGCGCATCGATGGTGAGTCACTAAGCAGTACCAGTAACTCAGCCATCAGTCTGGGCGCCTCAGCCAGTTACAATAATATTCTCAGTAAACCGGCCAGCTATGAGCAGGCAGTGGCCAATTATGATTCAGAAGTGGCCCGTGCCGCTGATGTGGCACTGAATACTCTGGCAACCGCGGCCAGCAGTTATTTTCAGTTGTTGCTGACCCGGGACAAGATTACTTCTACCCAACAGAATGTCGCCAATGCCCAGGCGATTTACGAGATTGCCCAGGCGCGGGTTGAAGCCGGTGTCGCCATACCTATCGAAGCCCTGCAACAGCAGATTGCCCTGGAGCGGGAGCGTTTGAACCTGCAAAGCTTTGAACAGGACGACCTGGCTATTCGCTCTTCCCTGGCCCTGCTTACCGGTCAGTCGGTGCAGGATTTTGACCTTGCTGGCCAATCCCTGGATGAAGTAGCGGTACCCACAATCAGCCCCGGTTTGCCTTCGGAGTTATTGAACAGGCGGCCGGATCTGGTGCAGGCCGAGGCCGGCTTGCGCAGTGCCCGGGCCAGTGTCGATCTGGTGAAGACAGCCCTGTTTCCCCAGATTTCCCTCAATGCCGGTAGCACGGTCTCCAGCAATTCCCTGTCTGAATTGCTCAGCTCGCCAGACAGTGTGCTGACTGTTAACGCATCACTGGTACAACTGCTACTGGATAACGGTCAACGGGGCCGTGATATCGAACAGGCACAATTGGCTCTGGAAAACAGCCTGGACATTTATCGCTCGACTGTAATTTCGGCGTTCAACGAGGTAGATGTGCTGCTGAACAATCTGCAACTGCTGGCGGCGCAGACCGAGGTGGCCCTGCAGAATCTGGAGTCGGCGGAAGAGTCATTCCGCATTGCCCAGGCCCGCTATGAAGAGGGCGTGGCGGATTTCCAGACCGTGCTCACTTCCCAGGACACCCTGTTCGATACCCGCAATAGTTATCTCGACCGCAAGCAGGCACAGCTCAATGCCACTGTGGCCTTGTTCCAGGCATTGGGAGGGGGCTGGCAGATGCCGCAATAGAATTGCAAACGTCAGCTGACCGCTGGCGTTGCTTGTCTCCTCTCAAGGGAGAATGGCAAGCGGCCAAGGCAGATGGCCGCTTGCATTGGCCCGGCCACCCCCTCGGCCGGGCTTTTTTT
>JALEHB010000227.1 GCA_022763285.1 Pseudomonadales bacterium | reverse complement strand
GCCAAGAAGAAGGTAGCCAAAAAGGCGAAGAAGAAGGCAGCAAAGAAAAAAGCTGCCAAGAAGCCAAGCCGCAAGAAAGCTCCGGCCAAAAAGAAAGCGTCTAAAAAGCGCTGATTGCTGACCGAAGCACTTTAGCCAAAACACCTGCCTTCCGACTGTCCGCTTCAGGAAGGCAGGTGTTCTCATCTCCAGCAAAATCCCACCCGGCTTGAAGCGGGCGGGATTTTTGCTTTTAATCCCCCTTTTTCCTGGATCAGTTCATAGTCATGGAGCCATTGCTTCTCATCGATACTGCCTCTCCCACGACTACCGTGGCGCTCAGGCATGAAAACCGTATCTTCAGTGAGTCCACCCAACAGCAACGCCAGGCAGCCCAGCAAGTATTGCCACTGCTAGAAAGGCTTCTCAGCGACAAGAAGCTGAAAATTGCCGATCTCGGCGCCATTGCTGTGATTAATGGCCCAGGGTCGTTCACCGGCATGCGCATTGGCGTGGCGGTAACCCAGGGGCTGTCCAGAGCGGCCTCCGTTCCGGCTATTCCGGTATCGAGCCTGGCTGCTATGGCCCTGAGTGCGGCAAGCCAACACCCCGCCAGACACTGGCTGGTGGCGCTGCCAGGACGGGATGACGAACACTATATTGCCGCGGTTCGAGTGGAGCAGGATGGCCATATGACAGAGCTGCTGGCGGAGCAACTGATTGCGGCAGCAGATCTGCCTGAAGTGCTGCAGAATTTGCCTGAGGCCGAAGATTGGTCATTGGCAGGCAGCAGTTTTAGCCAGGATTCTGTGCTCTCACGGGTCCCGCTGGCGATTCAAGGCAAACTGCCGGAGCCACCGATGACATTGGCTGCTGTATTTGACCTGGTGGCCAGCAAACTGGCTTCGAAACAGGAATTCAAGCCTGAGCAGGCTCTGCCAAATTATGTCAAAGAACAATTGGACTATTCCTGAGCGGCAATACTGACGTGGCATCTGATTATCTTCAGGCCAGTTGGCTGGCCATCATTCAGGGCCTAACGGAATTTCTGCCGGTCTCTTCATCGGCTCATCTGATCCTGCCGTCGGCACTACTGGGCTGGGAGGATCAGGGACTTACTTTTGATGTGGCAGTGCATCTCGGGACCCTGCTGGCGGTGCTGGCCTATTTCTGGCGCGACTTATGGACCCTGTTGCTGGCCTGGCTGCAGAGTTTGCAGGGGCGGCACAGCAATGACTCACGACTGGCCTGGTATCTCATTGCCGTGACCATCCCGGCGGCGATAGCCGGTTTGCTGCTGGAAGATTTCGTGGAGAGCGGGGCGCGCTCGATACTGATCATAGCGTCTACTTCCATCGTTTTCGGGTTGCTGCTCTATGCTGCCGATCGTCACAGCAGTCAGGCAGCGACTGGCCATAGGCAGATTTGGCAGTTGAGCTGGCGTCAGGTGATATTTATTGGCTTTGCTCAGGCCCTGGCCCTGATTCCGGGAACTTCCCGTTCCGGTGTCACCATGACTGCGGCGCTGTTCTGTAATCTGGGGCGGCGGGAAGCAGCCCGCTTTTCCTTTCTCATGGCCATTCCCATCATCGCTGCCAGTGGCCTGTTGCGCAGTGTGGATCTGCTGGCAGGCAATGACGCCGGTTTCGACCCCATGCTGCTGATCTGGGCCGTTTCCCTGTCGGCCATCGTGGCCTGGCTGTGTATTCACTACTTCCTCAAGCTGATTGAGCGCATCGGCTTTTTGCCCTTTGTCTGTTACCGCCTGGCACTGGGCCTGTTATTGCTGCTGGTATATTTCTGGCTATGAGCAGACTGGCCATTGTTTATCAGGGCGATCAGCCAGGGGCGGCTGAGCTGGCTTTGCAGACCCGTCTCGCCTGTGAACTGATCCCAGGCTTCAGTGATAAGCATGACTTTCTTTTGCAGTTCAGTCAGGGGCATTTGAGTCTGCTCAGTACCCGGGCCGATTCACCCGGTGAGTTATGGGTGGATTTCGCAGATGCCTCACTGAACCGTCGCCGCCAGCAGGGCGTGAAGAAGCAGGAACTGGGCAAGGCGGTGGGTCTGAAAAAGAACAGCGAGCAAAGCATCCTGGATGCGACTGCCGGGCTGGGAGCTGATGCTTTTTTATTGGCCAGTGCCGGCTGCCAGGTGAAATTACTGGAACGCTCACCGGTGGTGTCGGCACTGTTGGCGGACGGGCTTGGCAGGGCCTTGCGCTCTGGCGGGGAATTGGCAGAGATTGTACAGCGCATGGAACTGCGTGCGGCTGATTTTTTGCAACTTCAGGATCTAGAGCCGGTGGATGTGGTTTATCTGGATCCCATGTTTCCCAAGGATGGCAAAAGCGCCAAATCCAAAAAAGGCATGTTTCTGTTGCAGGAACTGCTGCCTGAACCCCAGGAAGACGAGGCTCTGCTGGACAAGGCCAGGACTCTGGCCAGACGACGGGTCGTGGTCAAACGCGGGCGGCACTCAGCATTGATGGACAGCAGCAAACCCGATATCCAGTACCGCGGCAGTAGCAGCCGTTTCGATGTCTATCTGACCGGCTGAATTGGCGAGCAGCTAATTACAGCAATTTTTCCAGGATGTTTCGATAGATGGCCGACAAGTCTTCCAGGTCAGCGATTCTTACCGATTCATTCACCTTGTGAATGCTGGCATTGCAGGGGCCCAGTTCAACCAGTTGGGCGCCGGTGGGGGCAATAAAACGACCATCGGAGGTACCGCCGGCTGTAGAGCGCTCGGTTGTTCGGCCGGTTACTTCCTGGATGCTGGCACTGACCGCGTCCAGTAATTCACCGGATCGGGTCAGAAAGGGTTCGCCGGACAGATGCCAATCGATGTCATAACGGCATCCGGATTCCTGCAACAGGGTTTCTATGCGCCGGCGGATTTCTGCGGCAGTGGTTTCGGTGGAAAAGCGCAAATTGAAATCCACTTCCACCACCCCGGGAATGACATTATTGGCGCCGACTCCCGCGCGGATATTGGAAATCTGCAAACTGGTGGGCGGAAACGCTTCATTTCCCTGATCCCAGACTACCGAAGTAATGCTATGCAGGATGGGCATGGCCCTGTGAATAGGATTGTCAGCCAGATGGGGATAGGCCACATGCCCTTCGGTACCGTGAATATGCAGGCGCGCACTCAGTGAACCGCGGCGACCGATCTTGATCACATCTCCCAGCAAATCTGTGCTGCTGGGTTCGCCCACCACGCAATAATCGATTTGCAGCTGCCGGGCCAACAGGGTTTCCATGACCTTGCGAGTACCGTCGATGGCGGGCCCTTCTTCGTCACTGGTAATCAGAAAGGCAATGCGTCCGCTCGGCTGTCGTGCGGCCAGGAAATCCTCGCAGGCGGTTACCATTGCTGCCAGGGAAGACTTCATGTCTGCGGCACCGCGGCCATAGAGAAAACCATCCCTTTCCGTGGCGCTGAATGGCGGGCTTTGCCATTCTTCTTCTGGCCCGCTGGGCACTACATCGGTGTGCCCGGCGAACACCAGCAGGGGGCCGTGACTGCCAATTTCGGCCCACAGATTACGAACCTCACCGAAGGGTAAATGCTCGATCTTGAATCCCAGCGCTGCCAGGCGTTCGGCCAGGATATCCTGACAACCGGCGTCATCCGGGGTTACCGAAGGGCGCTCGATGAGTGTTTTTGCCAGGCTCAGGGTGGGATTCATGATTTACTGCTTCCGTTTGCTGCTGTTAATTGTGGCTGTGCAGGTCTTCGTTCAGGCTGATGGCTGATTTCAGTGGTACACACTCTACCGCACCATTGACGGAGTTACGGCGGAACAGATGATTCTGTAATTCGCTCAACTCCAGGGCCTTGACGGTCTTGATTACACTGCCATTCTTGTCCAACAGGCATACCTTGGTGCCGGCTGTCACATACAGTCCCGCTTCAACGATACAACCATCGGCCAGAGGGAAACCGATTCCGGCATTGGCCCCGATCAGGCAATTGCGACCAACGGAGATGATCTGGGTGCCACCACCGGACAGGGTGCCCATGGTGGAGCAGCCACCACCCAGATCGCTTTCCTCGCCAACCACCACGCCGGCGGAAATGCGACCTTCGATCATGGCCGTCCCCAGGGTACCGGCATTGAAGTTGACGAAGCCCTCGTGCATCACCGTTGTGCCTTCACCAATATAGGCACCCAGGCGGACCCGGGCAGTATCGGCAATGCGCACACCACGAGGCACCACATAGTTGGTCATCTTGGGGAACTTGTCCACTGACTGCACATCCAGCACTTCGCCGCGCAGTCTGGCGGCCAGTTGCCGTGCCGGCAGTTCGTCCAGGTCAACAGGACCTTCATTGGTCCAGGCCAGATTGCGCAACACAGCAAACAGGCCATCCAGATTCAGCTCATGGGGGCGCGCCAGACGGTGGGACAGTAAATGCAGCTTGAGAAAACCTTCTGCAATGCTGGCCGGTGCCTGGTTCTGGCCCAGCACACACAGCAGCACTTCATCCTGCTCCATCTCTTGCAGCAGTGCACTGGCCTCTCTGTCACCGGCAGCCGCCAGAGCCTCGGCCAGTTGTGCCTGTTGTGCCCGGTCCAGCGTCTTGCTGCCGCAGCCTGCTGGCTCCACATCCGCGGCCTTGAGCAAGAGTTCTGCGCAGGCAGCTTCAGGCTTGATTACCGGTTGGGGATAGAAAACTTCAATGACTTCGCCGCCGGCGTTTTTGCTGGCCAGGCCGAAGCCGTAACTGTGTAGGGTAGTGCTCATAGTGGGTCCGGATGTCTAGTTAATCAGTTCTTCCATGCGGGCGCTATCATAGCCCAATAGCCATTGCCCATCGATATTGAGGATGGGGCGTTTGATGACAGAGGGTTGCTCCTGCATGAGTTCGGCGGCGTTGTCGACAGTGAGTGAGTCGCGCCGGGATTCAGGTAGCTTGCGCCAGGTGCTGCCGCGTTTGTTGATCACTGTGTCCAGGTCAAATTGTTGCAGCAAGGTTGCTGCCAACTCCGGCGGGCATCCCTGCTTCTTGTAGTCATGAAAATCGTAGTCGCTGCCTTTTTCTTGCAACCATTTTCGGGTCTTGCGAATGGTGTCGCAGTTGGCGATACCGTAGAGGGTAATCATGCTTGTTCCTTCGATACTGTCTGATGGTAGTGTCTGGTTTGGTTCAGGCTTTGTTGCGGATGTCATCAGTCCGGCAGGCGCTGCTCGATTTCTGATTTGATTTCGGCGATCAATTCATCGATCTGGGCTTCATCGCTCAGGGGATTGCCGTGCTTGTCGGTGATGAAGAACAAGTCTTCCACGCGCTCGCCCAGTGTGGTGATGCGGGCATCCTTGAGGTTGATGTCCAGCTCCGCAAATACCTTGCCGACGCAGGCCAGGATGCCAGGCTGGTCCGGGCAGTTAACCTCCAGCGTGGAATAGTTCTTGCCGGGCGGATTGTGAATGCTGGTCTCGATGGGTTTGGAGAAATAGCGGTCCTTGCGGGAATGTCGTACCCGGGCAGGTTTGATGGGGCGATTGCCCTGGCTGAGATTGCTGATGAGGACCCGTCTGATTTCATCAAGCCGACCGGGTTGATTGCCCACCGGCTTGCCGGATTCTTCCAGCACCGTATAGGTATCCATGCAATAGTCGTTGGCCGAGGTAAAAATGCGTGCGCCGTGAATATTCAGGTTCAGTTGTTCGAATGCCGCGGTGCTGTTGGCGAACAGAAAGTCGGCATTGCGGGTATAGATAAAGACCTGGGTTGCGCCCACTTCCGGGCTGCCGCTTTCCAGTTCGCGAAAGGAAATCAGGGGGCCATCGCCATCGAAGTTGGCAATGGCCTGGGTATGCCAGGCGATATTGGCCGCTGATTCACGCACGAAGTATTCATCGTCGGCATTGCCCCAGATTTCTTCAACCTGTTGCGGGTCGAGTTTCATTTTGCTGATGAGTTTGAGCGCGGACTCTTTCTTGTCGGCGATGCGTTCGGCACGATTGACCGTGTTCTCCAGACCGGTGCGCAATGCCCGCCGGGTATTGAAATAGAGCTGGCGCATTAGTGAGGCGCGCCAGCTGTTCCACAGCTCCGGATTGGTAGCGCAGATATCCGCCACGGTCATGGTGAACAGATAATCCAGATGCAGTTTGTCGCCAACGATCTCGGCAAATTCACGAATCACATCCGGATCGCTGATGTCCTTGCGCTGCGCCGTCATGGACATGAGCAGATGTTTCTCCACCAGCCAGGACACCAGTTTGGCATCCCAGGCGCTGAGCCGGTGGCGGGTACAGAAATTGGTGGCGTCCACCATGCCGAGTTCGGAATGATCACCGCCACGGCCCTTGGCAATGTCGTGATAGAGCCCGGCAATATAGAGCAGTTCTACCTTGGGCAGGTTTCTGACCACCTGGGCCGCTACCGGAAATTGCTCTTCGGCCTCCGGATAGAAGAAGCGCCGCATATTCTCCACCACCTGCAGGGTGTGGGCATCGACGGTGTAGATATGGAACAGATCATGTTGCATTTGCCCGGTGATCTGGCCAAATTCCGGCAGATAGCGAGCCAGAATGCCATAGCGGGACATGCGTCTTAGCTGCAGGGTCATCTGGTGCGGCGAGCGCAGCAGTTCCATGAACAGGGTGACGTTGCGGATGTCGTTGCGAAATTCCTTGTCAATCAGGCGGCGACTGTCCCGGATCAGGCGAATGGTCGAGGCCCGAATGCCCTTGATCTGCGGGTTCTGTGCCATCAGCACGAAAATCTCCAGCAGGGCGAAAGGGGTGCGGCGGAAAACATTGTTGTGAATGACTTCAATGTAATCATTGTGAATCTGGAAACGATTGTTCAGGGGCGTGATTTTTTCCCGCTCGCCGCTGCGCAGAATGACTTCGTCCAGATGTTGCAGCAACAGGTCATTGAGTTGGCGCAGATTGGCAACGGCCCGGTAGTATTGCTTCATCAGCTTCTCTACCGCCAGGCTTTTGTCGTCATCCTGGTAACCGAATAACTGGGCCAGTTCACGTTGCTTGTCAAATAGTAGCCGGTCTTCGCAGCGACCCTCGAGATGGTGCAAGCCATAGCGCAGTTTCCACAGGAATTGCTGGCCGCGATTGATCATGGCTTCCTCGGACTGTTTGAGAAATCCCAGTTCCACCAGATCCTTGAAGGAACTGGCGCCAAAATGCCGTTTGGCGACCCAGGCAATGGTCTGGATATCCCGCAGCCCACCCGGTGAAGTTTTGACATTGGGTTCCAGGGCGTAATCCACATCATGGTATTTTCGGTGGCGCGCCTCTTGCTCATCAATCTTGGCCTGCACAAATTTTTTGATGGGCCAGACCCGTTTCTCATTGATGGCTTTTTGCATGGCTGCGGTGAGTTCGCCGGGGCCGATCAGGGTGCGAGACTCCATCAGTGCGGTTACCACCGTAATGTCCTTGGCGGCTTCCTGTTTGCACTGTTTGACGCTGCGCATGCTTTGACCGATATCCAGGCCAATGTCCCAGAGAGTAGTGAGAAAGCCGCTCACGCATTCCTGGTATTGCCGGTTTCTGTCCTTGCGGGTGAGAATCAGCAGGTCGATATCAGAGTGGGGCAGCAGCTCGCCGCGGCCATAGCCGCCCACGGCCACCAGGGCGATATCCCCAGGGTTCGGCCAGTTCTGGAAATTCCAGGCAATGCGCAGGATCTGGTCGATGACCCAGGCGCGACCCCGGACGATATCGTTGATATTGAGATTGCGCTTGTAGCGGTTATCGAGCACTTCACTGGCCCGGTCCACCGCCTGCTTCAGCAGGGGCACCGGGTTGCTGCTGTGGTCGATCTCTGCTTGCAACTGCTCCACATTCAGCAGTTCGCGATCGGGGCGGGAGTCCGCCTCCACCGTCAGGTCAGTGATTGCGAGGCTGTCAAAGCTCACAGATTTTCATCCGAGCGCCGGGTCAATACCTCACAGCCATCGGCATGCACTGCCAGGGTATGTTCCCACTGGGCCGACAAGCGCCGGTCCTTGGTGGTGACCGTCCAGCCATCTTTTTTCGACAGGCGGGTGTAGCGGCTGCCGGCATTGAGCATAGGCTCAATGGTAAATGTCATGCCTTCGACGATGTGGGTGCCGGTGCCGGGTTTGCCGTAATGCAGTACCTGGGGCTCCTCATGGAAGATACGACCGATGCCATGGCCGCAATATTCACGCACGATGGAGTAGTGATTGGCCTCACCGTGCTGCTGGATAATATGGCCAATATCCCCCAGGGTGGCGCCGGGTTTGACGATTTCTATGGCCTTGTAGAGGCATTCCTGGGTGATGCGGATCAGGCGGCGGGCATGTTCGGGTACCTCGCCGACACAGAACATCTTGCTGGTATCGCCGTGGTAGCCATCCTTGATCACCGTGACATCAATATTGATGATATCGCCGGCCTTGAGAATCTTGCCGTCAGAGGGAATGCCATGGCAGATAACGTGGTTGACCGAGGTGCAGATGGATTTGGGAAAGCCGTTGTAGTTCAGGGGAGCCGGAATGGCTTGCTGCTTGTTGACGATATGGTCATGGCAAATGCGGTCCAGTTCACCGGTGCTGACGCCGGGTTTGACATAGTCCCCGATCATTTCCAGGACCTCGGCCGCCAGGCGACCGGCTACTCGCATCTTGTCTATCTCTTCAGGGGTCTTGATATGGATTGTCATAGGGGCTCAAGGGATTCCGCGTCAATGCATGGCAAAAGCCGCCTATTGTAAAGCACCAGAGCCATCGGAGGACAGGGCAATGCCTTGCCAATTGGGCCCTGCGGGCGTACCGGGGAGGGCGGATAGGGGTGAAATTCTTTCAGTTTGACACTGTTTGTGGTATAAAGCGCCGCGCCTAAAAGTCGGTCAGCCGATTTGAGGGCTTAATTTTAACTACTTTAACGTCGCACACGCACCGTCACATGTGGTCTGGGTGCCCTTCGAGAGTCGGTTTCTAGCCTCTCGGCGGGTTGATCCATGGGGTGTGTGGAGGCCTAACCCGAACGAAAAGGAAATATCATGAGCGTAAGCATGAAAGAAATGCTCCGTGCCGGAGTGCATTTCGGTCACCAGTGTCGCTACTGGAACCCCAAGATGGAGCCATTCATTTTTGGCGCCCGCAACAAGATCCATATCATCAATCTTGAAGAAACTGTCCCTGCCATGGACTCCGCCCTGCAACAGGCGGCTGAGCTGGCGGAGAGAAAGAAGAAAATTCTTTTTGTTGGCACCAAGCGTGCCGCAGCCAAGATTATTCGTGAGCAAGCCGAACGGGCAGGCATGCCCTTCGTCAACCATCGCTGGTTGGGCGGCATGCTGACCAACTACAAGACTATTCGTGGTTCCATCAAGAAGCTGAAAGATCTGGAAACCCAGGAAGCCGATGGCACTTTCAGCCAGCTCACCAAGAAAGAAGCCCTGATGCTGAAGCGTCAGAAAGAGAAGCTGGAACGCAGTATTGGCGGTATCAAGGACATGGGCGGCCTGCCTGATGCGCTGTTTGTCATCGATGTGGACCACGAGCGCATCGCCGTGACCGAGGCCAACAGCCTGCGTATTCCGGTTATCGGTGTGGTGGATACCAACAGTGATCCCGACGGCGTCGATTACGTCATTCCCGGTAACGATGACGCCATTCGCGCCATCCAGCTTTACGCCACGGCGGTTGCCGATGCCTGCGTTGAAGGTCAGAAGCGTAGCGGTCCTGAATCTGTGGACAGCGAGTTCATCGAGATAGAAGACGACGAGGCAGCCCCGGCTGCCGAAGCCAAGGCCCCGGCAGCAGAGAAAGCCGAAGCCAAGACCGAGGAGAAGGCCGAGAAGCCAGAAGCCAAGGCTGAAAAAGCGGCGGAGCCCGAAGCGGCTGCAGCCGAGGAAGAGAAGCCAACCGAAGCGGCTGAAGCCAAGGCTGAGGCACCTGCCAAGAAGAAGGCTCCGGCCAAGAAGAAAGCACCCGCCAAGAAGAAGGCTGCTGCCAAGAAGAAGGCTCCAGCGAAAAAGAAAGCGCCTGCCAAGAAGAAGGCAGCCGCTGCCAAGGACGAAGGGGAGTCGTAGTCTGCTGAACAGACTGCAGTGGCCCTGGAGGCCATACCCCTTGCCTGAATGGCAAAAGGTCTGGACAAAGGGGGCTTAGGCCCCCTTTTTACAATCGAATACAAGCGGGTAGTCCGCGATTGAAATTAAATGAGGCACTGAAAATGGCAAACATTACTGCAAGCATGGTCAAGGAACTGCGTGAGCGTACTGGCCTGGGCATGATGGACTGCAAAAAAGCACTGGCAGAAGCCGATGGCGATATGGATAAAGCCATTGAAGATCTGCGTAAGGCAAGCGGCCTGAAGGCTGCCAAGAAAGCCAGCCGTGTGGCTGCAGAAGGCGTGGTTCTGACCAAGGTTTCCGAAGACGGTAACTACGGCGTTATTCTGGAAGTGAACAGCGAGACCGATTTTGTGGCCCGCGACGACAGCTTCCTGGGCTTCGCTGACCAGGCCCTTGAGCAGGCCTATGCCAACAAGGATGCCGATGTCGCTGCAATTCTTGAAAGCGGCATCGAAGATGCCCGTCAGGCCCTGGTGCAGAAGATTGGAGAAAACATCAACCTGCGCCGCGTTGAGCGTCTGTCTTTCGATGATGCCAATGCCGGCATTGTTGAAAGCTATGTACATGGCAGCCGTATCGGCGTGCTGATTGCCCTCAAGGGTGGTGATGAATCCCTGGCCCGGGATGTGGCCATGCATATCGCCGCAGTGAATCCGATGTGCATCCGCGCGGAAGATGTGCCCGAAGATGTTCTGGCCAAGGAATCTGAAATATACTCAGCCCAGGCTCGCGAAAGCGGCAAGCCTGAGGAAATCATCGAGAAAATGATCAGCGGCCGCCTGCGCAAGTTCGTCGCAGAGGTCAGCCTCACTGAACAGGCTTTCGTCAAAGACCCCGACACCAAGGTTGGAGATCTGTTGAAAGAAGCCGGTGCCGATATCGTCAACTTCGTACGCTTCGAGGTTGGAGAGGGCATTGAGAAGGAAGAGGTTGATTTCGCGGAGGAAGTCGCAGCCCAGGCCAACGCCTGATAACCGGCCCACAGCAGGCCCCAGAAGAGACAGCCAGACATGCCGAAAAAAGAGCGCAAATATAACCGGATACTGTTGAAGTTGAGCGGAGAAGCGCTCACCGGTGAGGCAGATTTCGGTATCGATCCCAAAGTCCTCGACCGCATGGCCGTGGAAGTCGGGCAACTCATCGGTCTGGGTGTCGAAGTGGGTATGGTGATAGGTGGCGGCAACCTGTTCCGGGGTGCCATGCTCCATGCCGCCGGCATGGAGCGTGTCACCGGTGACCATATGGGTATGCTCGCCACAGTCATGAACGCCCTGGCCATGCGCGATGCGCTGGAGCGGGCCAGCATCCCCACGCGAGTGATGTCGGCTGTGCAGATGAGTGGTATGGTTGAGCACTACGATCGCCGTAGCGCCATCCGCTACCTCACTGCCGGCGACGTTGTTATCTTTTCTGCCGGCACCGGCAATCCCTTTTTTACCACCGACTCTGCCGCCTGTCTGCGCGGTATCGAGATCGATGCCGATCTGATCCTGAAAGCCACCAAGGTGGATGGTGTTTACTCGGATGATCCCAAAACCAATCCCGAGGCTATCAAATTCGAAACTCTGAGTTATGATGACGTCATCGACCAGAAGCTGGGAGTTATGGATCTGACAGCAATTTGCCTCAGTCGCGACCATCAGGTGCCGATAAAGGTATTTGATATGACTCGTCCCGGGGCATTGCTGGAAAACGTCATGGGCAATGCAGACGGCACATTAATCCAGTAGGCACAGAGCAATCTGGCTGAAGAGCTATAGAGTGGAGCTGAGAGTAGAGCAAGATGATCAACGACATTATCAAAGACGCTGAAGACAGAATGCAAAAGAGTGTTGCCTCGCTGGAGGATGCTTTCAAGAAGATTCGCACCGGTCGTGCTCATCCCAGCCTGCTCGATAGCGTCATGGTTTCCTACTATGGCGCCGAGACGCCCCTTAATCAGCTTGCCAATGTCAATGTGGAAGAAGGCCGCAACCTGATCGTTTCACCCTGGGAGAAGCCCATGATTGGCGAGATCGAGAAGGCCATCATGAAATCGGATCTGGGTCTGAACCCTTCCAATAACGGTGATACGATTCGTGTACCCATGCCGCCCCTGACCGAAGAGACGCGCAAGGAATATACCAAGCAGGCCAAGAACGAGGCCGAGAACGCCAGGGTTGCGATCCGCAATATCCGTCGCGATGCCAATGGTGATTTCAAGGATCTGGAAAAAGAAAAGGAAATCAGTGAAGACGAACAGCGTCGAGCCGAAGAGCAGATTCAGAAACTGACAGACAAATACATTGCTGAAGTGGAAGCTGCCTACAAGGTCAAGGAAGCGGATCTGCTGAGTATTTAAATCGGTATCTCCTGTCACACCCTCGTCACATCAGGTTGTCTCCTGGTAGTTCACTGATAAAAAATGACACCTGATACGAATAACAAATTACCTCAACATATTGCCATCATCATGGATGGCAATAATCGCTGGGCCAGGGCTCGTAAACAGGCGAGCAAGGCAGGGCATCGCAAGGGTGCCGAAGCCGCGCGGGAAATCGCCAGGGCCTGTATCAGCCGCAATATCAAATACCTCACCCTGTTTGCCTTCAGTAGTGAAAACTGGATGCGCCCCAGCAAGGAAGTGCAGAGCCTGATGGCCCTGTTTCTTTCGGTGCTCAAACGCAGCGAAATTCGCCAGTTCCATGAAAACAATGTGCGCCTGAAGTTTATTGGCAAGCGCAGTGATTTTTCCCCGAAACTGCAAGCGGCCATGAGTGATGCCGAAGAGCTGACCGCTGCCAATACCGGCACAACCGTGATTGTGGCGGCCGACTATGGCGGTCGCTGGGATATTACCGAGGCAGCCCGACAGTTTGCCGAGGCGGTGGAAAAGGGCGAGGCGAAGCCTGAGATGCTGGATGTAGATCGGTTGCACAGTTATACCAGTCTGGCGCAATACCCCGATCCGGACCTGTGTATTCGTACTGGCGGTGAGCATCGCATCAGCAATTTCCTGCTCTGGCAGTTTGCCTATACCGAATTGTACTTTACCGACTGTTACTGGCCGGATTTCGATGCGGCTGAACTGGACAAGGCCATTACCGATTATGCCGGTCGTCAGCGTCGCTATGGCGGTCATGAAGAAGCCGGCGAAGCAGGGGAGGTTGCCGATGGCTAGTTCCCTGAAGCTGCGGGTAATTACGGCGCTGATCCTGATGGCGGGTCTGGTGGGGGCCTCCACCTTGCTCTCGCCCTTTGTATTTGCGCTGTTTATTGCCCTGGTCGTGCTCATGGCGGCCTGGGAATGGACCGGTTTTCTGGGTGTGCAGGCGATGTCTGCCAAACTGGGTTTTCTTGGCACCCTGTTGCTGATGCTGCTGGGGCTGTTTTTCCTGCTCGATGTCCGGCCCGGAGTGGCAGTCATCGACCAGGCCCGAGCGGCCGGTGTACTGGCTCTCGGCCTGCTATTCTGGTTGTTGGCCATAGTGATTATTCGAGGATACCCGGCTAATACCCAAAGCTGGAATGACAGTTCCAAGATTGCCCTGATGGGCCTCTGCGCCTTGTTGCCTACCTGGGTGGGTTTTGTGCAACTGAAGTATCTGTTACCGGAAGGCTACCTGGTGCTGGCCCTGATTGTGATGGTGGCGGCGGTGGACATTGGCGCCTATTTTGTGGGGTCGGCACTGGGGCATAGCAAGCTGGCCCCCAAGCTGAGCCCGAACAAATCCTGGGAAGGGGTCTGGGGTGGTCTGATCACCTGTTTTCTGCTGGGTCTGGCGCTGGTCTGGGCAATGCATCGCTTTCTCACACCACTGACCCTGGGGCAGATGGCGACCCTGATTTTTCTCAGCCTCACGGTGACATTTTTCGGGGTCGCCGGGGACCTGGTGGAAAGCATGCTGAAGCGTAATTGTCAGCTCAAGGACAGTGGCTCCCTGCTGCCTGGCCATGGCGGCTTGCTGGACCGGGTCGATGGTCTGATGGCAGTGACCCCGGCCTTCGTCCTGATACTGTTGCTCACCCTGACGGATCTGGCCTGATATGTCTGCTGTGAAGAACATCTGCATTCTCGGCTCCACTGGCTCCATCGGCCAGAGCACTCTGGCGGTCATTGCCGGGGCGCCTGAGTACCAGGTGTTTGCGCTTACGGCCCACAGCAACACCGATGCCTTGCTGGAACAATGTCTGCAATTCAAACCCAGATTCGCCGTGATCAGTGACCCTGAGCGGCTTGATGAGATGGCGGCCAAATTGCAGCAGAGCGGCAGCAGCACCCAATTGCTGGGCGGCCCTGAGGCTCTGGAACAGGTGGCCAGTGACTCCGAATGTGACACTGTAATGGCTGCCATCGTCGGTGCTGCCGGTCTGGCCTCAAGCCTGGCGGCGGTAAGGGCCGGCAAGCGTGTATTGCTGGCCAACAAGGAGGCGCTGGTGATGGCCGGGGATCTGTTTATGGAAGCAGCCAGAGCCTCGAATGCGCTGGTGATACCCATCGACAGCGAACACAATGCCATTTTCCAGTGCCTGCCCTCGGTACCGGGTGGCCTGGCGGCAGAACAGCTCAAAGCGGTGGAGAAGGTGGTGTTGACCGGCTCCGGCGGCCCGTTTCTGGAAATGCCCAGAGAATCCCTGGTGGCAGTAACACCGGAGCAGGCCTGCCGACACCCGAAATGGTCCATGGGGCGCAAGATATCGGTGGATTCCGCCACCATGATGAACAAGGGCCTGGAATTCATTGAAGCCTGCTATCTGTTTGCCCTGGATGCTGCCCAGGTGGAAGTCCTGATCCATCCCCAGAGTGTCATCCATTCCATGGTGCATTACCTTGATGGCTCGGTATTGGCGCAGATGGCCAATCCGGATATGCGGGTTCCCATTGCCTATGGCCTTGCCTGGCCACAGCGCATGCAATCCGGGGTTTCACCACTGGATCTGGCGGCCGAGCAGGCGCTGGAGTTCCGGGAGCCGGATTTGAAGCAGTTCCCCTGTCTCAGCCTCGGCATGGAGGCAGCCCGGCAAGGGGGTGGGGCGCCGATAGTTTTGAATGCCGCCAATGAGGTGGCAGTGGCGGCTTTTCTGGAAGGCAGGCTGGGTTTTTCCCGGATTCCTCTCATAATTGCCGAGGTCTTGTCGAAAACACCTTGTGAAGCGCCGTCAAGTCTCGCTATTATTCAGGACTGTGATGCGCGCGCAAGAAGCCTTGCTAACGAACTGATAATCAAGGAATTTCATTAATCGGTATCAAGGGCGCGTCAGCCCTTCTCGCCATTAAAACCGGCAATAATTATGTTGCAAATTTTCATCAGCCTCATCGCCCTGATCGTGACTCTGGGCATCCTCGTGACGATTCACGAATTTGGCCATTTCTGGGTCGCGCGTCGTTGCGGCGTGAAGGTGCTGCGCTTCTCCATCGGTTTTGGCAAGGCGGCAAAAACCTGGATTGGCAAGGACGGTGTTGAGTACGTGATTGCCCCCATCCCTCTGGGTGGCTATGTAAAAATGCTGGGCCAGGAAGACACCACGGTACCGGAATCGGCGGAGATTCCCGCCAGCCAGAAACACATGTCTTTTGCCCACAAGCCCATCTGGCAGCGCATGGCCATCGTTGCGGCCGGACCCATCGCCAATTTCCTGCTGGCGATCTTTGTCTACTGGATCATTAATCTGGGTTATGGCGTCAACGGTGTAGCGCCGGTGGTTAACGGCGTGGTGGAAGATTCACCGGCTGCCCGGGCAGGACTGATGGAAGGCGATGAAATTGTGGCCGTGGACGGCGAGCCAACTGTCATCTGGCAGCACGTCACCCTGCAAATGCTTTCGCGCATGGGGGAGACGGGCTTTCTGGAGTTGACCATCGATCCCGCTGACTCCGCTTCACTGCGCGAGCTGCAGATTCCCATCAGTGGCTGGCTCGGCGGTGAGACCGAACCCAATCCGGTGCGGGATCTTGGCATTGTGCAATTGGAGATTCCGGCCCGAATCGCCGACGTCATACCCGGTAGCCGGGCCGAAGCCGGGGGCCTGCAAAGTGGCGATGAAATACTCGGTGTCAATGGTCAGCCGGTTCGTGGCTGGTCCCACTGGGTGGAGTTGATTCGTAATAATCCGGAACTCAGCCTCGATGTCACTGTCCAACGAGCAGGCAGTCAAACCCTGTTGCAACTGCGGCCAGAGGCTGTGGAGCAGGCGGACGGTTCTGTTGCCGGGCGCATTGGTGCCTATGTGCAGGAAATGAGTTATGCCGAACTGGTACCGGCGGAACATCAGCGTGAGATTCGCTATGGTGCCCTGAGTGCCATCGGTCCGGCCCTGACTGAAACCTGGGACAAGTCAGTCTTTGTTCTGGATTCGGTGAAGAAAATGATTATCGGTCTGATCTCGGTGAAAAATATCAATGGGCCGATAACCATAGCCCAGGTCGCCGGAGAGACAGCCACCTACGGACTGGATGTGTATCTGGGGTTCCTGGCGCTATTGAGCATATCGCTGGGTGTACTGAACCTGCTGCCAATTCCGGTTCTGGACGGAGGACATCTGTTGTATTACGCAATCGAGGCAGTCATTCGACGCCCGGTACCGGAACGAATTCAGGCCTGGGGTTTGCAACTGGGTTTGCTGATCATATCCGGAATCATGGTATTGGCGATTTACAACGACGTCAGCCGCATACTTTGATCTAAAAATTCTGATTTGATAATAACAATGAATTTCGAAATTACTTACGCTGCATAGCCCGCCATCCGAAATCAAAGAAGTTGAGTTACATTTGGAAATGAAAAAGCTGTTTTTTTCTTTGCTGCTGGCGTTTGGCTTAAGCACCTCTGTCAATGCGCAACAATTCACTATTGCCGACATCATTGTCGACGGCTATCAGCGCATCTCGCCAGGCATTATTTACAACCTGCTTCCGGTCGGCATCGGTGATGAAGTCACTGCCACCACACCCGCCGAGATTATTCGCGCCCTGGCGGCCTCGGAATACTTTGATGAGATCGAGGTAGCCCGGGAAGGCAATATTCTGGTGGTCACGGTGCTGGAGCGACCCTCGGTGGCGGAAATCAGCATTGAAGGCAACAGTGTGCTGGAGACCGAAGACATCATCGACAATATGTCCGGTGCCGGTATCGCCGAAGGTCAGATTTTCACCCGTGCCGCTCTCGAAGCCATTCAGCAGGGTATTCAGGATGTGTACTCCTCCCGGGGTCGCTACGGGGCCGCGGTTGATATCGAGGTGGAAGATCTGCCACGCAACCGGGTAGCCATCAGCCTCGATATCAACGAAGGTGAAGAATCCCGGATTCGCCATGTCAACATCGTTGGCAATACCGCCTTCGAAGAAGAGGAACTGCTGCAGCTTTTCGAGTTGGGCACCAAGCCCTGGTATATGTTCCTCAGTCGTCGTGACCGCTATTCCCGGGAGCAGTTTCAGGGTGACCTGGAACGTCTGGAATCCCACTATCTGGATAATGGCTATGTCGAGTTCAATATTGACTCCACACCTATCGCCATCACTCCCGACCGCAAGGAAGTCTATATCACCATCAACATCACCGAAGGTGATCAGTACACCGTCAGTGCAGTTGATCTGGCCGGTGACCTGGTGGATGCGGAAAACCTCTTGCGCGCCTCAATTTTCGTAAGACCTGGGCAGATTTATTCCCAGGGCCTGGTAACCGGCACGGAAGAGATCATGGTGCAGTTTCTCGGTAATCTGGGCTATGCCTTTGCCGAAGCCACCGGTGTGCCGGAAGTGAATGAAGAAGACCAGACGGTGGAGGTGACTTTCTTCATCGAGCCCGGCAATCGTACCTATGTGAATCGCATTAATTTCAGCGGTAACCTGTCCACCTCCGATGAAGTGCTACGCCGTGAGATGCGTCAGCTGGAAGCAGCGCCGGCATCCAGCATGCAAATCGAACAATCGAAAGTACGTCTTGAGCGACTGGGTTATTTTGAAACGGTGGAAGTTGAAACCGAAGAGGTGGCCGGTACCGAGGACCAGATCGATGTGAATTACTCGGTGGCAGAACAAAACTTCGGTGCCGTGAGCTTTCAGGTAGGCACCGGCGGTGGCGGCGATTTCTTCATCAGTTCCAGCCTGCAGGCACAGAACTTTCTGGGCACCGGTCGCACGGTGGGTATCGGCATCAACAAGAGCCGTTTTCAGAAGGGTCTTAATTTTCGCTATGTTGATCCCTATTTCACTCCCGATGGTGTGAGTCGCGGTTTCAATATCTTTGCCCAGGAAATCGATTCACCCTTTAACGTGTCCAACTTCAATACCACCTCCTATGGTGGCTCGGTCAGTTTCAGTTATCCCCTCAGCGAAATTCAGAGCCTGGGTTTTGACATTGGCTATACCCATACCGAATTGAGTGCCGGACTGGGCTCGGTGCAGGAAATTATCTCCAGTCCGATTCTGTTTGAGGGGGTCGACAAATACATCATCTCTCCGGCCAATAACAATCCCTTCGAAGGGCCGGTGGTGGACTCGGTGCTGGGCGATGTGAATGATCTCAGCGAACTGCAATTGAATCGAAACACGGACCCGGGTTTTGTAGACAGGTATGGTGATACCTTCGACAACTTTACTATCACCGGTAACTGGTCCCGCTTTGCCCTGAACCGCGGACAACTGGCCAATGATGGCTCCCTGCACCAGATTGGTGTGGAGGTCACCTTGCCCGGCAGTGATCTGGAATATGGTCGCATCAGTTACAGCAACCAGATTTACTGGCCCATTACCCAGAATCGCGAGTGGGTAGTGGGGCTGCGCACCAACCTTGGCTACGGTTTTGGATACGGCGATACCGAGGAATTACCCTTCTTTAACCACTTTTTTGCCGGGGGTCTGATCTCCGGGGGTGGCCAGGTACGAGGCTTCGATGAGAACAGCCTGGGGCCCAGCAGTACTGCCGGGGCACGCTATCTCACCGAAAGTGGAATCAGCCTGCTGCGGGATGAAGATGGCAATATTATCCGTAACCTGGACGGTAGCGCCCAGGTGAGCAGCCAGATTGGTTACCAGACCCAGACCCTGAGGGATGCCAATGGCGATCCAATCCTGGATGCCGATGGCAATGAGCAGGTGCAGCTGGCCGTCCAAAACTTCTTCCTGGATGAGGATTATGATAGTTTTGGTGGTAACATATTGACTACAGCTACACTGGAATTGCTGTTCCCAATTCCATTTATTCCGGATCGAAGTCGCGTTAGGTCGGCTTTTTTTATTGACGCCGGAAACGTATTTTCCTCGAATTGTACGGAAAGACAGAAGCTGCTTAACAACTGCTCAGATTTCGATTTTAACGAGATTCGTTTTGCAGCCGGTGTCAGCGTGACATATTTGTCACCTTTTGGTCCGCTCACCTTCTATCTGGCCCAGCCATTTGGCAAGGACGGGGACGACACCAAGCAATTCGATTTTACTGTGGGAACCGGGTTCTGATTCAGGAGTCGAACCGCACAAACAATTCGGGTCGTTGCAAGCGCTGCGACCCGGCTAATTCAGTCAGGAATCAACAACGAAAGATTCCGGTGAGTATTTTGGAGATTTAACGTGAAGACACTCAAACTAATTTTTGCCGGTCTGAGTCTGGTGCTTGTTTCCCAGGTAGCATCAGCACAGGGTACCAAGATCGGAGTACTGAACGCGCTGCAGGCATTGTTCAATTCCGACGCGGCAAGAATCGTTCAGCAGGAATTGGAAAATGAGTTCGCCGAAGACGAACAGCGCGCCAGTGATCTGACTCAGCAGTTGCAGGAACTGCAGCAGGAATTCCAGCAGAATGAAGCGGTATTGTCGGATGACCAGAAGCGTCGGATGAATTCCAATGCCCAGGATTTGCAGGTTCAGTTGCAGCTGATTCAGGAGCGCGTACAGGGTGCTCTGCAGGAGCAAAACCAGGCCTTCGTACAGAGCATGCAGGACGAGCTTGCCACTGCAGTGACTGAAGTGGTTGCAGAAGGCGGCTATGATCTGATTCTCAATGCTGACTCGGCACCTTATTTCGCGCCGGTGCTGGATATCACTGCGCAAGTGACTGCCAAGCTGAATGAAATCACTGCGGAGCAGTCAGAAGAATAAATCTCGCCAGGTCAGTGACAGGTGTCCCATAAAAAGAGCTATACACTCGCTGAAATAGCCAAACGACTCGACCTGAAACTTGTTGGCGATGAATCCTGTGAGATTCATGCCCTGGGAACGCTGAGCAACGCCGTCTCTGGTCAGCTCAGCTTCCTGAGTAACTCTTCCTATATCGATCAGCTCGCCGACTGTCAGGCCTCGGCTGTCATTCTCTCCGAAGAGCTTGCCGGGCGCTGGTCCGGCAATGCCCTGATCGCTGCCAATCCCTACGTCGCCTTCGCCCATGCCACAGCCCTGTTTGCTCCGGGCAATGAAGTGGACGCGGGAGTTCATCCGTCTGCATTAGTGGCTGAGGATGTGCAACTGGACCCGAGCGCCACGGTGGCTGCCGGTGCGATAATCGAATCCGGTACCCGGATTGCTGCCTCCGCCTTTATTGGTCCGGGGTGTTTTGTGGGAGCCGATTGCATCATTGGTGAGGCCAGCAGACTGACAGCCAATGTCACCCTCTACCATGGCACGGTATTGGGCCGCCAGGTGGTCATCCACAGCGGCAGTGTCATTGGTGCCGACGGTTTCGGCTATGCCTTTGACGGCAAGCAATCGGTGAAGATTCATCAGCTGGGCGCTGTGCGCATCGGCGATGAAGTGGAAATTGGTGCCGGCACCACCATCGATCGGGGAGCGATTGATGACACGGTGATCGGGCAGGGCGTTAAAATAGATAACCAGGTACAGATTGGTCACAATTGCCATATAGGCGAACACTCGGTGATTTGTGGCTGCGTGGCAATAGCCGGCTCGGCTCGTATCGGCAAGTATTGTGTGCTTGGTGGTGCCAGCGGTGTGGTGGGGCATCTGAACATTGCCGATGGCGTGCAAGTGAGCGCCATGTCACTGGTAGATCGGGAAATCACCGAACCCGGAGTGTATTCTTCGGGGACCGGTTTTATGAGAACCTCACAATGGAAACGCAGTACTGTGAGATTTCGCCAACTGGATGAAATGGCGAGAAAACTGAAGGAATTGGAAAAACGGACCGATACAAAATCTACGGACTGAATTTGTTCCATTGGATTATCCAGGCCGACTGTTGCAGGGGGAAAGCACAGTCCGGCCGCACCGGGCGGCAGCGTATTTGCGACGGACCCGGCGTTAAACTATAGAGAGACAACATGTTATTAGATGTTCAGGAAATCAAAGAATACCTGCCCCAGCGCTACCCCTTTCTGCTGGTGGACCGGGTCGTGGAAATGGAATTGGGCAAGTCCATAGTTGCCTACAAGAATGTGACGGTGAACGAGCCCTTTTTCGAGGGGCATTTCCCCAACCAGCCGATCATGCCCGGTGTATTGATCATCGAGGCCTTGGCCCAGGCGGCCGGCGTACTGGGCTTCAAGAGTCAGGAAAAGAAACCCAAAGACGGCTATCTGTATTATTTTGTCGGTGCCGATGAAGTCCGGCTGCGCCGACCGGTAGTTCCCGGTGATCAGCTCAAACTGGAAGCGGAAGTCATTACCAATCGCCGCGGAATCTACAAGTTTGCTGCCAAGGCCTCTGTGGACGACGAACTGGTGGGCAGCATGATTATTATGTGTGCAGAGAGGCAAGTCGATGTCGATTGATTCCTCTGCCAGGATAGATCCCTCCGCCGAGCTGGATGAGAATGTCAGCATCGGTCCCTGGTGCATGATTGGTCCCGGCGTGAAGATCGGTGCGGGAACCCGGATCGAACCCTCGGTAATCATTCGCGCCAACACCCGTATTGGCAAGAACAATCATATTTACCAGTTCAGCTCTGTGGGCGAGGATCCGGCCGACAAGAAATTTGAGGGCGAGGAAACCTGGCTGGAGATTGGCGATGACAATGTTTTTCGTGAAGGGGTCACATTACATCGCGGCACCGGTGTCGGTGGTGGCCTGACCCGCATCGGCAGTGACAACCTGATGATGCCCTATGTGCACATTGCCCATGACTGCATGGTTGGGGACCACACGGTGTTTGCCAACAATGTCGGTATATCCGGCCATGTGGAAGTAGGTGACTGGGCCGTGCTGGGCGGATATGCCGGCGTAAACCAGTTCCTCAAGGTAGGTGCCCACGCCATGGTGGGTGGCATGACCCATATCTCCAATGATGTGCCCGCCTATATGATCGTCAGCGGCAGGCCAGCCACGGTGCGCTCGATCAATGCGGTGGGGCTGGAGCGTCGCGGCTTCGATAAACAAACCATCGCCGAGATACGCGAAGCCTTCAAGATTATCTACAAGCGCAACTTCTCCTTGCGCGAGGCCATTGATCAACTCAAGGTCTTGAGTGAAAGCTGCGAGGCTCTCACCGTTCTGATCGATTCTCTGGAATCCTCCGAAAAAGGCATTCATCGCTAGACAGCAAGCGGAACAGGCAAATGAGCAAAGCGATCCGCTTCGGCATAGTGGTCGGTGAGGCATCTGGCGACAGCCTCGGTGCCGGCCTGATGACCGCTCTGCGGCAACTGTATCCCGATGCCGAGTTCACAGGTATTGGCGGCCCTAAAATGGAAGCCCTTGGCTGTCGCTCCCTGGCGCCCATGGAGCGGCTGGCGGTGATGGGCTTTGTAGAGCCCCTTGGCCGTCTGCCGGAGTTGTTTCGTATCAAGAAGCAGTTGCAGGAACACTTCATCGAAGACCCACCGGATGCCTTCATCGGCATTGATGCCCCGGACTTCAATCTGCGCCTGGAGAAACCACTACGGGAGGCTGGCATTGCCACGGTGCACTACGTCAGTCCGTCGGTGTGGGCCTACCGGGAAAAACGCATCACCGGCATCAAGGCGGCGGTGGATCTGATGCTGACCCTGTTTCCCTTTGAAACTGCCATCTATCAGGAGCATGACATCGCGGTGCGCTGTGTGGGTCACCCGCTGGCGGACAGCATCGGCTTCGACGATCAGCGCCAGCAGGCGCGGCAGAGTCTGTCCCTGTCAGAACAGGAGCCGGTGCTGGCTTTGATGCCCGGCAGTCGCTCCGGTGAGATCAAACGCCTGGGGCCCGACTTCATCGGCGCCGCCATCGAGGCGCGGCAGTACATTCCCCGGCTGCGGGTATTGATACCCTGTGCCAATCAGGAAGCCCGATTTCAATTGCAGGGCCTGTTGCGCCAGGCGAACCTGCTCGATGCCGACGATTTTTTGCTGCTGGACAATGCCCAGGATGCCATCAGCGCCGCCGATCTGGTGCTGCTGGCTTCGGGCACGGCCACCCTGGAAACCATGTTGCTGAGACGGCCCATGATTGTCTGCTATCGACTGGCACCGCTCACTTACTGGCTGGCCTCGCGCATGGTGAAAATTCCCCATGTGGCATTGCCGAACCTGTTGGCGGGCAAGGAACTGGTGCCGGAACTGATTCAGGATCAGGTCTCGGTGCCAGCGATTCGGGACTTGCTGGTAGCACATTTTCACAAGCCCCGGGCGGAGCAGGCGCTGCTGGAAGAATTTGATCAGTTGCACAAGCTGTTGCGACGCGATGCTTCGCGCAGTGCCGCCGAAGCTGTCAGGGAACTGGTAGAGAAGCGTCGCGGAGTCGCTGCGGATGGCTGAGCAGGGTGAGCTGGCATTGCGGCTGGAAGGCGGTGACCGGCTTTGTGCCGGCACCGATGAAGTAGGGCGCGGCCCTCTGGCCGGCGATGTGGTGGCCGCGGCGGTCATCCTCGATCCTGAGCAGCCCATTGCCGGGCTCAATGATTCCAAGAAGCTCTCCAGTGCCCAGCGCGAGCGTTGTGCACAATTGATCCGGGAACAAAGCCTGGCTTTCTGTATTGCCCGTGCCAGTGTGGCGGAAATCGACCGCCTGAATATTCTCCAGGCAAGTCTGCTGGCCATGCGTCGGGCGGTGGAAGGCTTGAGTCTGCAACCGGAGTTTGTCTATGTGGACGGAAATTTCTCACCAGCCTGGTCCTATGCCTGCCAGGCGGTAGTCAAGGGAGACTCGCGCGTGGATGCCATCGCCGCAGCCTCAATTCTGGCCAAGGTGACCCGTGACCAGGAAATGGCAGCGCTGGAAGCAGATTATCCTGGCTACGGTTTCGCCAGCCACAAGGGCTATCCCACCCGGGCGCATCTGGATGCCCTGACACGACTCGGCCCCTGTGCCATTCATCGTCGCTCCTTCGCGCCGGTGGCAAAGCTGTTGTGAGGCGGGGCGTGGCTTCCAGCTATTGTGCCACTGAGCCCAGTCATTAATAATGGCGTTCATGTCAGAACCCGCCAGCGCACAACAATTTACCCATCTGCGGCTGCACACCGAATTTTCCATCAGTGATGGCCTGGTGACCATCGGGCCGCTGGTGGATCGCCTGCGGGAATTACAGATGCCGGCGGTAGCGATCACCGACCTGGCCAATCTGTTTGCCCTGATCAAGTTCTATTCGACGGCCATGGGCAAGGGCATCAAGCCGGTCTGTGGCTGTGATGTTCTGGTGGAGAGTGAAAATGGCAGTACCACGGCCCTGGTGCTGCTGGTGCAGAACGAAACCGGTTATCTCAATCTCACCAACCTGATCTCAGACATGTATACCCGGGCCGAAGGTCATGCCGAGCCGATGCTGCGCCGAGCAGACATGGCGGGCCGCACCGAGGGGCTGATTGCTCTGTCCGGTGCCCAGCGCAGTGACATCGGCGAGGCCCTGCTGGCGGGAGACAACGCCCTGGCGCGCAGTCAACTGCAGGCCTGGCAGGATCTGTTTCCCGATGACTGCTTCTATCTGGAATTGCAGCGGGTAGGCAAGGCCAATGAAGAAGCCTATATCGCCGCAGCAGTGGCGCTGGCGCTGGAAACAGACATCCCGGTGGTGGCTACTAATGATGTGCGCTTTCTGCAGCAGGATGATTTCGAAGCTCACGAGGTGCGGGTTTGTATCAATGACCGCCGCACCCTGGATGATCCGCGCCGCCCCCGGAACTACACCGACCAGCAATACCTGAAATCGGCCGAGGAAATGCAATCCCTGTTTGCAGATATTCCCG
>JALEHB010000226.1 GCA_022763285.1 Pseudomonadales bacterium | reverse complement strand
TTGCCCTGCTGACCACCTTCAATGGCGAGTTCGATCGCGTAGCCATGCACGGCACCCGGCGCCAGCTGGTTGAGGCCCAGGCCCGCAGCGCCGGTATACCGCTGTTTCCGGTGTTTCTGCCCTGGCCCTGCACAAACGAGGATTATGAACGCTTGATGGCCACTGCCCTGGCTGAATTGCAGGAACGCTACCAACCCAGTCACTACGCCTTTGGTGATCTGTATCTGGAAGATATTCGTGCCTATCGGGAAAAACAGATGGCCGGAACCGGACTGGAATTGTTGTTTCCGCTCTGGCAGCAGGACACCGCAGAGCTCGCCCGCGCTATGATGGCGGGTGGCCTGCAGGCAGTGCTCAGCTGCGTCGATCCGAAACAATTGCCTGCAAAGTTCTGCGGTCGAGGCTTTGATGAAACCCTGCTGGCGGAATTACCGGAAGGCATCGACCCCTGTGGCGAGAATGGCGAGTTTCATAGTTTCGTGCATGCCGGCCCCATGTTCCAGTTACCCCTGGCCATCGAAGTCGGGGACTCAGTGGAGCGCGATGGTTTTGTGTTCACCGATATAGAACTGTCGGACCCGCCCTTCAAGGAGTAACAGGAATGCGAATTGTATCGCTGCTGCCCAGTGCCACTGAAATCCTGGCCCTGGTGGGTCTGAAAGAACAGCTGGTTGGCGTGAGCCATGAGTGCGACTACCCGCCAGCCGTTCAGAATCTGCCCCATGTCACCCGCTCTGCCATTCACGGCGGCCTGCCCAGCGCTGAAATCGATAGCCTGGTGCGTGAACAACTGGAGAACGAACAGGCGCTTTATCACTTGAACATGGAGTTGCTGCACGAACTACAGCCCGACCTGATAGTCACCCAGGCGCTCTGTGATGTTTGTGCAGTGGCCGCCAGTGAGGTGGATGCCGCCGCCTGCCTGTTACCAGGCAACCCCAAGGTCATCAATCTGGAACCCATGTGCCTGCAGGAAGTATTCGACACCATTGCGCTGGTGGGCGAGGAAACCGGCCATCAGGAACAAGCAAAGCAAGCCCTGACTGGATTACATGACAGAGTAAAGCGGGTACGGGAGATGAGCGCTGCCATTTCCGAGTGCGACAAACCCCGAGTCGCTTTTCTGGAATGGATCACCCCCCTGTTCAATGCCGGCCACTGGACCCCGGAACTGATTGACTATGCCGGCGGCATTGATTGCCTGGGCAGCAAGCATCAACCTTCCCATACAGTTACGGAAGAAGAACTGCTCAAGGCCAGGCCCGATGTACTGTTCGTAGCCCAGTGTGGTTTCAGGGAGGAACGCTGTCGACAGGACCTGCCAGCTCTGACCAGGATTCCAGGGTTCGACACCCTTCCCTGCAGCCACCGTGGCGAGTTGTACTACACCGACGGCAATGCCTATTTCTCCAGACCCGGACCGCGCCTGGTGGACAGCCTGGAAATTATGGCCCACTGCCTGCATCCGGAGCGATTTGAATTGCCACGATCACTGCAAGCGGCGATTCGTTTCTCCCTAACACCTTAATTACACAATCTCCTAATATCGGCGAATTGCACGCAATTTTCCTGACAGAGACTAGGCTTTAGATGACTTCAGTGCAAAATGCTGCACGGGAGCAATTATCGGTCTAAAATCTTGATAGGAGATAACTATGCGTGAATTACAGGAACATGAGCTGGAGATGGTGAGTGGTGGTGATCATGGGCTAACACCCGCTGAAGGTGGTGCCGCACTGATTGGAGTCGGATTGGCTGCCATAAGTCTGGGGCCCATAGGACTGGGCGCATTCGCCATCAGCGCAGGAAGCACGATGCTGCTTGGTGAAGCCATTTATGGTAACCACAATTCCTGATTGGGACTCCCAATAAAGGTTCAGCCCTCGTTCTTAGTTCCATTGGGCTGAACCGGCTTAGTCACCACACTTTATATGCAAATTTGGAAAGACAGTTCACGATTTCCCAAAGCTAACGGTGAATGGCAAATACTTGACTCCGGCACTTTACTCTCGCCTGGAGAAAACGATGTCAGAAAACTTGCAGCTCGGTGGTTTCTCACCCAGAAGAAACTGATCTCATCTCCAGATTCCGACAGATTCCTGCCTGCAATTTGCACACCGGGAATATCCGAATTTGTGCACGAAAGCTTCCTCAAAAGATTCAGGATCTTCTTTTACATATTCTGGTTTTATTTTTTGGTAACTGCGCTGATTGCGTTGAACTCTGATAACGCCAGAAACTTTCTTCCAATTCTGGCGTTTCTTGGTCTTGGTTTGGCCTATTTTTATACTGAACTTCGAATTGCGTTCATTCCCTATAAAAACATTGCCGAAAGAGCACTATTCTATAATTGGATCTTGAATCAATCGAACCAGCAATTGGGCTATTCATTCCGAATATTAATGGTGTTCGGAGTAGCTCAGTGGCTCTACCTCAAATTTCTTGGTGATCTGGATTCACTAATTATTTCATTTGGTACTTATTTCCCCCCAATTCAACAAGGAGAGCTTTGGAGATACCTGGCAGGCCCATGGATACACTCAAGCTTCATGCATTGGCTGGTGAATGCCATTTTCCTTTTGTATATTGTCAAGCTGATCGGAATGCTCGCCAACAAGCTATTACTGGTACTTTTCCTATTTTCGATCCCCTGTACTGCAATAGCAGTTCATCTGCTTTCAGCTTTGGGATCAAATCCTCTGGATGCATTTGTTGGCATTTCAGGTGGAGTTTACTTTCTTTTCGGTTGGCTAACCGCCATTAGTTTCCGCAACAAGCACTTCTTCCCTGCTCATTTCTCAACATCAATCATGATGGTTGCTGTTTTCAACCTTATATTGCCGGAATTGCTGTCCTACAACTCCAGTTTCGCCGCGCACCTGTCAGGTTTTCTTCTTGGCCTGGGCGCCGGTTATTTCGGTCTAGCTAGCAATCTCCAACAATGGACTGCGACTAAAGCTCATTAACCCCATCCCGCCAGATCCACTCCGTCGCACCAGCTTCGCCGGGATAAACCACGGTGGAACGACGGGGACGGAAGTTAACCATGACGGTGTGTCGACCCCAGGCATGGGCGTCTCCGCCCGGTACATTTTGCCGAAAAAATTCCTCGGGCATCACCGCCGGATTCAATGAAATGGCACTGGTCCAGACCACCAGGCGCGCCGCTTCCATTTCCGGCCAGGGGTCACTGGCATGGCGCAGATAGGCCACCGCGCCGATGCCGGGAGGGGGCAGCAGCAGTTGTAACCAGCGATCACTGCCATCCAGTGCGGCAAACTGATAGACCGAAAACTCAAGATCACCAGCGCTACCGCCGGTTTCTGTACCCACATAGCTGCCCGTGTAAACGGAAAGCCTTGCATTATCACCGGCATAGGCCGCCAGCGCTTCCTGCTCACCGCTGTAGCTGGCGGACTCGCGCATCATGCTGAAATGAAATGAGGACTGCAGCAGACCGGCACCCAGCAACAGACCGGCGAGGATGACGATCAGGCCTTTGGTCATGGCTTTGTTGCGCCAGCTCAAATACAGCAGGATGAGAATCAGCGGCGAGCCGTACAGCGCGGCCAGCATCAGAAAATACAAAAACTGCTGAATCATGGTCATTGGCATGACAACGTACCTTTGCTTCTATCTTCTTCTGTTTTATTGCTTCGGCACTGCTGCAATCGGCTCATGCTGAGCAAATCGATCTCAACAGCGGGTTCAGGGTATAGCCAAGCGCAAAAGCCGTAAAGCACAAAACTGGCAGAGAAAGCAGAGAGTGTGATACACAACAGCATGCCTTCTGCCCTGCTTCATAACATCCGTGACCGTCTCGGCCGTCTGTTCGGCCCCAGCACCCTGATCACTGCTGCGTTTATCGGCCCGGGTACGGTCACTGTCTGCACCCTGGCTGGAGTGAATTCCGGTTATACCCTGCTCTGGGCCTTGTTGTTTTCCATGCTCGCCACGGTTGTCCTGCAAGAGATGTCAGCGCGCCTTGGACTGGTGACCGGCCGCGGCTTCGCCGAAGCCATGCGCGAGCAGATCAGGCAGCCCTTGCTGCGAGTCCTGAGCATGGCCCTGGTGCTGGCAGCCATTGTCATTGGCAATGCTGCCTATGAAGGCGGCAATATCGCCGGGGCGGCCCTGGGACTGGAAGAATTGCTGTTTGCCGCGACGGTGGATCTCGGCCAGTTGCAGATTTCCCTGGCCCCGCTTGTTATCGCGGCAGTAGCCTGGCTGATTCTGGCCTCACAGAGCCAAATCCTGATTCAGCGCTTTCTACTGGCATTGGTCGCGGTCATGAGTCTGGTGTTTATCAGCACGGCTCTGCTGGCCCGGCCCGACTGGTCCGAGATTCTCAAAGGCTTGTTGTTTCCCCGGGCTGATGCAGACGAATTGCTCACCGTCGTGGCCTTGATCGGTACCACAGTGGTTCCCTACAACCTGTTCCTTCATGCTGCACTGGTCAGCCAGAAATACCGGCATCGTCACCAGCTTGCCCAACTGCGTCTGGAAACAGCCACTGCGGTGCTAATCGGCGGGCTGATTTCCATCAGCATCGTTATTACCAGTGCCGCCACTCTCTATGGAGCCAGTAATATTGGCTCTGCCGCCGACATGGCCAGACAACTGCAGCCTTTGCTTGGTTCCTGGGCCAATGGGTTTCTGGCCACCGGTCTGTTTGCTGCCGGGATCTCCTCTGCCATTACCGCACCCCTGTCCGCCGCCTATGCCGCACGGGGCATTCTGGGTTGGGATGATGATCTGCATTCGGCCCGGATGCGCCGGGTGTGGCAGGCAATCCTGCTGATCGGCACCCTGGCCGCCAGCTTTGGCTTCAACCCGGTGCTGATTATCCAGTTCGCCCAGGTGACCAATGGCATTCTGCTACCGGTCATCGCTGCGTTTCTACTGCTGCTGATGAATCGTACAGCCCTGTTGGGCGATCTGGTGAATAACAGGTGGCAGAACCTGCTCGGTGTTATGATTGTGTTTGTTACCTTGTTGATCGGCTGGCGTAGCCTCAATTCAGTGTTCGGGTTTTTCTGATCCAGCATCCGGACTACGGTGCACAGCCTGTAGTAGCTAAAGAATTTGTCAGAGATGGAATCGACCCACTCCCCAACATTACTGATTATTGGCAGTTTTTTCCTGGCCGGCTATGTCGCCCACGCGGTCGGCAACCGGACACGGATTCCCCGGGTCATTCTGCTCTTGCTGGTGGGAATTCTGGCCGGACCTTCCGGTTTTAATCTGGTGCCAGAGACGGCCTCACGCTGGTTCCCCATTGTCACCCAGGCCGCGCTCAGTGTGATCGGTTTTGAGCTTGGTGAAAAATTTCTCGGGTCGCGCTTGCGCCAGGTTGGCAAGGCCTTGTTTATCCTTTCTGTCAGCAAGGTAATAGGCACAGCCCTGATTGTGTTTCTGGTGCTGCTCCTGTTCCAGGTACCCCCGGTGCTGGCCCTGTTACTGGCCGGTATTGCCCCCGCTACCGAACCGGCAGCAACCGCAGATGTCATTGATGAGAACCACGCTCGCGGAGAAGTCAGCGACATGACCCTGCGCCTGGTTGCCATCGACGACGCCTGGGGAGTAATTCTGTTCAGCTTTATCCTGGCCGCTGCAGCACTGATGCAGGGAAATGGTGACGTCTCGGGTCTGATCACCGCCGGACTCATTGAGATCATTGGTGCCATTGGTCTGGGCATCGTGCTGGGTGTGCCCATGGCCTTGTTGACCGGGCGCGTCACCAAGGGCGAATTGACGCTGATGGAAACCCTCGGTTTCGTTTTTGTTTGCGGCGGACTGGCCGCTGCCCTGGATTTTTCCTATATCCTGGCCTGCATGGTCATGGGATGCGTGGTAACAAATCTGGCCCAACATCATAAGCGCCCCTTCCATGCCATCCGCAACGTGCAACAGCCCTTTCTGGTGATCTTTTTCCTGCTGGCCGGGTTCAATGCAGAATTCGGTCCATTGATGGCATTTTCGGGGCTCAGCCTGCTGTATATCATCAGCCGCATGCTTGGCAAGGTGAGCGCCTGTTATCTGGGGGCACGGATGGCAGCCTTACCGACAAGGGTCAGCAAGCACATTGGCTGGTGTACTTTTCCCCAGGCCGGTGTTGCCCTGGGTCTGGCTCTGCTGGCCGCAGAACGCTTTCCGTATTACGGTGAAGCCATTGTATTTGTGACAGTTGGCACCAGTATAGTGTTTGAGACAATAGGCCCTCTGTTTACACGTGCAGCATTGCGTCATGCAGGGGAAATCAAATGACAATCAAACCGGGATTTTATGGATAGCCAATCGCTGTTTGCCCTCATTGGCCTGGCCCTGATCCTCGCTGCTGTTATTTTCTATGTTCTATTCTGGCCAGCAATTCGCCGCCGACGCATTCTGGCCAGGGCGTTTCCCGAATCCTGGCTCAGGATTCTCCAGCAAAGACTGCCTTTCTTCGGCAGGCTGTCTACCCATGAGCAGCAGCGCTTCAAGGAACTGATCAGGCTTTTTCTGGCCGACAAACAATTCATTGGCTGTGCCGGTCAGGAAATCAATGATGATATCCGCGTCACTATCGCTGCCCAGGCCTGCCTGCTGGTATTGAACCGGCCGGAGAGTCACTATCAGAATCTGCGCTCCATTCTCGTTTACCCCTCCACCTTTGTCGCCAAACGCGAGGTACGGGATGAACTGGGTCTGGTTTCCACCAGCCATAGCGCCATGCTGGGTGAGTCCTGGAGCCAGGGCAAGGTGGTACTTGCCTGGGACAATGTAGAGCATGGCGTGCGCGACCTCCATGACGGGCAGAATGTCGTGCTGCATGAATTCGCTCACCAGCTGGACAGCGAGTCCGGTGCCACCAATGGCGCCCCGCTGTTGCTGACCCGGGGCGGCTACAAGAGCTGGGCTACGGTATTCCAGATGGAGTTCGAGCAATTGCAGCAGTCGGTGCTGTTGCACCAGCCCAGTCTGATCGATGAATACGGCGCCACCAATCCCGCCGAGTTCTTTGCCGTGGCTACCGAAACCTTCTTTGAACGGCCCCGGGAAATGGCCGCCCACCACAGTGAGCTTTACCGGGAACTGTCCGGCTTCTTCAAGATCGATCCGGCGCGCTGGGCACAGTAGCCTGAATCTACAGGGATTCTCTCGCACCAGATTAGTGCGTCCCACCCACCCACAACAAACATGCACCAATATGTGGCAAGCCTGCTATCCCCGGGCTACACTGGCTGCAGACCTCAAGCTCCTGTTAATACAGGCTTTTTAGCCAAAACCAGAGCCTGGTAGCGCCTGCTTCATGGCATTCGCTTCGCCTCCCGATTGTGGCGCGTTTCTTGAATTGTTAACGAAACCGAAAGGCAAGCAGGAGAGTCAGTTTGGCGCCCGCCCGCGCCAATGACCTGATGCAGGGAGAGAGTTTTGACCTTATTGGTATTTACAGATCTGGACGGCAGTCTGATGGAGCACGAGTCCTACTCTATTACTCCGGCTGAACCCGCATTGGAGGCTTTGGCCGGGCGTGACAGCCTGTTGATCTTCAATTCCAGTAAAACCGCCGCCGAGATTCGCGCCCTTCAGGAGCAACTGTCGTTCACAGCACCCTATGTCTGTGAAAACGGCGCCGCCCTTGAGTTTCCTGCCTCAGATTCGGATCAGCAGAATCAGTGTTTTGGTTTGCCACGCCAGCAGTGGCTGCCTGAAGTCCACGCCCTGCGGGAGAAAACCGACTACAACTTTGAAGGCTTTGCCGACTGGAGTGATGCCCGGGTCAGTGAACTGACCGGCCTGGGCAAAGCCGAGGCCGGCCTGGCACGGCAGCGCCAGTACAGTGAACCGATTCTCTGGCGAGGCCCGGCCTCTGCCCGCCGCCATTTCGAGGCCGATCTGGCCAGACTGGGGCTGAGCCTGCTGGAAGGCGGGCGCTTTTTCAGCATTCAGGGCCAGCACGACAAGAGTAACGCCATGCGGTGGATGCAACAGCAATGCACTGATGCGGAGACACTCACTGTGGCACTGGGGGACAGCCCCAATGACAGTGCCATGCTGGCGGCAGCCGACATCGCCGTGATTATCAAATCCGCCAAGTCGGATCAGATTCAGATCCAGGGCCCCCAAAAGATTATTCGCAGCAATCGGCCCGGTCCGGCCGGCTGGAAGGATGCCATGATGGACATCCTGCAATTTGTTGACAGCTCAGTGGAGAACAAACATGGGTGATTTTCACCAGAACGGTATCGTCACAACCCTTCATAACCTCGGCCAGCGCCCGGTGGAGGATATGGAGAAGGAACTGGAGCGCTTCAAGTCCAGCCGTCCCATGGGCCTGGTACTGCCCTCCCTGTTTTCGGAGCTGGAAGGACCGGCGCTGTCAGGCATTGTTGACGAATTGACCCAGGTTCCCTATCTCGACGAAATCGTCATCGGTCTGGACCGCGCCGATCAGGCGCAGTACCAACATGCTATCGATTATTTCTCCCGTCTGCCGCAACATCATCGCATTCTCTGGAACGATGGGCCGCGCCTGCGCGCCATCGACGAACAACTCAAAGAGTATGGTCTGGCCCCTTCACAAATGGGCAAGGGGCGCAATGTCTGGTTTTGCTATGGCTATATCCTAGCCTCTGGCAAGGCCGAGGCAGTGGCACTACATGATTGCGACATACTCACCTATGATCGCAGCCTGCTGGCGCGTCTGATTTATCCAGTGGCCAACCCCAATTTCAGCTATGCCTTTTGCAAGGGCTATTACTCCCGCATTGCCGGCAACAAGATCGGTGGCCGCGCCATGCGCCTGTTTGTGACACCGATGATCCGGGCCCTGAAGAAAGTATCCGGTGCCAGTGAATTCCTCGATTATCTGGACAGCTTCCGCTACCCCCTGGCGGGCGAGTTCTCCATGCGCTCGGATGTCATCAATGACCTGCGCATCCCCAGCGACTGGGGCCTGGAGATCGGCGTGTTGTCAGAAATGAAACGTAACTACGCCACTAACCGTTTGTGTCAGGTGGATATCGCCGATGTCTATGACCACAAACACCAGGACCTGTCACTGGATGACAAGGAGAAGGGCCTGTCGAAAATGACCATCGATATTTCCAAGGCCCTGTTTCGCAAGCTGGCTACCAATGGTGAAGTGTTTACGCCGGAAAAGTTTCGCACTATCAAGGCCACCTATTATCGAATCGCCCTGGATTTCGTCGATACCTATCAGAACGACGCCATGATCAACGGCCTCGACTATGACCGGCACAGTGAAGAGGCTGCCGTGGAACTGTTTGCCAGCAACCTGATGGTTGCCGGGGAGCATTTTCTTGAGCGCCCCATGGACAAACCCTTTATTCCAAGCTGGAATCGCGTGATCAGCGCCATTCCCGACATTCTCGAGCAGCTGAAAGCGGCAGTCGAAGCCGACTATGAAGAATTTGCCAAATAATCCCGGCATAATCGATAAAACCGGGAACAAACCAACAATGGATTCTTAACAAACACTATGGAAGATCAACAAGCCGATCTGGAAAAGGAATTCCGGCGCCGTATCGGCGAACACCTGCGTTTCATCTATCCGGACGAACCCGAGGCCGCCCTGACCGAGCGCCTGGTGGCAGAGATCGGCATGGGCCGCAATCTGCAGGCCCCCGCCCCCCATAACAACAACTGGGACGAGCAGGATTGTGTGCTGATCACCTATGGCAATACCATCAAAAATGCGGCTGAAAAGCCCCTGCATACCCTGCACCGTTTTTTCAACAATCACCTCGACGGCATTATCAGTGCAGTGCATATCCTGCCTTTCTTTCCGTTCAGTTCCGACGACGGTTTCTCGGTGATGGATTATTTGCAGGTGAATCCGGCCCTGGGCGACTGGGAAGACATTGAAGCCATCATCAAGGATTACAAACTGATGGCGGATCTGGTGATCAATCATATGTCCAGCCGTAGCCTCTGGTTCGAGAATTTCAAGAAACGCCAGGATCCCGGCAAGGACTATTTCTTCGAGGCCGATCCCGAAGCCGATCTCAGCAAGGTCGTCAGGCCTCGCAATTCGCCGCTGCTGACCGAGGTGGAAACCGCCGATGGCACCCGTCATGTCTGGTGTACTTTCAGCGCCGACCAGGTAGACCTGAATTTTCGCAATCCCGATGTGCTGGTGGAGTTTGTGCGCATCATCCGAAAGTACCTGAATCACGGGGTAACCCTGTTCCGCATGGATGCAGTGCCTTTCCTGTGGAAAGAACCCGGTACCGATTGCATTCATCTGCAGCAAACCCACGAGATCATCAAATTGCTGCGCACCCTGATCGAACACCATTCACCGAAAGCAGTCATTATCTGTGAGAACAATGTGCCCAACCGGGAGAATCTCACCTACCTCGGCAATGCCAACGAAGCCCATGTCATCTATAACTTTTCCCTGCCGCCGCTGCTGGTTCATACCCTGCTCAGTGGTGACTGCCGCCATCTGAAGACCTGGATGATGAGCATGCCTCCGGCTCGCAATGGCACCGCCTACCTCAATTTTATTGCTTCCCATGATGGCATCGGCCTGCGCCCCCTGGATGGCCTGCTGAGCAATGAGGAGCGCGAGCAAATGGTAGAGCTGATGCAGGAGTTTGGCGGTCGGGTCACCTATCGACGGGCACGTGAGGGTTATGACAAACCCTATGAATTGAATATCACTCTGTTTGACGCCCTCAAAGGCACACTGGCTGGCGGAGAAGATGAGCTGGGCCAGCAGCGTTTTATTTGCGCCCATACCATCATGCTGGCGCTGGAAGGCATTCCGGCGGTGTATATCCAGAGCCTGTTTGGCTCACGCAATGATCACCAG
>JALEHB010000225.1 GCA_022763285.1 Pseudomonadales bacterium | reverse complement strand
GGCTATGGCTATCTGTGGTGGCTGGAAGGAGAAGGGGTGTTCCGCGCCAGTGGCATCTTTGGCCAGGGGATCTATATCAATCCGGCCAATAATCTGGTGGTTGCCGTGCTCAGCGCCTGGCCGGTGGCAACGGGTAATCCCTTTGAGGCACACCGCAACGGTTTGTTCCGGGCCGTGGACGACTGGTTGCAGTAAGCGCTAACGGACGAACTTGGTTTCCAGTATCACCGAGCTATTGGTGCGTTCCACTCCATCGAGATTGCCAATCTCATCCAGGGTCTGGTTCAGGGTGACGGTGGTGTCGGACTGAATCATGGCAATCAGGTCATAGTCGCCACTGACCGCGTACAGGGCCCGGGTCTGGGGCATGGCCTTCAATTGCCGACTGATGCTGGCAGTGAGTTTTTGCTGCACCTTGATCAGCACATGGGCGGCAATTTGCTCACGCAGAAATTCATCGCCCAGAATGACCGAGTAACCCTTGAGAACCCCTTCCTGTTCCAGCTTGCGGATGCGGCCCTGCACCGTTGAGCGGGACAGGCCCAACTCCCGGGCCAGTTCCGAGACAGGCCGGCGCGCGTTGTCCTGTAGCAGGGCGATCAACTGCTGGTCAGATTTTTTCACAATTCGACAGATTTAATAATCAATATGACTAAAAAATAAGTCATATTGTTAAATTTGTCCATTCATATTGACCGATAGTCGGCAGACAATGGCTAGAGACTTGAGCTGGAGACTGCCCTCATGAGTAACAAGAATCCTTATCCGGTGGCGGTGGTTGGCGCCGGCAAGATCGGCCAGATGATCACCCGCCTGCTCAGCCATAGCGGCGACTATCACGTGACCCTGATAGACCAGGACCAGGCGGCCCTGGATAAACTGGCTGACTGGCAGCATGTCAGTTGCCGTCAGGTGGATGTGCAAGCCGACGGTGAACTGGAAGCCGCCCTGGCTGGCCAGATGGCATTGCTCAATGCCACGCCCTATTTTCTCACTGAGCGCATTGCCACTGCGGCGCGTCATGTGGGACTGCATTATCTGGATCTGACCGAAGATGTGCGTAGCACGGAGAAGGTCAAGGAGCTGGCCAAAGGCGCCGGTCATGCCTTCGTCCCCCAATGTGGCCTGGCGCCGGGCTTTATTTCCATCGTCACCCACGATATCGCCAGTCAATTTGATTCACTGGACACTGTGCGCATGTGTGTCGGCGCGCTACCGCAATTTCCGTCCAATTCCCTCAACTACAATCTCACCTGGAGTACCGACGGAGTTATCAATGAATACTGTGAACCCTGTGTGGCGATTCAATCCGGCGAACTGGTCACGGTACCGGCACTGGAACAGCTGGAACGATTTTCCCTCGATGGCATCAGCTACGAGTCATTCAATACCTCCGGCGGCATCGGCACCCTGGCCGAGACCTGGCTGGGCAAGGTCCGGCATCTGAGTTACCAGACCATTCGCTATCCCGGTCATCGCGACATCATGAAAACACTGCTCCACGACCTGGGCCTGCGCGACCAGCGTCAGCTCCTGCGGGAAGTGCTGGAGAATGCAGTGCCGGCCACCATGCAGGATGTGGTGCTGGTGTTCGTGACAGTCAGTGGTCGCAAGGACGGCCGCTTGATGCAGGAAACCTATGCCAACAAGATTTACAGCGCCGAGGTGGGCGGTGAATTCTGCAGTGCCATTCAGATAACCACCGCAGCAGGCATCTGTGCAGTGCTGGATTTGTTATTGAGTGGCAGCTTGCCACAGCAGGGTTTTGTGAAACAGGAAGAGATTCCCCTGGCCACATTCCTTGGTAACCGTTTTGGCGCTTACTACGCCAGCACCCAGATCAAAGACGAGGCAGCCTGATATGAGTAATACCGCGACATTGATGCAAAGCAGCGAAGGACAGACAAGCCTGGTTGAACAGGCGCAGCAATGCCTGCAGCAAATGGGTGTGGCAGCGGGGCGGCTGCAAGGCGGTGATCTGCCTGTATTCACACCCATCAGTGGCGAGCAGATTGCCGAGGTCTCACAAACTGGCAAGGCTGAGTTGGAACAGGCCATGGCTGATGCTACTGCTGCCTTCGAGTCCTGGCGGCAAATACCGGCACCGGAGCGCGGAGAACTGATCCGCTTACTGGGAGAAGAGCTGCGCGAGCACAAGGAAACCCTGGGGCGTCTGGTCACACTGGAATGCGGCAAGATTTATCAGGAAGGCCTGGGCGAAGTGCAGGAGATGATCGACATCTGTGATTTTGCCGTGGGCCTGTCGCGCCAACTATATGGTCTGACCATCGCCTCGGAACGACCGGAACATGCCATGCGGGAAACCTGGCAGCCCATGGGGCCGGTAGCAGTGATATCGGCTTTTAATTTTCCAGTGGCTGTGTGGTCCTGGAATTTTGCCCTTGCCGTGGTCTGCGGCAACAGCGTGATCTGGAAACCTTCCGAGAAAACGCCGCTGACGGCAATGGCATGCCAGGCACTTTTTGAAAAGGCGCTGGCTCGATTCGGCAAGGCACCGGCCAAGCTATCACAGGTCGTGGTTGGCGATGGTGAGCTGGGCAAGGTGCTGGTGGATGACAGTCGCATGAAGATTGTCAGTGCCACCGGCAGTTGTGCCATGGGTCGTAAAGTAGGCCCGGCAGTAGCGGCGCGATTCGGACGCAGCATTCTGGAACTGGGTGGCAATAACGCCACTATTGTCACGCCCTCGGCAAATATTGATCTTGCCACCCGGGCGATTGTGTTTGGTGCCGTAGGCACCGCAGGTCAGCGTTGCACTTCGACAAGGCGCCTGTTCGTACATGATTCGGTTTATGATGATTTGCTGGAAGGCCTGCGCAAGGCCTATGGCAGTGTGCGAGTGGGGAATCCCCTGGAGGATGGTGTCCTGGTGGGACCGCTGATTGATGAGCCTGCCTATAAGGCGATGCAGCTGGCTTTGGATAAAGCCAGCGAGCAGGGCGCCTATATCACTGGTGGTGAGCGTTGCCTGGAAGAGCAGGGCGCTGCCTTTTATGTGCGCCCGGCAATCGTGGAATTGCCCGACAGCATCGACAATGTTAAAGAAGAAGTCTTCGCGCCGATCCTCAATGTTTTTCGCTACTCCGACCTGGATGATGCTATTGCCCGCAACAATGCGGTGCCCCAGGGTCTGTCCTCTGCCATCTTCAGTAATGATTTGCGGGAAACAGAACGTTTCCTGTCGGCGGTGGGCAGCGATTGCGGCATTGCCAACGTCAACATCGGCACCAGTGGCGCAGAAATCGGCGGCGCCTTCGGTGGCGAGAAAGAAACCGGCGGTGGCCGCGAATCCGGCTCTGATGCCTGGAAGGGTTATATGCGGCGCAGCACTTCAACGGTGAATTACGGCAAGGAATTGCCACTGGCCCAGGGTATTCAGTTTGATTTCTAGGCAGTAACAATACGCTTATGGGGATGGAGGGGTCGAATCATTTCCCTCCTTTTACGGGGACGGTGATGCATACCACCGGCCCCTTTTTTATGTCCGGTGCTGGACTTTCCAGGTTTGCGGCTCTACTGTGCAGAAAAGCAAAACCAGGACAGGTTTTAACAATGCCAGTCGGGCAAGGTTCTCTCTGTATAATCTACATACTGGTCATGATTTGGGCTGCCAGTAGCGCTGCGCAATCGGTCGATGACCTGTCGGGGCAGCTGGATTCTCCTGTGCGTCCAATCGAAGAAATCACCGTCACGGCCGAACAGAGCATTCTGGCCATTCGTTTCCAGCTCCGTGCCGCCGAAGACGACATGTTTGCGCGCTTCAATGAGCTGAATAGCCGCGACGAGTTTGATATTGAGTGCAAGACCATCCGCCACAGCTATTCCTATATTCCCCGCCGCGAGTGTGAGCCGAAATTCCTGACCCGGGAGCGGCAGAGCAATGCCATCGATGTCATTAGCCGAATGCGAGATGACGGCATTCCCAGTGGCGGTGGCCTGGGCGGTGCCGCCGTGGCGGGCGGTGGTGATGGAGCTGCATCGGCCTTGAATCTGGATGCGCTGGAAAACTATGGTCAGGGCGACCTGGAGTTGAAGGCGATCCTCAGTCAGAAATATGAGGAAATGAATACCGAGATGTTCCGCCTCGCGGCGGAAAACCCCGACTTCCTGCGCGCACTGATGCGAGTGGAAGCCTTCAGAAAGGCACTGGTCGAAGCCAGGGAAGAGCGGTTTGCCGAGTCTCAGGTCTGTTGAGATAAAAACAGATAGCAACAATTAATGAAGCAATGGCGACACAGAGGTCGCCATTGCTGGTTGGTCGGTTTCAGTTACTGCCACAGAGCCATTACTGCAAGAGTGAACGCAGCATCCAGGCAGTTTTCTCATGCAATACCATGCGGTCTGACACCAGTGAGGCGCTGGATTCATCGTCTGCCTCCTGCGCAACTGCCAATACGTCCCGGCAGGTACGTACAATTTGCTCATGGCCCTCGGTGAGAATGGCCACCATTTCCGGGCCGGATGGAATCTCATCGGTCTCTTTGATGTGGCTGAGGTTGGCGAATTGCTTGTAAGTACCGGGAGCAAAAACACCCAGGGTACGAATACGTTCAGCGATCTCGTCGACGGCGGTAGCCAGTTCGGTGTAATGCTCTTCGAACATCAGATGCAATTCACGAAATTGCGGGCCGGTCACATTCCAGTGAAAATTGTGAGTCTGCAGATAGAGAGTGTAGGAATCTGCCAGTAACACCTTCAGCTTCTCGGCCACTTCCTGTCTTTGTTGTTCGGAAATTCCTATATCAATCTTCTGTTTGCTCATGACTATAACTCCATGTAGGGGATTAACTGCGATTAATCGGTTGATCTGACATCAGGGCAGGGGATGAAAAAGCTTTCTGCCCTGCGCATTCATATCCAGATAACTATTCCTAATCTAGTGGACGTACTGTCAATAATCCAATTGATTTTAACGCAGTGGCCTATCGGTGAATCCGATGATCGCCCTGTATCCGGCCGGGATCGGTAAAACCGATCGCCTCCATGAATATTTACTGTTTCAGATGTCCAGACACTGTGAGTAAACTGAAATAAGAGCGTTTTATAATTGTCCAAGTATGGCTGCGCTGGAGCGATCTGCTACGAGGTAGAAAAGAGACTTGCTTTACAACAAGGTATTGTCAGGGAGATCGGCTGCTGATGGATGAAGCATTGTTATGGATAATAGGCAGTGGCCTGGCCATGAGTGCCATTGCCTTGTCGGGTAGTCTGACACTTTTGCTCAAGCCCGAGACGCTGGAAAGATAGCTGCTGCCACTGGTGGGCTTTGCGGCAGGCTCCCTGATTGGTGGTGCTTTCTTCCACATGATTCCTGCCTCCCTGGCAGAGTTTGACGACCCTGTAAACCTGTTTGCCTGGCTACTGGCTGGTTTCTGCGTGTTTTTCGCTCTGGAGCAGTTTCTGCACTGGCATCATTGCCACCGCTCCAATATGGATTGCAAGCAGCCACTGACTTACCTGATTCTGATCGGGGACGGCTTGCACAATTTTATCGGTGGCCTGGCGATTGCGGGGACCTTCCTGATCGATGTTCGTCTGGGCATCATGGCCTGGCTGGCTGCTGCAGCCCATGAGATCCCGCAGGAGTTGGGCGACTTCGGAGTGCTTATTCACGGTGGCTGGGAGAAGCGCAAGGCGCTGCTTTTCAATTTGCTGTCAGGGCTGACTTTCCTGTTGGGAGGCCTGCTTACCTATGGTCTCTCCTTCAGTCTCGATATCGCCTTCCTGATCCCCTTCGCGGCAGGCAATTTCATTTATATTGGCGCCACGGATCTGGTTCCGGAACTGAACAAGCACAGCAATATCCGTGACAACTTGATTAACTTTTTGGCCTTTATTACGGGCGTATTATTGATGTTGATCATAAAGCTGCTGCTGGGTGGGCACTAAAATGGTTTTATTCAGGAAAGGAGAGCATCTATGACTGCTAAAAGTACTATTCGTGAAGCGATCGGAGTTTTCTTTGATACTGAAAAACTGGAAGCCGCTATCGCAGACCTCAAGGCAGCCGGTTTTCACTCCGATGAAATCGGTCTGTTGGCAGGTGAGCATACGGTCAAACAGAACCTCGGCCATCTCTATGAGGAGGTGAACCGGGATGAAGATGATGCGGATGCGCCCAACAAAGCCTTTGTCGCCAAACAGGCAGTGGGTGACACGGCCCATGCCCTGTTCGGCACGCTTTATATTGTGGGTTCCGCAGTGGCAGGTGGCGCCGTGGTGGCTTCGGCGGGCATTCTCGGCGGCGCGGTAGCTGCTGCCATTGCCACCACCGCTGTATTTGGCGGCGTCGCTGCGGTGCTGGGTGGCATTATTCACAAGAATGATGCCGAATATCTGGAAGAGCAGGTGGAAGAAGGCCATCTCCTGCTATTTGTCTCGACCCGGGATGAGGCCGCAGAGAAGAAGGCAGTGGAAATCCTCTCGGCACATTCAGCCTTTGACCCAAGAGTGCATGAGGTGCCAGCGAAAGACAGTTAAGCGCCAGAAACAGGGCTTGCGTCGTCACTGATGAATGACGCAAGCTCCTTGCCTGTCCCGGCCTTCTCTATCGTCCCAATCCTGTTCATCCTTTCAATCTAACCCTGAATACTCTCGGTCATTTCGGCGCAGTATTCATCGTATTTTTCCGGTAAATCCTCCGGGCAGACACCACACTGCGTATTACCGGGAACGGCATGATCGATGAATTTGGGATAGGCGAGGTTCAGGTTTGCCATGATCTGTTTGAACTCTTCCAGAGAGGTCTCACCTCCAAGACGGGGATTGCGTTCCTTTTCCTGGGCAATGGAACTGACATGGCGGTGATTGTAGTCATGGGCTGGAAACACCAGGGTGTCGTCTGGCAGAGCGAAGAGCTTCTCCCGAACAGTCTTGTAGAGGGCCTCAGCATCGCCGTTCTGGAAATCCGTGCGACCACAACCATCGATTAGCAGGGCATCGCCGGTGAGTACGCGATTATCGATCTTGTAGGCATAATGGTCGTCGGTATGACCCGGTGTATAGAGTGGATCAATTGTCACCCCGCCGATTTCAATCGGTCGGCCTTCTTCAGCCCGAAAATCCGGACATTCGCATTGAGACGTAACCGGGTAGATAATCTTGCTGCCGGTAAGCTCTTTCAGTCGTTTGGCTGAGGTGATGTGGTCAGCATGGATATGGGTGTCAATGCTGTAGACCAGCTTCAGGCCCAGGGAATTTATTACATGCAAATCCCTTTCAACTGAGGGATAAACCGGATCGATCAGAACCGCCTGGCCGGTTTCTTCACAGCCCACAAGATAGGTATAGGTACTGCTGAGTTCCTCATAAAGTTGTTTGAAAATCATGCTGGCTCCTCGCTATTTGGAATTGACTGGACCGTACTGGAAGTTAAAGTAGCTCAGAATACTATTCCAATTGAATTTGCCGCATGGCCTTATCGTTATTTCCGATTGGTCTCATTATTCAACAAAATGAAAATCCGCCGGTCCGGCACGGCGTACCAGAATGACCACATCCGAGTTTTCAGGGATTTCCCAGACATGTTCCATGCCTCCGGGGATCACCACATAGGCGCCGGCTTCCAGCGCATAGGATTGCTCCCCCAGAATGATGCGCACCGAACCTTGCTGCACTGAAACAAACTCATCATGAGTATGCCAGTGGCGATCAAAGCGGGTGCCGGCAGGAAAATGGGCAAAATAGGTGATACCACCGGTGTCTGGATCAATCCCCTGGCGAGCGGTACGGGTGCCCGGGGGGACGCCATTGCCACCGCCCGGTGGGCCCCACTCGAGTTCGCCGAGATTGATGGCCAGTGCATCAGTCTGGGCCAGGCCGGTATTGATGCTGCCGCTGAGTAAAAGCATTAGCAGTAAATTTCGCATGCTGAGGTTCTCCTTGTTATTGTTATGGAAACTGCCCCGGGTCGTAGCTAAGAAAGCGGAAGTCACAATTTTCAATGCTGGCAGTGTTCTGCAGGATTTTCAGATTGATGCCATAGTGGCGACCATAGTCATCACGCCCGTGAAACTCCCTGATCTGGTAAACAATCTGGCCGGCATCGAAAAAATCGATCTGCAAGATGGCGTTGTGCTGCTGCCACTGACCTTCATGGATCTCAACTTCTTCATCCTTGTCGTCGAAATCGATGTTGTAGCTTTGCAAAATGGCACTGCCGCCGGGAAACAAACTGAGGTCTGCCTCATAGGCGCTGCAATCGCTGTAATAGAGCCGTGCAAGCTGCAGGCCGCCGTTGTTCTCATCCGTACCAGCTTCAACTGTCGCGCCAGCCGCCTCAGGATTGACCAGATAAACGCCGATGTTATCGGTGCTGTAGCGATGTCCGCCTTCTCTGCGGTGAATCAGTTGAAATTCCCCCAGGCCCTGCAGTTCCAGTGTGTGCCGCAGTGACTCGATGGTCTGAAAATCTTCCACAATGGCCGGATAAATAATGCTGTTGCGACGAATGGTAGCCGGCACTGCGATGGGGTTTGGCCGGGCATTGTAGCCACTGGCCTGCAGGACATCAGCGACGAGGCTGAGCTGGGCCTTGCCATAACCGCGCTCATACACATGAACCGCTGGCCCGCTGTTGCAGGCCTGGAGTAAGAGTATTGCTACTATCAGTGGTAGCTTACGCATGGTTCCCGGATGTAGTTTCGATCAGGCATCAAGGTTCAGGTAGTACCGGCCTGACCCTGGCGCTTGTGGTCCAGGCTCCAGGGGCCGCCGCCCAGACCAGCCACCGCCAACAGCCCCGCCATGATGGCCATATTCTTGATGAAATTCTGGGTCTCATGGGCTGTTTGTAGTTCTCCCGACGGCATAGTCCAGAAATCATGCATCACCAGGCTGATCACCAGAGTCAGACCCGCAAGAATAAAGGCGATGGCTTTGGTCTGAAAGCCGACCGCCAGGATAACACCACCTCCCACTTGCAAAGTAACGGTAAAAATCAGGAAGAAGGGGATAAACACCATGCCGTGATCGGCCATGTATTGGACTGTGCCTTCATAGCCGGTGATTTTCATGATGCCAGGGAAAATGAAATAAAGTCCCAGCAGGATTCGACCGCTGGTGATGCAGAGATTCTCGAAGGTTTTGGGCATGGTGCTGTCGCTCTGAATATTATTGTGAATTGCAGGTCGCTCCAACATTAGCACGAACTACAAAACAATCGGTCAGTAAATTCACTTTTTTTGCGGACAAAAAAAGGGCCGGCAAAAAGGAGGGACTGGGTGCCGGCCCGAACAGAAGACTTATGGGTAGTCGAGTTATTGCATTTGCCAGCCGCCGCCCAGCGCCTTGTAGAGGCTCACCAGTTGCAAGGCGAGTTCCACTTCGCTCACCACCAGTTGATCTTCGGCCTCAAGCTGGGTGCGCTGGGCATCCAGCACATCGAGATAACTGTCGGTGCCGGATTCGAAGCGCTCCATGGCGAAGCCGGCGGCGCGGGCGCTGGCTTCGGCGGCTGCGAACAGGCGTGCCCGGCGCTCAGCTTCGTGATTGAGGAAGCTGAGGGAATTGTCCACTTCTTCAAATGCCAGCAGCACAGTTTTCTCGAACAGTTCCAATTGACCCTGAATGTGGGCGTCGGCGGCATCGATCTGTGCCTGTACACGGCCCAGATTGAATGCCTGCCAGCTCAGTTGCGGCGCCAGTAGATGGGTGAGTGTGCCGCCGCTGCCAAGATTGGCGAAGGTAGTGGCGACAAAGCCGATGCTGCCACTGAGATTCACGGCCGGATACAGCTCTGCCACACTCAGCTCATAGCCTGCCAGGGCAGCAGCCAGCTGGTGTTCACTGTAACGGATATCCGGGCGGCGCTTTAACAGATCAACAGGCTCGCCGAGGGCAACACTGACCGGAAGGTCGGGCAATGGAGCCGGGCTGCTCAGTTCGCTATGCAGCGACGACGGCATTTGGCCGGTGAGTACACCCAGGCGATTGATGAGAATATTGATCTGGGCTTCGATGCCAGGAATGCGTGAGCGCACCAGCTCCCATTGGGCCAGTGCACGTTGCACATCCAAGGCATTGCCGAGGCCGCCGTCCACCATTTCCTGGGTGAGCTGATAGCTTTGCTCCAGCGTGTCGGCATTGCGCTGGTTTACATCCAGTCGATATTGATTGCCCCTTAATTGCAGATAGCTGCGAGCTACTTCGGCGG
>JALEHB010000224.1 GCA_022763285.1 Pseudomonadales bacterium | reverse complement strand
GAGCCGGGGGTTTCCGCCGGCATGGTGGAGCGGATCTGCTCGTAGAGTTCCTGGCCGGTACGGCCAACCCAGCGCGCGCGCAAGCGGGCATCCATTTCAATGGGGACATGGCAACGCGAACACTCATTCTGAAACAGGACCCGGCCGCGCTCGACGCTGGCGTCCTGGGCCAGGGCAACTTTGGAAGCCAGGCCAAGAGTACAAAGGATAAGGAACAATATTGCTCTGGGCACTATCTCGTTCTCCTCGATTTGGATTGTGGGGCTGCGGTAAGGGGCCCGGATGGTACATTGTTTGCGCCATCGGTGAAAGGCGGTGCCAGGCGCTGATAGACGCCCGGAGCACCGGTTCAGGCCATGACCTTGGCAAGTGGGGCCAGCGCTGCCGGGCACAAACAGCGGCCCTGGTCATGGCTGAAACGCAAAAACTTCCCGCATCACTATTACTTACGTTGGCGGGGCCTGGGTGGATTGACCAGGCCTTCGTTTCCGGGCCTTACCGACTGCCGTTTCCCTGTGTCACAAATGTCATGCCGGTGTAACAAAGTATTACAAAGCGGCTCAGCCTTTGAGTGCTAAGCAATTGATATTTCGGCAACTTTCGAGTAATTTACCGCTCTTTTTTGAATCCGGGCAAGATCAGCCCCAGACCCGGAGCATCCTGTAGGGAGACAGACCAATGAATTCAACGGCACGCAGTTCGCTGTCGCAAAGACTGCTGCTGGGCCTTGCCGCCGCAGCTTTGTGGTTGCCCGCCCAGGCTCAGGAGATGAGCACCCGGGCAGTACGCCCTTCCACCACCGCCATGCCCCTGAACACGACTCCTGTGATCGACGGCAATGTGCTGGATGACGCGGCCTGGCAACAGGTACCGCCCACCAGTGGCTTCATCCAGGTGCAACCCAATGAGGGCCAGGCTGCTTCCCAGCGTACCGAAGTGTTTATTGGTTATACCGAAGACTCGCTTTATATCGGTGTGGTGGCTTATGACGACAATCCTGACGGCATTATTGTTGCCGATAGTCGCCGCGACTCTTCGCTGAATGAAACCGACAGTTTTCAGGTATTGATCGACGGCCTGCGTGATCGCCAGAACGGCTTTGTGTTTGGCACCAATCCGGCCGGTATCGAATACGATGCCCAGGTCACCAACGAAGGTGCCGGCGGTGGCTTCGGTGGCGGTGGCGGCGGCTTCAACGTCAACTGGGACACCACCTGGGAAGTGGATGCACAAATCGGCGACTATGGCTGGAGCGCCGAGATGGAAATTCCCTTCACGGCTCTGCGCTATGGCAATGGCGACGAGCAAACCTGGGGCATCAACTTCCAGCGCAATATTCGCCGCGTCAATGAAGTGTCCTACTGGGCACCGCTGAATCGTCAGTACAGTATCCAGCGAGTTTCCGAGGCCGGCTCGGTGGGGGGCATTCGTCCACCACGCCAGCGCAATCTGCAGATTACCCCCTATGGACTTGTATCTGCTGAACGGGGCGGCAATCTTCCTGCCGGAACCCATACCAATGAGGAAGTGGGCTTTGACCTGAAGTGGGGTGTTACCTCCAGCCTCACCCTGGATGCGACCTACAATACGGATTTTGCCCAGGTGGAAGTGGACGAGCAGCAGGTGAACCTGGACCGCTTCAGTCTGTTCTTCCCGGAGAAGCGTCCTTTCTTTCTGGAAAACGCCGGTATGTTCTCGGTCGGTAACCCCCGTGAGGCAGAGCTGTTTTTCAGTCGCCGCATCGGTGTGGGCGCCGGTGGTAATCCCATTTCTATTGAAGGGGGTGCACGCTTGACCGGTAAAGTGGGTAACAACACCAATATCGGTTTTCTGCAAATGCGCACCGACGCCGTGGACGGGGTAGCGCCGCAGAATGATTTCTCGGTAGCCCGTATCAACCAGGAACTGGCCAATCGTTCCACCATCGGGGTGATGTATGTGGAGCGCGACGGCGACGGGTCCCTGACCGGGAATTCTGCCACCGATAACAACAAGACCTATGCCGTTGATGGTCGCTTGGGCATTGGGCAGGATGGTCTGATCTCAGGTTGGGCCGCCCAGACCGATACGCCGGGCGTGAATCATGACGATCAGGCCTTTGGTATACGCGGCAGTTATTCCACCGAAGGCTGGGACTTCGCCGCCGGTTTTACCGAAGTGCAGGAGAACTTCAATCCGGAAGTGGGCTTCCTGTCCCGTCGGGCCTATCGCAAGTATGACTGGCGCATCTTCCGCCGCTATCGCCCTGAGAATCTGTTCGGTCTGCATGAATTGCGCCCCCATGTGAACTGGTATGGCTTCTATGACTTCGAAGGTGATCTTGAAACCGGTTACCTGCATGTGGACAACCACTGGGAGTGGGAAAACAGCTGGGAAGTGCATACCGGGGTTAACTTCACCGAAGAGGGTGTGAAAGAACCGTTCGAGATTGTTGACGGCGTTACCGTGCCGGTAGGCAATTACGATCACGCCGAATCACAACTGGTATTCCAGACCAACCAGGGTGCGCCACTGGCCTTTTATATCCAGAGCCGCATCGGTGGATTTTTCGGCGGTGACCGGGTCTATCTGAGCCCCAGGGTTAACTACCGCATTGGCGAGCGTTTCAGTACCGAGCTGTCCTGGAATCACAGTGACATCGAATTGCCGGTGGCCAATGGTGATTTTCAGGTAGACGTGGCACAGCTGCGTGTGTCCTATTCCTTCT
>JALEHB010000223.1 GCA_022763285.1 Pseudomonadales bacterium | reverse complement strand
CGACATTCATGAGCAAGTCAAACAGGCCAGCAATAGTGAGTCTTTATCAGCCGCAGGCAAAACCTTGCCGCCTCCCGGCAAAAGCCTGCCGGCTGGTTTTTTTCCCGCTGCCGGCAGTGATCCACAGGCCTTCCAGCGCCTGGGAGAGAAACTGACCCACAGCAAGGACCCTATCAGCCTGGATGGACAATTTATTGGCCGCATGGAATACAGCGGCAAAGCGGATTTTGACGGCGGTGGCGAAACACTGCTGCGCAATATTCTTGGCGCCCAGGCTGCGGCCGGTGGCGATAACGGCACAGCCGGCTCTGGCAGTCAGCCCGGCAATCACAACAGCGATGCCAGCACGATACTGAATCAGCTGGCGGCCACCAACAGCATCGAGCGTGGTATCTCCGGCTCACGCCCAGGCAACACTGCCACTGCCGAATCCATGCCGGGCTTCAGCCTGACAGCCACAGCCGGCAGCAAGGAATTCGATCAACAGCTATCCAGCCGTATTCGCTGGATGGGCAATCTGAAAATGTCAGCGGCGGAGCTGAAACTGCATCCGGCAGAGCTGGGCAGTATCGAGGTTCGCATATCCACCGAAGATGACCAGACCCGGGTGAGTTTCATCACCAGCAATAACGCTGCCCGCGAAGTTATTGAAAACTCAATGCCGCGCCTGCGCGAGCTATTGGGCGACAGTGGCCTGCAACTGGAACAGGGCGATGTATCCCAACGGGAACAGGGTGCTGAAGAACAGGCAGCCGAGATAGGCAGCAACAGTCGATACGATGCCGAGGACGACAGCGAATCGGAAAGCCAGATCATTCACATGAAACGCGAGTCACGGTCCCAGGTAGACCACTACGTTTAAGCAACGTCAGGGTCCGTGAATATTTAAGGAGTCAGAGGTGAAGAAGAAAGCAGTCATAGTGGTTGCCCTGATACTGATCGGTGGAGGTGCCGGTGCCTACTTTATGGGCTATCTCCCCTTTGGTGGCGCGCCCGCCGAAGCGGCTTCAGCCGAACATGGAGAGGTCGAACTGGACTCCCACGGCAATCCGGTTCAGAGCAGCGCTGAGGCGCAGTATGTTCCTATCAACCCGCCCTTTGTCGTTAATTTTACCCACCTGGGCAGTCTGCGCTTTTTGCAGATTTCGCTGGAGGTGATGTACGAAGACAAACAGATTCTGGAACGGGTAGAACATTCCATGCCAGCCATTCGCAACGAACTGATTCTGCTGTTGAGCGATCAAAGTTTTGAAAAACTCAGCAGCCTTGAAGGCAAAGAAGAACTGCGCGGCGAAATGCTCGCCGCCATTAACAGCCGGGTTCAGGACCAGGACGAAGAGCAGGCCCACGACCTGGTTCATGGTGAAGTCTTTATCACAAATTTTGTAATGCAATAGACTGACTCTTCACAGTGAAGAGTCAGTCAGAATTATCTTTCGGGAGGATAGAAAGTGGATAATTCCAGTGACGACAAGGTCGACAAGCAAGGCGAATCAAATAACGAAGAAGCTGTGAGCGAAGAAACCACAGCCCAGCAGCAGGAAACACAGGAAGGACAGGAAGGACAGGAAGGACAGGAAGGACAGGAAGAGCCGGTAGATCATATGGCTGCCATGGCCGCCGCCATGGCTGAAGCAGGCCAGGGTGACGATCCTGAACCTGACGCTGCAGCCCTGGATGTGGAAATAAATACCAGCCAGGATGTGGAAGTAACACCCAGCCAGAGCGCCGAGGCTATTGCTCGCACCGTGGCCGGTGAAGACGTCAATATCGATGCCCTGCTGAAGGTACCGGTGTCTCTCTCCATTGAGGTTGGCCGTACCAAAATGCCCCTCAATGATCTGCTGGACACCAAGGAAGGCGCGGTTATCGAGCTCGAACGCATGCTGGACGAGCCCCTGGACATTCTGGTCAATGGTGCCCTGATCGCCCATGGTGTGGTGGTGCTGGCCGAAGATCGTTTCGGTATTCAGATCACCGACATCATCAGTCTGGAAGAGCGCGCCAGGAGCCTCTAGAGCTTGCCAGGGCCTGCTGAGCCGGTTTTCAGCAGGCTTTATCTCCTTGTTTTTACTGGCAAATATTTGTCGGCTTATATTTATTTGTCAGCAAACGATATCAAGCTATAGAGTGGTAGAAGTGAGCCAGCCCTGCACGGGCCGTTTTTCGCTCCTGCCTGCAAGTTGTAGACAAGGTATCGAGCGACCTTCAGCCCCGGGCTGAATGCCTCGGGAAGCGGTAACAGCGACTATGGCCGACGAGAAAGACCAGAACCAGGGTGAGGATTTCGAAGATCTCGATGAGGACTTCGATCTGGACCTGTTTGCCGATGAAGAACAGGATCAGAGCAGCCGCACAGAGCCTGAACTTTCCCCGGCGGAAGAAGATTTTGAAGCAGAGCTGCAAGGCGATTTCGATCCGGATCCGGAAAATGATCCCATCGATGACTTTGCCGATGAACTCGACGATGACGTAATCGATATCAGCGATGATGAAATCGCCGAAGAACTTGCCGCCATGGAGCAGGAAGACGCCAGCGCTGCGCCTGTGGAACCTGATCCCGCACCAGTCCCTGCCCCGGAACCAGGCCCTGAAGTCACTCAAATAAGCACTCCGGAACCCGAAACAGTGAGCCCCACTGAGGCCCAAGCCGAGCCAGAGGCTGAAACGGAAGAGACCGCACCGGCTATCGCCCTGCCCCCTTTTCTTGCCTCTCTTAGCAGTATATCCCCACGCATGATCGTTGCCGGCACCGCGGCTGTACTGCTGCCTGTTGTGGTATTTGCCGTACTTGGCATCAACAGCGATTCTTCCGGTTCCCAGGATGACAGTAGCGACACCGCCTCTGCAGGCTCGCCGGAAAACCCCTTTATACAAAGCAGCGATGGCAGTATCGAGCGCGATAGCGATAGCGTTAATATTCCTGACCTCAGCGCGGAAGATATTGAGCCGGCTCTGGCCGCCACTCGCCGTGAAGTAAGTCCACTGGGCACGGAGCAAGCAGCTAACAACGGCGCTGAGTCAGCCCTCAGCCAGGATCAGGGCAGCGAAAACGATAGCGAAATCGATAGTACCGAAGGCAGCAGTCCCGATAGCCAGACGATGGTCGCCAGCCAGGATTCGCTGCAAGAAACAGCGGACTCTGCCCCGGAGTCATTGGGCAATGAAAGCATGCTGCTGGCCCAGACCGAACCCGAACAAGTGGGCGACCAGGCTGATACCGACATGCCGCTTCAGGACAATGCCGAAGCGAGCGCCGAAGCGCGGGCAACAACGCAAACTGCAGTAGCCGCCACAAGCGAGGACAATGAAGAAGAAGCTCCGGCCAACAACAATGCCAACTCTGCATCGTCTTCTACACCATCTACTGCATCGTCCACCGCAAGTGACATCGATATTCCGGGTACCGCTGAGGGACGCAACTATCATGTAATCGTGGCCAGTTTTGGCTCAGCCGCCGATGCCAACAGTCATGCCAGCAGTATCACGGACAGCGAAATCAGTGCCTATGTAATTCCCCCCTTCGGAAGCTCCAGCAATTACCGTGTTGCTGTCGCCAACTACCGTTCCATGGCCGAGGCGCGCGAGAATATTCCGGGTCTGCAGGCATTGTTTGGCAGTGGCATCTGGCCCCTGCGTTATCCGCCTTCACCCGGCGTTCCCCTGATCAGTTCGCGCAGCGGTGCCACCTATATCATCGTCGCCAGCTTTCCCAATGAGCAACTGGCCCGCAGCCATGCCGGACAACTGGTTCAACGTGGTGAACAGCCCGCCATTATCGCCCCTTACCCTCCGGCCAACCGCTACCGTGTTGCCGCATCCTATTATGACAGTCTGGAAAACGCGGAAACGGCATTGCCCCAGTTCCGGCAGAATTATGGCGCCGACGCCTGGTTGCTGCGTTACTAATCAGGGCAAGAAAAGTTCGGCAGTCTGCCGAAAGGAATGCAGCGCAAGCGCGGCTAGCGAGACTGGCGTTGCTGGGCGACTGCTCGGCGATGATGTCTGAATAACAACTTTTCCATCAGCTCGGTCACTTGCTGACTGACGGCCATGAATTCCACCGAATGGGTTTCGGCATTGCTGCTGACAGTACCAAAGAAGCGCAAGGGTCTGGGCAGGGAGGGTGTCAGGTAGAGAAGCACCTCTACCCAGGCATCGACAGGCAAGTCAGCATCGCTTTGCTGCCATTGCAAACCCTGTGGGGTGAGGCGTAGCTGCCGTTCTTCCGGCAGGCGTTTTTGCTGGGTCAGTAACTCTGTCACCATATCCAGAAGCAGATCAATCTTGGCTTCCTGGCGTTTCAGGTAGTGACCCAGTTCATCATGTTCTTCCAGATCGAAATTGTCATTGCCGACCAGACTGGAGCGCAGACTGTGTTCATTTTTATCGTTCACCATGGCCAGGGTATTATCACTGGGCATGGCATCCAGTATCTGAACACTGAACGGCAACAGGCCATCATAGACCAGGCTGCCATCAAGTTTGCTTTCGCCAACGCTCACAGGATTCTCCTTCAAGCCAGCCGACACTGCGACTAAATCAGATCCTGATACTGAGTGGCAGCGCTTTTCTGCGACTCCATACGCTGCTGCTCTTGCACCAACTCTGCCTTGGCCTGCTTCACCAGATCGGCAATCTGGTTATTCATAAAGAGTAGTGTAGCCAGTGCCTCGGCGATCAATGGTGATGCTTCGGCATTGTCACCGGAAAAACAGGCTACCAGTTCGGCCTGGCGCTGTTTTTCCATTTTCTCCACAGACTCCCAATCACCCATCTGGGCACAATGAAGAACTTCTTCGGTAGAACGCAGCAGACTGGCCAGACGAAAGCGCTGGCGACTCTGCTCTTGCTCAAGCAATTCGCTCATGCTGGGTGCTGTATTGGGAACCAGTTGCACGATCAGGCACCCCGGTATTCAGCAGGAATGGAATCCCAGCCTTCCTTGATCTCATTGACCAGGGAAGTGACCTCAGCAATGATGCGGCCATCGGCCTGGGAATTGGCTTCTACCAACCGGCGTTCCATGTAGTCGTACATGGCGCTGAGATTGGCAGCGATGTCACCACCGCGTGCAGTGTCGAGACTGGCGCGCAGACCGTCGATGATACGGATAGCGGCACTGATTGAGTTACCTCGTCCAGAAGCGTCGCCGCGCTCGAGGGCACCGTTGGCCCGCGCCAGTTTTTCCAGCAATCCATCAAACAGCATGGCAACCAGACTGTGTGGATTGGAGGAATTGACCCGGCTCTGTACACCGATCTGCTGGTATTCGTTCAAAAGAGTTTGATTGTACATAGTTCAGCCCTGCTTTGGTTTCCTGCTGCAATTATTGCTGCTGCAATAATTCGGGTTTATTAATTCGATTTAACGGAGTTGGGCTTTGGCAGGTTCGCCAGTTGCCCCTCCAGGTAACTGCTGGTGCTCTGTAGCTGACTCATCAAGGTATCCAGCGCATTGAACTGGTCCGTATAACGGGCCCGGACCTTTTCCCAGCGTAATTCCAGTTCCTCACGGCGCTCCTCTACATCTTCGAGTCGATCTTCGTAAGCCTCGATTCGATCGGCCAGCGCCCCTTCGTCATCCAGCAGTGATTCCAGTAATTGATCAAACTGGCTGGTCACTCCCCGGGTGAAATTAACTGTGCCGCGACTGCCCGTGGTGCTTCCACCGATCGTCAGACTTAGCCCTTCGGCATCGCTACCTTCAGCGGCTACGAGAATATTGCCTGCACCATTGGCGGCAATACCATCGATCGTGCCGGCTACATCGACTCCATCAACACCGGAAGCAACACTGAATCCAAGCTCCGCGGCGCTGTTAGTATCTACGGCTAAAATATTTACGGCTGAAGTACTTCCTAACACCGAGGAAGTAATAGTGAAACTGTCACTGCCACTGTCATAGGCAACTGATACGGTTTTGTCTGCATCACGCATGGCAGTCGTGCCATTGATCTGGGTCTGCAATTCACCGGCCAGGTCATGACCCGTGCTATAGGTACCGGCGGTCAGAGTGATCTCACCGATGTCGATGCCATCGATTTCCAGTGTCAGATTATCGTTGTCACTGTCTATGAGCAGCGTAGAACCACCGCCGAAGTCCGGCAGCACTGCCGCAGCGCCGTAGTAGCCATAGCTGGCCAACTGACTGATCTCCACGGCAAAATCGCCAGCGACAGTCGTCTCTGTTGCGCTATTAAAGCTGATCTCTTCATCATCAGGCGTACCATAGGCGGCAAACATCTTGATTACATCGTCAGGGTTCTCTTCCCAGACTTCCAGAAAGGTCTCCTTGTCAAATTCAAGGGTGCCGCTGGAGGATGTACTGATTCCCAGTTCCGCCAGGCTACCAATACTGCCGCTGAATCCCGGCGGCGTACTACGCAGAATATTACCCACCTGTCCTTCCACCGAGCGCAAGGTAAAATCGCCTACCAGCGCCGACGGCACATCATTCTCGGCATCATAGGCAGACAGAGCATTGGCAGTGCTGACGAACTTGTTGTAGCCGCTGACAAAACTGTCTATGGCCTTGGTGATGGCCGAAGTATCCTGGGCCACTGTCAGGCTTACCGGCGATTCACTCACCTGCTTCAGGGTCATACTCACACCGGGAATGGCGCTACTGACCTGATTGGTATCATTATTGACGGCAAGACCATTGATACTGAACTGGGCGTTCTCGGCCGCGGCGGTTTGCTGCATATGGGTCGCGGCGGAATTGAAGGCCAGTTGTGACAACCCACTGGCATCAGTGTTGTTGCCGTCATCATCACTGACAGCGATCTCCAGACTGTTGGATTCACCGGTATCTTCAGATCGCATCAGCAAACGAAAACCGGAGCCATCGTTGACGATAGATGCGCTAACGCCGATATCGGCGTCATTAATAGCTGTCATGATGCCTTCGAGGGTATTGTTGCTGCTGTCGATATCGATGGTGGCGGCGTTTTTGTCCGCATTCAGACTGAAACTGTTATAGGTATCAGTCCCGGAATCATAGTCGGTGGTGCCAAATCGAATGGTGATACTGCCGGTGCCTACCGTGGTGGTATCGCTATCGGCGAAGGTGCCGCTGGCCAGGCCATGGGAAGAGGCCAGTTGGCTGACTTCGACACTGTAGAGATTGGCAATCGCTTCGCTGCTGGCACTGACACTGAGCACCGAGCTGTCAGAAGACGTGGCGGTATTCTTGTCATAATTGCTCAGTGTGTTGACACTGGACAGCGACGACTGAAAAGTAGCGAGCGCACTCTTGAGCGAACCGAGCGCGGAAAATTTGGCATTGTAACGGGACTGCTGCCTGTTGAGCTGCAGGTCGGAACCTGCGCGCTCAGCAGCCACCAGTTGGTCCACCAGACCGTTAATGTCCAGTCCGGACCCAAGTCCTGTTGCCGTGATCATGTTGCACCTCTGTAGTCTGGGCCTGGCCCAAATACACAATCCTGCCCGTGTTAATTGCGACAGTTATTACGACGCAATCAGGCAGAATCCTTACTCTGTTATTCCACAGCAAGTAAGGTGCAACTTCTGTACCACTTTCAGGATTTTTAAGGGATCAGGCATCTCCCTGGAACAACAGGCCCTTGGAGGGCTTGTTTTCACCGGATTCCTGGGCATCGGATACATGCCTGGCCAATTCCAGCATCTCCTCAGAAGGGATTTGCCGGATTACCTCGCCTGTTTCTTCGTCCAGCACGGTGACTACGGAGCGATTCAGGTCCTCATCCACGGAAAAGTTCAATTCCCGTGAAATATTCTGGACATAGCCGGAAACGCTCTTGAGGGCTTGCTCAAATCCTTTTTTCTTTTCCTGATCTGGCAGGACTGGCGCGGGTGCCACTACGGGGACATTTTTGCCGCCGGTGGCAAGTTGCTGCCGAGTCTGGGTGGCCTGCACAGGGTCTATCTTGATCGCCGCGCGCATTTGATTGGCGATCAGGGCTGACTTATCCAGAGTTGTCATAATGCTAACCTCGTCGTGAAAACTACCATTGTTATTTTTATGTTCGTACTCCCCGGATGTCTCTCCTGAAGGCCTGCTCCCAGGCCCTGATAACCGGTGTGCCCCGGTCTTTTTCTGTTTTAAACAGCTACAGCCCCATCAGGGGCTGTAGTTGTTTGACGTGACTTGTCATCAAGTCCGTCGGGATTAACCCAACAGTGACAGTACGTTCTGCGGCAGTGAGTTGGCCTGGGCCATCATTGCCATACCTGCTTGCTGGAGGATCTGCGCCTTGGTCAGGTTGGCAGTCTCGGCAGCGAAGTCAGTGTCCTGAATACGTGAACGGGCAGCTGACATGGACTCGGAAGAAGTCTGCAGCGAGGTGATCACAGATTCGAAACGGTTCTGAACCGCACCCAGGGTCGCACGAGAGCTGTTTACGTTGTCCAGGGCAGTGTCAATCGCAGTCAGTACCGCGTTGGAGCCAGAGACAGTTTCAACAGTCAGGGTGTTACCGGTAGCAGTAGTAGTACCAGCAGTCAGACCCGCGGCAGTGGCGCCAGTTGCGCCGGCGATTACCAGATCTTCACCAGTGCTGGTGACGTCCACAGTACCGTAGGTAGTGCCAGTAGCACTGATGGCAGCGGTGGTGCCGTCGGCATCTTCAGAGATAACGATATTGCTACCGTCGTCGGTGGAGAAGCGCAGGTCGCCATCGGCCAGAGCACCGGAAACAGAAATACCGGCAGCGGTCAGTGCAGCAGAAGCGGCAGTAATCGCACCATCAATATCAGCGGCATCGATACCGGAGCCGGCTTCAGTGAAAGAGATATCTACACTGTTGACAGTCAGGGTGTAGGTTTCACCATTACCGGTAGTCGCGTAATCGGTGAAAGACAGGTCACCGGTTTCGTTACTAGCTGTCGCAGATACGTTAGTAGCGGTATCAGAGATTGCAGAAGCAATTTCCGCGGCATCACGAGTAGCAGCGCCAACTTCAATACCGTTAATGCTCAGATCACCGGCGGACAGGGCGCCAGCGACAGCAGTACTGGTGGCAGAAGCTGTACCGTCGTTAAGACCCAGACCAGCAGCAGTAGAGTCGATGATGCTGGATACAGTGATGGTCTCACCCACGTTGGCACCAACCTGGAAGTTCTGGGCAGAGAAAGTACCGTCCAGCAGGTTTACACCGTTAAAGTTGGAAGTAGAAGCAACACGGTCGATTTCACTGACCAGCTGGCTGACTTCCTGCTGCATGGCAGCGCGGTCAGAAGAGCTGTTGGTGGCGTTGGCAGACTGAACGGCCAGCTCACGAATACGCTGCAGGTTGTTGGTAACCTCACCCAGGGCGCTCTCAGCAGTTTGTGCCAGGGAGATACCGTCGTTGGAGTTACGGGCAGCCTGGTTAAGGCCACGGATCTGGGCGGTGAAACGTTCGGTAATAGCAAGACCTGCTGCATCATCTTTGGCGCTGTTAATACGCATACCAGATGAAAGACGTTGCAACGAAGTACTCAGCATACCCTGTGATTTATTCAGATTTCTCTGAGCGTTCAAAGACGCAATGTTGGTATTGATGACTTGTGGCATGTGTATGTCCTCTTTCATCCCTTCAGTGGTGGTTGCACCAAACTGCAGAGATCGTCATTGTTTAAAAAAGCAACACTGTTGCTGTTCAGGGGACACTACGGCAAGGCGGCAAAGACACTTGAGCAATTATTTCCGCTTTTTGCCGCCCCAGGCTCTTTTTATTGTTTTTCAAGCACTTAGATACTGAGAATGGCTGTCTTACGGTGGCAATTCTTGCCGCCTTGTCAGACCAATGGCGCCAAAGCAAACTCTATAAACGGCAAGCCAGGAAGCCGGCTCGGCAGCAAACAGCCAACATTCAGCAGCCGCTGTGATGCGGATCACAAATAAAAGAAAACCCCAGCCGGTTACCCGACTGGGGTTTTCGTCACGCGAGGTATTCCTAGCCCTGGAGCAAGGACAGAACACCTTGAGGCAGCGAGTTGGCCTGGGCCAGCATGGACATACCGGCCTGCTGAAGAATCTGCGCCTTGGTCAGGTTGGCAGTCTCGGCGGCGAAGTCAGTGTCCTGGATACGTGAACGGGCAGCTGACAGAGACTCCGAGGAAGTCTGCAGCGAGGTTATCACCGATTCGAATCGGTTCTGGACCGCACCCAGTGTCGCCCGGGAGCTGTTCACGGTAGCCAATGCAGTATCAATTGCGCTGATCAGAGCATTGGAACCGGACACTGTCTCTACAGAAAGCGTATTGCCGCTAGCAGTAGTGGTGCCAACAGTCAGACCCGCAGCAGTGGCGCCGGTCGCTCCGGCGATTACCAGATCTTCACCGGTACTGGTGACGTCCACGGTACCGTAGGTGGTGCCCGTCGCACTGATGGCTGCGGTAGTACCGTCGGCATCTTCAGAGATAACGATATTGCTACCGTCATCGGTAGAGAAGCGCAGGTCACCGTCGGCCAGAGCACCGGAAACGGAAACACCGGCAGCAGTCAATGCGGCGGATGCGGCAGTAATAGCACCATCAATATCAGCGGCATCGATACCGGAACCGGCTTCAGTAAAGCTGATGTCTACGCCGTTTACTGTCAGAGTATAGGTTTCGCCGTTACCAGTAGTTGCGTAGTCAGTGAATGACAAATCCCCGGTCTCGTTGGTGGCGGTTGCAGACACATTGGTCGCGGTAGCAGCAATGGCAGTGGCGATTTCGGCGGCGTCACGAGTGGCAGCGCCGACTTCAACACCATTGATGCTCAGATCACCGGCGGTCAGGGCACCTGCAACAGCAGTACTGGTGGCAGCTGCAGTGCCGTCATCCAGGCCCAAACCGGCCTTGGTGGCGTCTACAATGCTGTTTACGGAAATTGTCTCACCGACATTGGCGCCTACCTGGAAGGTCTGACCGGTAAAGGAGCCGTCCAGCAGATTAACGCCGTTAAAGTTGGAAGTAGAAGCAACACGATCAATCTCGTTGATCAGTTGCGAGACTTCCTGCTGCATGGCAATACGGTCAGAAGCAGAGTTGGTGGCGTTGGCAGACTGAACGGCCAGCTCACGAATACGCTGCAGGTTGTTGGTAACCTCACCCAGGGCACCCTCGGCAGTTTGTGCCAGAGAGATACCGTCGTTGGAGTTACGGGCAGCCTGGTTAAGACCACGGATCTGAGCAGTGAATCGCTCGGAAATCGCAAGACCTGCGGCATCGTCCTTGGCACTGTTAATACGCATACCGGAAGAAAGACGCTGCAAGGAAGTGCTCAACATGCCCTGGGATTTGTTCAGGTTACGCTGAGCGTTCAAAGACGCAATATTGGTGTTAATAACTTGTGGCATAATAATCCCCTTAATGTTGACCGGCGAAAGCTTGCAACTGAAAGCCGGTATGGACCACTGTTTAAAAATTTCAGCAACAGTGTTGCTTCGGGAATGATTACGACACCAAGGAAATTACCTTAACAATTTTTTCACTTTTTTATCGAATTTTTTTGATATATAGAATGAAAGGTATATTTTATTTTTCTTTTCATTTTCATGCACATGGGTTTGACGCGCACACAGGAAAAAACCCGGGCAACATCGATGTTGCCCGAAGCAAAAAGGGTCAGGAGCAACCCTAAAAAACACGCCCTTTTCCAGAAACTCCTAGAGAAACTGAAACAGGGATAATCCAGAGGCTTTTACATAAGCCTGTTGTGCAGCCTGAAGCGCCGTCAACTGCAAATTGAATCGGGATATTGCCTCGGCATAATCCAGATCCTGGGTATCCGAAAGCACGGTTTCCATCTGCAACTTGAAATCCTGGTTTATCTCTTCCAGGGTTTCCAGATTATTGAGCCTTGCGCCTACGTCCGCACGAATCGCTGTGACGTTATCCAGCGCCTGATCCAGATTAGCCAGACCCTGCCCCATCAGATTGTGAAACTGCGCCCGACTGCTATTATCGGGGGCCGGCGCATTCAGAGCATCGGCGATATTTTTCACAGTAGTAAAAATATCCTGATAGGAAGACGGCGAAAGCATTATCTGGTCGCCCGGAGCCGGTGTACCACTCAGGTCAAACTGGGCACCGCCAAAACTGATACTGCTACCTTCGCTATAGGTTCCGGTAGCCACTACCCCGGCGGAAGAGTCCGTTACTTCATAGGTAATGGGCGCAGCCGGACTGGCCTGATCAAAGGTCACGGTGTAATCGTCGGGTTGAAATGTCGCAACCAGGCCAAAAGCACCGACGATGGCTGTCCCCACATTGGTCTCGGCTGCTTGCACTGAAATATTGCCGTCACCGGAGCGCACCCGCTGAAAAACATCCATCCCGGAATCCCGGGTGGCAACCATGGAACCATCACCCACCTGCAACATGCGCTGCCCCTGATCACCCCGATAGACAACCGAGCCATTGAGTTCAACGAAGGGGGGCGAGTCCACTTTATAGCCGCCAAAAATATAGTCACCCTGGGCATCCTTGGTATTGGCCAGAGCTACGAGTTCATCCAGACGCTGATAGATTTCCTGGGCAATGGATTGCTTGTCGCGATCCTGATAGGTCGAGTTATTACCCTGTACCGCCAGCTCCCGGATACGTTGCAGGGTATTGTTCACATTCGCCACCACGCTCTCTTCAAAGGCAAGAGAGGACTGTGCCAGGGCACTATTGCGCGAATACTGATCCAGAGTGTCAAGACCGGCCTTCAGATCCAGCACTTTTACTGCAGCCGAAGGGTCATCCGAGGGCTTGTTGATACGCAGGCCGCTGGCAATCTGCAGTTCGGTTTCCTGCAATTTTGCCTGTTGTTCCTGCATGGCAATAACGCCCTGACTGTAAAAATTCAGTGTTGATACTCGCATTGTTCTGGCCTTAAGTAATTCCTGCCTGGCTATGCCTAACGCATCGAATTCATCAAGGTCTGAAACACTTCTTCAGAGACCTTGATCAGTTGTGCTGCTGCCTGATAGGACTGCTGGAAACGAATCAGGTTTGCCGCTTCCTCATCGAGATTGACTCCCACTACGCTGTCCTTGTAGGACTCAGCCTGTTGCAGCAAAGTGGTTTCCAGTTCCAGATTGGCACTGCCCTGCCTCTGTTGTGAGCCCACATCCGCCACCAGGGCGCCATAGACTTCCTGGAAACTGTCTTCACCATTGTTCAGTAATCTTGCATGCTGTAGTTCACCCATCATCAGGGCGTTGTTATTGTCACCGGTGGCGCCAAAATTGTTTTCCAGCGTGTAGCTGTCGCCGGCATCAGGAGTACCGGAAACAGTAAAGCTGATTCCCGTGGCTCCTCCCAGGGTGATGACCTTGCCATCACTCTCGGTTGCCGGATCATAGGCATAGGGCCCCAGACCGCCGGGGCCACCTACCGCATCAAAACCAGGTACACCTGGCCCCATGGCATCCGGATTGAAAGTCAGGGTCACTGTACTGGCTAGTGGCAATCCGTTAACCGGGTCCACTCGCACAGCAGTCAACTCGGAAGTACCGGTATTGCTGGCATTCTGCAAAGGAGATATGGGTGAGGCTGCCGCGATCTTGCGCGGGTCCGATATCCTGAAATCAAAATTTCCGGCGGCGGTTTTGGCCGGGTTGAATACAAAACTGTCACCTGTGGAGGCAACGCCGGTGCTCACATCCACCGTCATACCATCAAGGCTCAGGGGTCCGGCTCCGGATACCGTGGTATTGTCACTCTCTCGGCTCAGGTGCCATTGCACACCGTCGTAGCTAAGCTGATATTCACTGGCCCGTACCTGGCTATAGTCATCAAGGCTGACACTCGGTGCTGCAGTGCCTGCGTTGGCAGATCTGGCAGCCACCGGTACCGTATTGCTGTTAAACATGGCACCACCCAGATCACCGTTCAGATCCATGCCAGACAGATGCTGGGCGTTCAGAGACTCAGACAAACCAAGACTAATCAGTCCCAATTGCGACATGGCGGGATCCAGCAGGCGGCTGCGAAAGTCCAACAGCCCCTGAAGCTCACCGCCAGTAACAAAACTGCTGTTACCGTTGGCGGCAGACTGTCCGGCAATAATCACTTCCAACTTGGAACTGTCATAGGCATTACTGCCGATTGCCAGATCGGTCACCTGGGTGCCCACCACAACCGGCTGACCCTTGCCGATGAAGACATTCAGAGCACCATCGTCCTGAGCGACGGTGGTCACGGATATTTTTTCGGCCAAACTGCGTATCAGTTTGTCTCGCTGATCCAGCAGATCATTCGGCAAGGCACGATTGCCTGACGATGTTTCACTGGTAATCTGTCGGTTCAGGTCGGCGATACCGGCCGACAAGGTATTGATGTCTTCAACCGCCAGGCGCATGGCCGAGTTCACTTCAGCATTCAGATCCTGTAGCAAACCATAGAATGCATGTTGTTTGTCTACCAGATTATTGGCCTCACCGATCAGGGCCTGACGTTCAGGCAGAGTAGACGGGCTTGCCGCCATATCGGCTACTGAGGTAAAGAAGTTCTGGATAGAAGAATTCAGACTGGTCTCGGAATTGGCCATCAGATTGTCGACCCGTGACGCAAACTCCACGAACACCTCGTACTGGGCGCGACTGGAGGAGAAATCCTGTACCTGGTTGGTTAGAAAATCATCATAGGCACGATCAACACTGGCAATGCGCGAGCCCTGGCCCATGAACCCAAAGCCGTAGCGCTGATAGTCATGAGTTTCAAAATTGATACTCTGACGGCTATAGCCCTCGGTATTGACATTGGCAATGTTGTGGCCGGTTGTATTCATGGCCTGTTGCAGGTTGGCAAGAGACCCGGAACCCATTTTAAGAATATCTACCATAATGCTTTCTCGGCTAAGTTGCCGCGCCTGTCATGGACAGGGCGCATTACTTTCCTTCTCCTGAATCATTGGCCTGACTGGCAAATTGCGAGCTGGCACGAATCTGCTTTTCGATTACCTCAGCCAGCCCCAGTCCGCCTTTGCTGGACATATCAACCGCCAGCTGTTTGTCAAACATATCCTGATAGGCTTCCATCTGATTGCTGGAAAACATGCCGTCTTTGGGCAAGGTATCGCGCATGGACTTGAGCATCATGCCGACAAAAATGGACTCGAATTGCTGGGCAACCTCTTTCGCGGCCGCACCCGGATCCGAGCCAGCCTTGCGCTTGAGATTGTCCAGACCATTGAAGTCGGTATAGACGGCAGGCGATGTTGTAGTCAGTTTTTCCATATCAGGCATTTTCAGTTTGTAATCAGATCACTACCAATTGGGCCTTGAGAGCCCCCACCTGCTGCAAGGCTTCCAGAATCGCCACCAGATCACTGGGGGACGCCCCCACCTGATTCACCGCGCGCACCAGATCATCCAGAGTCACGCCGGGGCTGAACAGAAACATGCGATTGTCCTCTTCCTCGATATAGACCGAGCTGTTTTCCACCACCTGGGTCTGACCGCCAGAAAAGGCGCCGGGCTGGCTCACAAAGGCATCCTCATCGATGGTGACGATCAGGCTGCCGTGGGCCACGGCCGCTTCAGCCACCCGCACTTCGGAGCCGATTACCACGGTGCCGGTTCGTGAATTGATAATCACCTTGGCACTGGCACTGCCGGTTTCAATTTCCAGATTCTCCAGTACTGAAACAAAGGCCACCTTGGCGGAAGCATCGACCGGCCCACGGACACGCACTGAGGAACCATCAAGCGCTCTGGCCGTATCGGCGCCGAAGAAATCATTCACGGTCTTGACCAGGTTCTGGGCCGTGGTGAAGTCAGTCTGATTCAGATTCAGTACCAGCGAATCCCCGCCAGTGGCGAAAGGACTGGTCACTTCCCGTTCCACAATCGCACCATTGGGGATGCGTCCACTGGAAGGGATATTCACGGTAACAGAGCTGCCATCGGCACCTTCGACACCGAAACCACCCACTACCAGATTACCCTGAGCCAGGGCATAGACGGCCCCGTCCGCACCCTTCAGCGGCGTCATCAACAAGGAGCCACCGCGCAAACTGTTGGCATTACCGACCGATGACACAGTCACGTCGATAGTCTGCCCGGCCTTGGCAAAAGGCGGCAGTTCTGCATGCACCAGTACCGCTGCCACGTTCTTGAGCTGCGGATTGACATCTTCAGGCACTACCACGCCCAGTTGTGCCAGAGTTGTCTTCAGACTCTGCACGGTGAACTGGGTCTGGGTTGTCTGATCACCGGTGCCCGGCAAACCTACCACCAGACCATAGCCCACCAACTGGTTAGCCCTGACGCCTTCGATGGAGGCAAGGTCCTTGATGCGCTCGGCCTGGGCCGGATTAAATCCGGAAAAGCCGATAGCGAATACGAGAATAAACAGGAGTCTCATTACTCTGAATGCAGTTTGTTCAGTCATCATCAGAATGGCCATAGTGGGCTAAAAAGAATCTTCGCAGCCCATCCCGGAGTCGTGTTGTGAGAATTGGTACCACGCCCGGCGTAGCTGATGCGGGCATCGGCTACCTGGGTGGAATACAGGGTATTGAAAGTACCGATGTCTCTGGGGCGCACCACGCCGGACAGACGAATATATTCATCGCCCTGGTTGATGCGAATGCGTTTCTCTCCCTGAATAACCAGGTTGCCATTGGGCAGTACTTCATGGACTGTGACAGCAATACTGCCATTGAGGCGATTGCTCTGGCTGCTGCCACTCTGGCCACTGAAGGTGTTTTCCGAGCCCAGATCGATATTCATATTGGGGCGGGCGCTACCACCGAAGGTGGGCGTCTGCACATTCATTTCGGTCGACTGATTAATGCTGTTATCAGCACTGTTCTGCCCGGAGGTTTCCTCCACCAGCAGAACCGTCAGGATGTCACCTATTCGCCGCGCCTTGATGTCTTCAAACAGAACCATTTCGGTTCCGGCCTGATAGATCGAACCGCTGCGTTGCTGCTGATGCTGGCTTCTGAGCTGTTCATAGCTCGGCATGGACTCAGTCTCTGGAATAGGCGCCGGGACACCGCCACAACTGATCAGAATCAACCCGAGCAAGCTGAGCAAGCTGAATCTTGCAACTACACTGACTTTACTCATCATGCTCCCCTTAGAGGTTGTTGCTGACGTATTGCAGCATCTGATCGGCCGTGGAAATCGCCCGGCTGTTCATTTCGTAAGCGCGCTGGGTTTCAATCATGCTTACCAATTCTTCCACCACGTTGACATTGGAGCCTTCGATAAAGCCCTGCCGCAGACTGCCCAGGCCATTCAGGCCAGGCGAGCCCACCTGCGGCGCACCGCTGGAGGTGGTTTCTATATACAGGTTGCTGCCAGTGGGTTGCAGGCCGGCAGGATTAATGAAATCCGCCAGTTGCAGATTACCCACTTGCACAGTCGCCGCGTTGCCCTGAGTCGAAATACTCACGGTACCATCGGTACCGATTGTCACCGACTGGGCGTCGACAGGAATATTGATGGCCGGCTGAATGGGATTGCCATTGGCAGTCACCAATTGACCCTGGGCATCTACCTGCAGGGAACCGTCACGGGTATAACCCAGGCTGCCATCAGGCATCAGCACCTGCAGAAAGCCCTTGCCCTCGATCGCTACATCCAGAGGATTGTCAGTCTGGGTGGCTGAGCCCTGGGTAAAGAGTTTCTCGGTGGCCACGGTTTGCACACCGGTACCCAGCATCAACCCGGATGAATAGGTAGTGTCCTGGGAAGACTGGGCACCCGGCTGGCGCTGGTTCTGATAGAGCAGGTCTTCAAAGATTGCCCTGCTGCGCTTGTAACCGGTGGTGCTGGCATTGGCCAGGTTGTTGGAAATGACCGACAACTTGGTCTGCTGGGCATCAATACCGGTTTTCGCAATCCATAATGCCTGTGTCATGTTTATTACTCCTGTTTATTAAGCTGCTGCTTATCTCAAGCTCATCAGTTTGCTCAGGGCCTGCTGGTTTTCTTGGGCCGTTTGCATGAGCTTTACCTGACCTTCGAATCGTCGTGCCAGGTCTATCATTTTTACCATCTCGCCAACGGCATTGACGTTACTGCCTTCTATATTGCCGGAGGTCACACGCACATTGGCGCTGGCTGGCGCAATCTCATTATCTGGCAAACGCATCAAACCGTCCCCGGATCGCTGCAGTTGCTGCTCATTCGGTTCCGCCAGTTTGATGCGGTCCACCACTGCCAGGGTATTGGCAGCAGAACCCAGGGGCTGAATGGAGATAGTACCGTCCGCTCCGACTTCCACCGTTGAGAAAGGTGGCAAGGCAACCGGACCGTTATTACCCAGAACCGGCCGGCCGACGCCATCCAATAACTGCCCAAAACTGTCCACATGCAAATCACCGCGGCGCGAATAACCTTCAGTGCCGTCCTTGCCCAGCACCGCAATCCAGCCTTCACCATTGACGGCTATATCCAGATTACGGCCAGTGGTGCGAACCACACCTTCCGACAGGTCAGGCACACTGTAGGCCTTGCCACCGGCGCTGGCCGCCGCCACATGAGCCAGTTCGGCCTTGAAGCCATCCGTGCTCACATTGGCCAGGTTATTGGCATTGACCGCCTGCGCATGCATGATCTGCTTGGCATTTTCAACGGCGTTCAGTAGAAGCTGACTCATGATTCAGTCCTGTCAGGGCTCTTTAGTGTGTTAGCGCAAATTAATAATGGCCTGGGTAACCGTGTCTTCGGTCTGGATCACCTTGGCATTGGCCTGGAAGTTCCGCTGGGCCACAATCATGTCCACCAGTTCCTGGGTTACTTCCACATTGGAATCCTCAAGGGCACCCGACTGCACCACTCCCACACCACCAGTGCCAGGATTGGACAGGGTCGGCTGACCGGAGGTGAAAGTCTCAGCCCAGATGCTGCCACCCAGGGGCTGCAGACCAGCTGTATTGGCGAAATCGGCCAGGGCTACCTGGCCCAGGGCACGGGACTGGCCGTTGGTAAAGCGTGCATAGACGATACCGCCCTCACCCACTTCGACACCGCGCAGTTGCCCGGTTGTAAAGCCGTCCTGGTCGATAGACGAGACGGAGAATTCATTACCAAACTGGGTCAGTCTGGACAGATCGAGCGTGAAATTCTGTGCCGCAGCGCCATTGGCTGCACCGGCAGTGTCCTGGGGAGTCCAGCCCGCTACGCTTACTTCCACTGGCAAGCTCGCAGTCGGGATCTTGCCTGAAGAGTCAAATGTCACAGTATCCGGACCAGTCTGGGAAACACCGTCGATCAGGGTGTAGACATTCCACTCATTGGAAGTGGCTGTCTTGACGAAGTAGAGACTCTGGGTATGCGCGTTACCCAGGCTGTCATAAATGGTTACCGAGGTGGATGAATTGAACATATCCGGATCCGGCGCCGTAGGCGGAGAAGCAAAGGCATCGAAGCCTGCGCCCGGCCAGGGCACTGTCGGCGGCGTGGCACGGGAGTCGAGGTTGGCCGACATGGTTACCTCGGTGGTGCCTTCCGGTTGAATCAGGGAGGTGTCGATATGCAGGGGTGACATGCCACCGGTAGGATTACCCGCCTCGGTAGTATTGAATGTCATCAATTGCTGACCGGCAGCGTTGACTACAAAACCCGAACGATCCACCTGGAAGTTACCGGCCCGGCTATAAACCTGGGTGCCGCCGTCATTCAGCACGAAAAAGCCGCTGCCGTTGACCGCCATGTCCAGCACGTTATCAGTGAAGGTAATATTGCCCTGAGAGAATGACTGGTTCACGCCGTTAACGGCAACACCTTTACCAATGGCATTCTGGGACACACCCAACAAACTTGTTGCGAATACGTCAGTGAAATCACCCCGAGAGGATTTGAAACCGGTGGTACCGGCGTTGGCAATATTGTTGCCGATAATACCGAGATTGGTAGAGGCGGCTTTAATGCCTGAAACTGCAGTATCGAATGACATAGATTAACTCCTGGGTAATCGCTGCAAATTATTTGAATTCACGCACCTGGGGCAGGCTGACAGCATTGCCATTGTCCAGATGCAATAAAACGTTGCGGTTTTCGCGGTCTACCGACACGCTCTCAACCTTGGAAAAATG
>JALEHB010000022.1 GCA_022763285.1 Pseudomonadales bacterium | reverse complement strand
TATTTTGTTATTTTGTCAGTGTCCCCGGTTCTGGTTTTGTGGTCAGATGGTTGAATCCACAAAGCCGGTCTTGTTCGCCAGATCCACCAGTTCCACCAGGCTGTGCAGGTTCAGTTTGCGCATGAGGTTGGTGCGGTGGGTATCGACGGTCTTCAGGGAGATGTGCAGTGACTCGGCAATTTCACGATTACGATAGCCCTGGGCCACCATACGCAGTACTTGCTTTTCCCGCTGGGTCAGGCTGGCCAGATTGTCATGGCGCTCGGACAGTGCTGCCACGCTCTTGGACAAATAGGCATCCTGCTTGTCAATATGGCGAATGGCCTGCAACAACTCATCACTGGCATCCTGCTTCATTACCACTGCTTGCACGCCCTTGGCCAGAGCTTCACTAACGACAGCTTCGGACCTGGATGCGGTAAGCAAGATGACCCTGACCCCGCTGTAGCGTTCCCTGATGGTTTGCATGACTTCAAGGCCTGTGAGGCCAGGCATGGAGTAATCGAGAATGACCAGATTCGGTTGATGGTCGCGGATGATTTTGATTGCCGATGCTGCATCGCTGGCCTCGGCTACAATTTCAACATCCCTGGCAGATCCGAGTAATGCGCGCAGGCCTACTCTGAAAATTTCGTGGTCATCGATCAGCGCGATGCGCAACATACCTAGTCTCCTCGCTGTCTCACAGGTACGGTCAGGGTGAAGCAGCTGCCAACACCAGGCTTTGAACGGGCTTGCAATTGCCAACCGTGGCTGTCGCAGATTTCTTTGACGATGGCCAGACCAATACCATGACCACTGGAAGCCTCTCCCTTGTTCAATGGCTCCATGAGATTATGAAGTTCGGCAGGATCCATGCCAGGTCCCGTATCCCATACCTGAAATAGCAGTTTGTCACCATGACGTCGGGCGCCAATTAACACGCCTCCTTCATCGGTGTAACTCAAGGCATTACTGAGCAGATTGGCCAGGCAGCGACGCAGCGGCAGATCGCGAACAACCAGCACAGAATGGCTCTCAAAACCGGAAAGCTTCAAGCCTTTCTGGCGGGCAATTTGTCTGAACTGTGCTGCCATATCCCGCACCAGTTCCCCGGCAACTACAGACTTGAGGGGCGCTTGCGCCATATCGGCCCGCAACGCTTCACTGGCTTCATCCAGGGTACTGCCCAGCACCGATTCCATGTGCTCCAGAGTCTGGTGAAACTGTTTTAACAGTGCTGGATTAATCTCTTCCTTTTTCAGAGAATCCAGGGATAGATGCATGGATTGAATGGGCTGGTGGATATCGTGGCTGGCACTGGCCAATTGCCGGGAGCGCTCTGCAATCTTGCCCAAGGCTTCTTCTTTCTCCCTCTCAAGCTGCAATCGATCACGGGCATCGGATAGTCGGCCTTCAAGATTTCGAATCAGATCCTGTTGCGTTCTGATGTAATCCCTGTTGATCCGTCTCACCTGATCTGCCAATCCGATAGACAAGATGATTGCCTGTGCCACGACGGTAACTATGTAAAGTGTAAAAACATCAAAACCCAGACTGAACCAGTTCAGCAAGGTGCCGGACCAGAGCAGGGCGCTGATGCCAAATAGCGCCCAGGCACAGAGAAAATAGATCGCCAGGGTATGCTGTCTGCGCAGGGCAACACTGGCTGACAAAATGCTGACTACGATGGTCAGCGGCAGAAGAGGCGCTGTGAACTGCGTGCCGATACGGCTGCTGACAAATGCTGAACCAAGAAATGCGACTGTGGATAAACCAATCAGAAGCAGGTGAATCCGATACATCCAGTTAGAGTGACGCCGGATATCGAGATAGCTGATGGCAAAGATATTGCCAATCACCAAGCCGATGGAGGCAATCAGTGGTGTGGCTTCAGCGTTCCAGGCTGGCCAGTCGGGCCAGAGATACTGGAAGGTGAATCCTTCGATATGGGCGACATAAAGAGTATTTATCGATTCATAAAAAATATAAACAAGAAAGGGAAATTGCCGCACTGCGAGAAAGTGCAAAAAGTTCACCAGAATCAGGGTTAGCAGAATGCTGGCATAAATGCTGATACGTACCGTAGCCTGAAATTGTTCTGTCAGGGCGGCTTCGCGATCGAGAATCTGCAGGTCCATGGCGGTGGGCCCCTCAGCAGCAAATTGCACAAGGAAATCACTGCTTTGGCCTGCAGCGACTGCGAATTCTGCCGCCAGAAAGCGCAATTCAGGCAAAGGACGTTGGTGAAAAGTATGGTGTTCAGTATTGATCAGCAATTGCTGCCAGCCAGCGCCTTGCGATTGGTAAAAATTCAGGGGGCGCATGAATCGCACATCTGATTGCAGAATCCTGCTCAGGGATTCATTGTGCCCATTATGAACCTTGAACCAGAGCCAGATGGTGGCATCGGAAAAGCCGAAATCTATATTGGTCTCTGGCAGAGGCTGGAATGATTCGCGCTGTGCGCTGATATCCTCGACTGTCAGTGCGTTGCTGTCATCGAGAAAGAAGAAAGCCTGGCTTGCAACTGATATCGGTCCACCGCGCTCAGTCAAAATCAGATTGTCAGGTTCGACGGTCTGGCCCCTGGCGCAGAGGCTGAGGGTCATCATCGCCAGAATACCCAGGCAGTAGAGTTTATTATTCAAGTTATTAACCGGCTGCTCATTGCGCTGAAAGCAACGCAGTGCAATGAATAGCCTCCCGGATTTTGCTTGCCAGTCAGAAACTATAGTGTAGTGCTCTGACAAACTGAAGACTTTCAGGGAAGTATCTGCGGTGCAGTCTGCCTGGCTGAGGGCGGGGCCACTGATTGCATCAGTGGCCCCGGGCCAAGTTAGTCGTCATCCTCATCCTGCAGCCGTTCCAGGCTGAAGCGACCGCGCTTGTTCACTTTTAGCGTAGTCACTGTGCAGCAGCGGAAGCTGCCATTTGGGTACACCGGCGGATGGATTTTCACTGGTACTTGCCGTGGAAAGGCAAACAGGTTTGTTGCGTTGGCCTCCAGGGGTGGATAGGGAGTGGCATAAGCACGAGTGCCCGGCATCATTACTACATGGCTGTCGCGACCATAACCACCAGCCCATTCTCCAGGGTTCGGTCTCAGGCCGAGGACCTCATATTCTTCCTGGTCACAGAGATGGCCGCCGCGCGCTGAACACATACGCAGGGCTTCATTGTAACTTGGCACTTGCTCGGGAATGCCGGCGCTGCCGCTGACAGGGTCGACCGCATCTTCGAAGCCGAATGCCAGTAACAGCAAGTCGGTGTACTCGTCGGGGTAACTGCAGAGGTTGGTAAGCTCCAAAAGGGCTTTGAGGGGGTCGTCCGGCAAGGTGATTTCCGGCGCTTCCAGTTGTGCCGGGTCAATTACAACTCCGCCGACGGTAATGACAGGAGCGGTCAGCGAACCCAGGCTCACATCGGGGATGTTGAGATTGGCAATACCATCAATGGGAATCCAGAGCGCACCATTCACGGCTCCTTCATCAATGAAATCCGGCATGAAATCCGGGTCATCCAGGCTCTTGATGAAATCGGCGATAACATCGCGCGCGGCAAACAATCCATCGGCGATTTCGTCGTCTACCCTGTTAAGTTGGCCATCTATGGCGTTGAGGCTGTTCTCGGTGCTGCTGAGGGTGCTGTTGATGCCGGTCGTAATAGCTGCCAATGACTCATTGGTACCGAGCTCAACGCCGGCCAGCGCCTCATTCAGATTGGTCTCCAATTGCGCCAACATTAAATTCAGTACCTCTTCGGTGACAGCAGCAGATTCCTGCAGAGCTACTGTCAGTGCTTCGCTGACGAAACTGGTAAGCGTGGTGATGGCGCCCTCTCCCAGAGAGTCCTTGGCCATGCACACAGGAAACACCACGGTGTCACGGATCACATCCCTGAAAATCTCGGAGTTGGGTGTTACCAGCACCTCAGTGGCGCACACGGTTCGTACCCGATTTTCAAACGGTTCGTAATGACCGATTTCGGAATAGCCGTCTGGACAGAAGCGTTCAACCGGTGTCTTGCGTCCCCGGTCTTCCCGTTTATCCCGATCTGCCAGGGCCGGTGTGGTCGCCATGCAAATGATGGCAAGTGACAGCGCTAGCATTATTTTTTCTATTCTGAACATGATGTCGTACCCTGAAACTGACTGGAGGCTAACAGTCTGCTCCGGGTAGAGAGCAAGTGGTATCAGGTAAATACCTGATATTCCGGTGCCGGGAAGTCAATAGTCTGTTGCCCTGTGGCACCCCGGTTGCAGCCTGAATGGTTTAAAACCGGAAAATATCCGGCCGATGGCGTAGACATCCGGATTTCGGCGGGATAAGCTCGATCGGTGCAGGACTTTACCAACAATCCAATCCCATGAGGTGTTGTTATGCAATACCGAAAGTTGGGCAGCCTGATCCTGCTGGGTCTACTGCTAAATGGGTGTGGCCCGCAAGAGCCAGTAGTCACCGACACCGCCCTCGACGCAGCTTCGGCCCCCGCTGAAGCCGCTGATTCCGGCATTCCCGAATACCCCATCGAAGATTTCATGAACAGCGTCAGCTATCGCGGCGCCAGTTTCTCGCCTGACAGCAGCAAATTGCTGGTGAGTCATAGTCGCAGTGGTATCTTCAATGTCTATGCCATCAATACCGACGGCAGTGGGGAAGTACAACTCACTGACAGCAGTAGCGATGCCATGCTGGCGGTGTCCTGGTTTCCGGAGGATGAGCGCTTTCTGTTTACGGCTGATCAGGGTGGCAACGAACTGAATCATATGTATGTGATGGAGGCCGATGGCGAAGCCGTCGATCTCACTCCCGGGGAAGAACACCGCGCTTCCTTCCTAGGCTGGGCCGGTGACTACCAGTCCTTCTATGTGCAGAGCAATGAGCGGGATCCGCGCTTTTTCGATGTCTACGAGTACCAGCTCAGTGACGGCTACCCCCGGCAGATGCTGTTTGAAAATCAGGATAGTGTCTATCCGGATGATATTTCACCCGACGGTCAGTACATGGCGGTGATGGCACTCAGCACCACCAGTGATAACGACATCTATATCCAGAATCTGGCGAGCGGCGAGCGCGTTCACGTAACACCCCATGAGAGTGATGTCTTCAATCTGGTCAGTGACTGGTCGCCTGACAGTCGCTTTCTTTATTACAGCAGCGATGAGGGCGGTGAATTCCAGCGGTTGATGCGTTATGACGTCACCACCGCTGAGAAAGAAGAAGTGCTGGCCATGGACTGGGATATCTACAGTGGCCGCTTCTCCCGCGAAGGCGAGTATTTTGTGGTTACCGCCAATGTGGATGCCCGAACTGAATTGCGTCTGTTTCGGGTGGGAGATATTGCAGCAGGACAGATGACGGAGATTGAAGCGCCAGACCTGGGTGGCGTGAACGTCACCTCAGTAAGCTTTGCCCCGGGTGACGAACTGGTGGCCATGTACGGCAGCGGCAGCCGCTTTCCCAGCGATCTGTTCGTGCATGAAATGGGCAGCGACTCTGCGCCGCGTCAACTTACCAACAGCCTGAATGCCAATATCAACCCCGAACATCTGGTGGAAGCCGAAGTGGTGCGTTTTGCATCCTACGACGGCACCGAAATTCCCGGTATTCTCTGGATACCCCATGATGCCAGCGAGGACAACCAGGCCCCGGCCCTGGTCTGGGTCCACGGCGGCCCCGGTGGCCAAACCCGCGCCACCTACAACGGCCTGATCCAGTATCTGGTGAATCACGGCTATGTGGTTTATGGCATTAATAATCGCGGCAGCTCCGGCTATGGCAAAACCTTCTTCGCCATGGACGACCAGCGCCACGGCGAGGCAGATCTGGGTGATGTAGTGGCCAGCAAACAAATGTTGATCAACACCGGTGTAGTAGATCCCGAACGGGTCGGCATTATTGGCGGCAGCTACGGCGGCTATATGGTGGTAGCCGCACTGGCCTTCGAACCAGAAGTGTTCGAAGTGGGCGTAGACATCTTCGGCGTCACCAACTGGCTACGAACTCTGGAAAATATCCCACCCTGGTGGACCGCCCAGAAAGATGCCCTGTACGCCGAGATGGGCGATCCGGCCACCGATCGGGAACGCCTGGAGCGCATCTCGCCGCTGTTTCATGCCGAGAATATCGTCAAGCCGATGATTGTGCTGCAGGGAGCCAATGATCCCCGAGTGTTGCAGGTTGAGTCAGATGAGATGGTGGCAGCAGTAAGAAGGAATGATGTGCATGTGGACTACCATGTGTATCCCGATGAGGGGCATGGGTTTCGGAATCGGGAAAATCAGATTCAGGGGTATCGGGCGATTCGGGAGTTTTTGGATCGGTATTTGTGAGGGTTAAGTTACTAAATCATCAGTGGCCCCTAAAGCGAGACAATTAGAGCCCGCCGGTTTAAGATCAATATCCCCTTCCGCCCTATGAGTCGTTGTTATGCAAAGTCTCAGGTTTACTATCCTGTTATGCGTACTAGCCAAATCGATAAGCCTGCATGCCCAAACCAGGGATGACCTGCAGGCAGGTTTTATGGCTTGGGCCAAAGATGCGGCACAACCGGTTTCAGAGATTGGTATAGATGCGCCGACGACAAGCTTGTCTTTCCTGAAGGAAATGATTGGTGAGGCACGTATCGTGGGTTTTAGCGAAGCAGTCCATGGTGGCACTGAGCCCATGGCTTTTCGTAATACTCTGTTTCGATTCCTCGTGGAGGAAATGAACTTCGCCGCTATCGTGCTTGAATCCGGACTGACAGAAAGCAGGGTGCTGAATGATTATGTAACCGGTAGTGATATGAATCTGGCCGACGCCGTTCGGCAGGGTTTTACTTTTGGCTTTCACGATTTCAGGCAGAATGCTGAGTTGCTCAGATGGCTGCGCGAATACAATGACGCACTTGGGGCAGATGAGCCAAAGATCGAAATCTTCGGAATTGATGTTTCCGGGAGTCCCGGAAATCTGGGAGCCCCACGAAACCCGGATACGGCACTGCTTGTTGTTCTGGACTATCTGGACGCAGTTAATACCGAAGTAGCTGCCCGGTACCGGGTTAAAGTTCAGGATTTTCTGCCTGCCCTTTCCAGTACCAATAACTATGGGCCCGTACCGGAGGCAGAACGCAATGGGCTAACCGCCACTATCAATGATCTAATCTCTCATCTGGAGCGCTATGAATTTGAATACACCGCTGCCAGTTCCAGGCTTGATTATGCCTGGGCCCTGCAATCGGCAATATCAGCCAGGCAGGTAGATAACTGGTTCCGTAATATGCCGCAGGACTGGGTGCTAAGTGATGGTGTGCAATGGAATCAAGTGAACTTGAGAGTTCGGGATCGGCTATTGGCAGATAATCTGGATTGGGTGCTGGGAATGCTTGCCCCTGATTCCAGAGTGCTGGTGTTCACTTCAGTAGCGCACAGTGCAAAGACTCCAGTTTATGAACCCGGTAGCACAGAGGTGCTTACAATTCCCATGGGCCGATATCTGGATGGTCGTTTCGATGCTGATTACGTCAATATCCTGAATATGGTCAATGGCGGGGAGATCGCTTTTTGCAGCGCCCCGAAGGATGTTCGGCAACCGATGCTGTTCAGTTCTCCGCCTCGTGATTCTGCTGAGTTTTATTTCTCGCAGCTTGGAATGTCTCGCTACTTAGTGGATTTAAGAGAGGCGCCAGAAGGCCTGGCAGAGTGGTTGGCGGAAACGCGTCAGCACTGGAATGGTCTGGGTGCTTTGGTGTTTCCCACCAGCGAGGCCTTTGATCTGGTCTATTATGGTGGAGAAGTGGGGTCGGACTGTGTGAACTAGAAAGCATTATCAGTGTCCCCTCCTGTTGCCCGATGTGTGGGATTGACCTGTCCCCTTATTCGCTTATTCGTTAATTTCTGTTAGTCTGATCCTGTGAGCTGTCCGTGAGGAAGCTTGTAGTGCCAGTTTGAGTGCCTCAGCTGGTTCCCGTTGTAGATGACCAAAGGTCTCTGCGGGTAACCAAATTCAAAGCAGGAGGCACTATGTCCAATTCCAGAAAATCTTTAAAGCGTCCCAGAACTCTCTCCTATAGAGAGCAGCATGGTCTTTGCTATTACTGCAACTCACCCATGTGGCTGAAAGATCCCGCTGAGTTCGTAGAAAAATTTAATCTTTCAGGTAAGCAGGCAGTACATTTTCAGTGTACCGGGGAGCATCTGATTCCACATTCTTCAGGCGGGAAGTGCAATGCAGGCAATATTGTTGCTGCTTGCAAATTTTGTAATCAGGCCAGACACAGAAGAAAAGTAGTAAAAACTCCTAAGGAATTCAGGAAGTTTGTTCGCTCACGGTTAGCGAAGAGACGATGGAATTTCAATATCAGACCTGAGTAACTGGCGAATCAAAAGGGGGCGTCAAAGGGGTCGGAGTCCGTTGATTCCGGATGGAAATTGGACTCACTCATTCTGATAAAGTTGATCGCTTGACGGATGAGATTACTCTGCCCCCTTTGATAGGGGGCGTGTTATCGGGATAGGGAAAGCAAAATAGCGTGTCAGTAATTTTGAGTTAGCCAGTTCAAAAACCACCAAAAAACTCCAGGCCAAGTAGCCTGGAATAGCGTGACTCCACAATATCCTGATTATTCACCGTACCCTGGAACAGGCCTTTTACATCAACGGCGATCACGTCAATAGATTCTTCCCGTTTACCTTCGAGATCTGCCAGTTGAAGTACTGAGCCCCAAACCGCCAGCATGCGATTATTGATCAGGCGAAGTTCATTTTCCTTGGCCCATTCAGCGCCGATTACTGCGCCCAGCTCATTGAGCTGATCACGCAATTCGACCTGCTCGTCACCGTTGGCGCCGTCTAGAAGCTGTGACTGGATATCAAGCCATCCTGTCGAATAAACCAGCGTACCTGTGTAGAAGTTGCGTACCCACCCGAGATACTCATCCCTGGACTGGAACTGTTGATTGCGCTCATCATCGGAATAAGCTCGAATGAAAAAAGCCCGTTCTGCTGCTTCTGTTGGCCAGTCTGTTTGCGTGCTTGTGCAGGATGCCAGTAGCAGGGTTGCCAGCAGTAGAGAGAGTGCTCTTTGATTGAATGGTTGTTTCAGGGGCATTAGGAGATCAAAGGGGTCAGAGTAACTTGATCGGAGACCAATTGGGGTAATACTAGAATAGTAAAATGGTAGTTAGTATAGAAAACTTATTCCAGGAACTGAATTGTGTAGCCAGTTACTTTACTGATTGTTTCCTTTATTCTAAAAATTCTCACTGTTTAAACAGTGGCTTGCTATTCCAGCTTTTTCTGATTGCTGACTGTCAGGAATGCCGTGCAATCGCCGAAACTCATCAAGGAACCGCACAATCTCTTCAGTGCTCAACTCCCTGCCTCGCTCAAGAGCTTCATCTGAAAAAAGTTGTAAGGCTTTCATTGCCGAATCCTCTCAAGTGCATCGACATCGGCAAGATCTTGTGGTCGACCGCTTTTCTTTTTCATGGCAATCAGACTATCAATATCCAAAACCGGAATTTCAGTCCCTTCAAGATTGAATGTTACGGGTTCCAGGCTGCCGAGATCGTAGTCGATAATCAGGTCCAGTTGTTCGTCCTGGCTTTTGGGGTTGTAGAAATTCCAGGCGATGAGACTGCGCTGCTCAATATAGTCCTCGCGGTTTCTGAAAACATCGTCAGCGCTGATTGGCAGTCTTGAGGTCAGGCCCAGTTCGGTGAGAGCCTTTTCGGTTCGTTGCAGGTTGGCTTGGTTCCAGCGGATGACGAAGTCAATGTCTACCGTGCCACGAACGGCGCCATGAAGCGCAACAGCGTGACCGCCTACGATAGCGAAGGGGATTTTGTGCTTGCCCAGAGTCTTGCAGACTCTTTCCAGAAACATTGCTCGCCACCAGTCTCGTTTGGGAAGTGGTGGGCCCACCAGGACTCGAACCTGGGACCGACGGATTATGAGTCCGGCGCTCTAACCAACTGAGCTATAGGCCCTTTTGTCTTCGCCTGGAGTCCGTACTCTTCGTTGTGGGACTTATCTTCGTTCGGTCACGTACCTGATGTACGCTCCCTCTCTCAGAAAGCCCCACGCCTCGATTACGAACACCAGGCTGTGCCAAAAACTTTGGACTTCGCCTGCTGCCCGCACTCTTCGTTGCAGCGATTATCTTCGCTCGGTCACGTACTGTATGTACGCTCCCTCCCTCAGAAATCACTGCGCCTCGATTGCGACCATCAGGCTGTGCCAAAGCCCTTCGAATTTGATCGAAAAGCTCCAGCGGAATCAGTAATTTAGCAGAAAATCACTGAGCCCAAAACAAAGAAGGGGCGCATTATAGCGCCCCTCAGCCTGATTCCAAACACTACTTTGCCTAATCGTTCACTTCCAGGCTGCCGTCCTTGACGGCCATTTCATAGCGGATGGTGGCCATGTCCAGGTTGCGCTCACTGTCCTGCAGGAAGCGGCTGCGAACGTCGAAATTGCCGTTCAGCACGAGCTGATTGCCGATACGGACAGTGGTGCGGGGGTCGCCGCGGGCCGTGAGGTTGCCGAAGGCCAGCCCCAGTGAGCAGTGACCGCCGCCGAAGGGGATATAGTTCTCGCGACCTTCATTGACCGCGGCCTCAAATAGCTGCTGGTTTTCAGCGTTGGAGAAGCACCAGGTCACGCCCCTGTGCTCGACGCTGTATGAGTTGCAGTCGGCAACCAGTACCTGGTGATTCTCGTAGGCGGCAACGGTGTCATAGGCAATGACACGATTGTTGTCGACGCGAGAAAAACCGATACCCTGATTTTCGATGATTGCCTTGGCGACTGGTTCTGCAGCCGTGCCGAGAACCGGGATCAAGGCCAATGCGGCTGCTGCCAGAGCCAGAAATGGTTGAGAGTAGGTTTTATTCATAATGCGTTTCCTTTAAGCCAGGCGCGACGAGGCGCGTATGGAACACTGACAACTTAACAGCTTAATTACTGCCCGTTAAGTGATTAAACCGGTCGTGTTTATTGAAGCCCGAAAATCAGTGAGCAGTCTGAAGCAGGCGAAGTTTCATCCTGCGGAGAAATAGTGACCGGCAGTTTACTAATTCTGGATCAGGGCCGCGCTGGCCTTTTCCAGGGCCTTGCGGTCGGCTTCCAGTTGCTGGACGAAACCCTGGGCATAGGGGTCGGGGAAGATGTCTTCGCTGCCTTTGGCGATCTCGGCATAGACATGTTCCGCCACCGCTTCCGGTGAGGTCTTGTCCAGAGGTAGATCCTTGGCCATGTCGGTGTCGATGGGGCCGGGATAGACGCCGGCTACCAGGGTGTTGTTGCGGGCCAGTTCGGCGCGGAAGTGCTGGGTGATGGCGTGGGCGGCGTGCTTGCTGGCGCTGTAGCCCGGAGCGAAGGGGAAATTGCTGAGGCCAGCGATACTGAGTATGTTGACGATAGCGCCGCCGCCATTGTTATTGAGAATGCCCGCAAAAGCGCGGACCATTTTGACGATGCCAAAGTAATTGACGTTCAGCTCAAGCTGCATGCGCTTTTCATCGTTGCTGGCACTGGCCGATACCGGCTTGTCCAGATTGGCGCCTACGCCGGCATTGTTGATCAGGATCTCGACATCAGGCGCCTGGCTGGCGGCAGCGTCCACCTGTTCCTGATTAGTGACATCCAGGGTGATGGGCAGCACCTTGTCGCCACCGGCTTCCAATACCTCCGCCAGATTGGCTTCATCCCGGGAACAGGCATAGACCTTCTTGGCCCCCTGGGCCAGCGCAGTGAGTACGAAGGCTTTGCCGATGCCGCGGTTGGCGCCGGTGATGAGAATAACTTTATCTTTGATGTCGATGCCGGGCATATAAGTTGTCCTTGCTGATGCTTTCTGGATAGTCGAAAAGTGTGGGACAGAAATAGCACAGAATCAGGAGCACCGCCATCAAGCGCTGGGGACACTCGCAATTTGGCAACCTAAATCCTGAGGCTTGATACCTGATTAAAGGTGTTTAAGTTGCCAGGCTACGAGTGTTTCCCGATGGGCGAAAGCTATCAGCGGAAGCTTTGGGGGAGCTCGGTCAGGCGGCTATAGCCTTCGGGCAGATTGATGCTGGGCAGGCGGAAGGCGCGGACTTCCCGGTTGGGGCGGCTGATGCCCCAGACTACGCGTTCGTCACTGCTCTTGTCCCAGGCGAAGGCCTGGCCTTCGATGTCGATATCGATGGTGGCGATGTGGACCAGCTTGGGGCCCATTTTGGGAGCCGCCAGTACATACATCTCCGGGCGGTCATGGCCGGTCAGATAGAGTAGACCGTCAGGGCCGATGGCACCTCCGGAGGCGGCATGGGGTTGCATGCGGGCGATGACGGTTTCCGGGATCATCCAGCCACCGAGGCGGCGCCAGTCATTGTCGTAACGACTGATGGTGGCAAAGGAATGGTCCTTGAAGCTGAGGCCGCCGTCTTCGTCATAGTGAGCATAGCCTGCAATCCAGCCATCGCCGAGGCGGTCGTACCAGGTCAGTGAGCCATCATCCAGTATGCCGAGACTATAGCTGCGGCTGTGTTCCATGGTCTCGGTATCGAAGACTTCGAGAGAGCTGGCCATGGGGACTTCCGGGAAGTTGGAGTTGGCGCAGTAGAGTTCAGTGCCTTCGGCATAGCAGCTGTTCAAATGGCGGATGGGGCCCTGTCTGGGGCTGGCCCAGCGTTTGATCAGCTCACCACTTTGCTTGTCGTATTGACCAATGGCGGTGTTGACGATGGCATAGAAATGCCCGGCATCGGCGGCCGCAGCCTGGCCAGCTTCACGGGCCGGGAAGCGGGCTATCTCGGTGGCACTTTCATGCTGGATGGCCAATGGCTCAAATTCCGGCAATTCCAGACGCTGGGCCATGGCGCCGTGGGTCAGGAGAGTCAGAATCAGGGCTTGCAGAGTGATGAGCTTGCGCATGGCTTGAGATTCCTGTTCAAGTGTTTGCGTGACTTCAGATTGGAACTCTAGCGTAGTAATACTGCGCCAGTATTACAGATGCAAACAACAGGGACACTGACAAGTTAACAAATTAGGGTTGGTGTGAGGTCCTTGGCTGTCAGCGCACAATAACCGGGGACACTGACAAATTAACAAATTAAGACAGATGTATGGTTGGTTGTTGTCAGCAAATTCCGCGTATTAGACGGAATTGCCTATCTCGTCAGTACTCCCCAAACGACGTGAGCTCTTATCTGGTTATTTTGTCAGTGTCCCTAAAAGATGTTTCAAGAGATTTTCAGCCTTTCAAAGCGAAGCGTGGGGCTTATTTTGTTATTTTGTCAGTGTCCCCAATTCGGTGTCTCCAAAATGAAAGTCCCCAAACGAAAACGCCCGGCTGTTTGGCCGGGCGTTTTTGGTTTCGGTAGTGGTGCTGTGCTTATTCGTCCAGGAATGAGCGCAGGTGATCCGAGCGGGTCGGATGGCGCAGCTTTCTGAGGGCCTTGGCCTCGATCTGGCGAATACGCTCACGAGTGACATCGAACTGCTTGCCCACTTCCTCGAGGGTGTGGTCGGTGTTCATGTCGATGCCGAAACGCATTCTGAGTACCTTGGCTTCTCTTGCCGTCAGGCTGCCCAGCACGTCCTTGGTGGCTTCTCTGAGGCCTTCGTCGATGGAGCTGTCTACCGGGCTGTCCACGGTGGCATCCTCGATGAAATCACCCAGATGTGAATCTTCGTCATCACCGATGGGGGTTTCCATGGAGATGGGCTCCTTGGCGATCTTCAGCACGCGGCGCACCTTGTCCTCGGACATGTCCATGCGCTCGCCCAGCTCTTCCGGCGTGGGCTCGCGGCCTTTCTCGTGCACCATCTGACGGCTGATACGGTTCAGCTTGTTGATGGTTTCGATCATGTGCACCGGAATACGAATGGTTCGGGCCTGGTCAGCAATAGACCGGGTAATGGCCTGACGAATCCACCAGGTGGCGTAAGTTGAGAACTTGTAGCCGCGACGGTATTCGAACTTGTCCACCGCCTTCATCAGGCCGATATTGCCTTCCTGGATCAGGTCCAGGAACTGCAGGCCGCGGTTGGTGTATTTCTTGGCGATAGAAATCACCAGACGCAGGTTGGCTTCCACCATTTCTTTCTTGGCACGGCGGCTCTTGGCCTCGCCGATGCTCATCTGGCGGTTGATGTCCTTGATCTCGGAGATGGTAAGACCGGTTTCTTCTTCCAGCAGGCGCAGTTTCTTCTGGGCCCGCAGCACTTCGGTCTTCACATTCACCAACAGCTCAGAGTAGGGCTCCTTGGCTTTGATGTGCTTGTCGATCCACTTCTCGTTGATCTCATTGCCGGGGAAAGACTCGATAAAAGTCTTGCGCGGCATATTGGCGCTGCGCACACACAGGCTCATGATGGCGCGCTCGTGGCGACGCACACGGGTCAGCACGGCACGGATGTGGGCCAGCAGAGGATCGAATTGACGCGGGGTCAGCTTGAAGCTCTTGAACAGCTCGCCCAGTTTTTCCAGCTCATCGACGGCCTTCTTGTCCTTGCGGCCCTTCTTGGCAATGATGGCAGCAGTGGCTTCGTATTGCTCACGCAGCTCGGTGAAGCGGATTTTCGCTTCTTCCGGATCCGGACCAACATTGGCTTCTTCATCATCATCGTCGTCGGAATCGTCGTCATCGGCATCATCGCTGTCGTCGCTGGAGTCGCTGTCGTCAGCGGCACTGTTGGCGGCGGGCGGAAACTCAGCTTCGTCATCGGTGTCCAGATAACCGGTGATGAGTTCGTTCAGGCGACGCTCTTCGCTGTCGATCAGGGCGTATTCGTTCAGCACATGCTCGACGGTGCCGGGGAACAGGGCCATAGCCTTCATCAGTTCCCGCAGGCCCTCTTCGATGCGCTTGGCAATGACGATCTCGCCTTCGCGGGTCAGCAGTTCCACGGTACCCATTTCGCGCATATACATGCGCACCGGGTCGGTGGTGCGGCCGGCTTCGTTTTCCACGGCGGCCAGGGCGGCGGCAGCTTCGGCGGCCGCAACTTCGTCGTCGCTGGCGTCATCACTGTCGTCGTCGTTGAGCAACAGGGCGTCGGCATCCGGTGCCGCTTCAAACACCTTGATGCCCATGTCGTTGATCATTTGAATGATGTCTTCCACCTGATCCGGATCAGAAATTGATTCCGGCAGATGGTCGTTCACTTCCGCATAGGTGAGGTAGCTCTGCTCCTTACCTTTGGCGATCAGTGCTTTCAAACTCGACTGGGGTGCTATCGTCTGGGCCATGAACTCTCGACTTCCTGGGGGCGCGCCAGGTTGATGATTTTGGGTTTTTGCTGCTACTGCTTGCTCTGATTGGCTGCTCAAAAGCCAGCCGGGCATTATAGCGGCGGACACAGCGTCTGTATACGCCTTATACCCGGGGATTAGACAGTAATAGCGGCTGTTTAGTTTTGATCTTTTGACCCGCCGAGCCGTGATTTCAGCTCATTCTTGAGTTGCAGCAGATTCAGTTTCTTCCGGATATCCGACAATATGTTGTCGACTATCTGGAGGAATTCCTGTTCCATGCCCTCGACGGGCGTAATCTTCTCGTCCTTGAGCAGCTGCGTGAGCTGGCCACCAAGGTTGCTGCCATAACAGTATCCGAGCAAGGTATAGGTCTCTGTATGGGGGTCGGACTGCACCATTTCAATGAGGGAGAGCAGTAATTGCCGGCTTTCGTCCTCGGCACTGCGCAGGGGCTCCAGATCGGCCTTGATGGCCAGGGCCAGTTCCGGATTGCGCAGCAGCAGCTCGAT
>JALEHB010000222.1 GCA_022763285.1 Pseudomonadales bacterium | reverse complement strand
TCAATAATCCCATGGCTATCGCTAAACAAAAAATCCGTATCGGCGATTTGCTGGTCCAGAACCATGTGATCAGTGAAGAACAACTGATGAACGGCCTGAAGCGCCAGAAGGAAACCGGCCAGCGCCTCGGTCGTACCCTGATTGATATGGGCTATCTGGATGAAGACCAGTTTCTTGGTTTTCTCTCCAAACAACTGGATATTCCCTTCGTTGACCTGCGTCGCTACAACTTCGATGTCAATCTGGTGCAACTGCTACCGGAAAGCTATGCGCGCCGCTATCGCGCCATTGTACTCAGCGAAGAGAATAACGGCCTGGTGGTGGGTATGGCCGACCCCATGGACATTTTTGCCTTCGACGAACTGGAGCGCATACTTCAACAACCCATTCGTCAGGCAGTGGTTCGGGAAACCGAACTGCTCAATACCCTGGACCTTGTCTATCGACGTACCGAGGACATTGCCTCCTTTGCCGAGGAGCTGGATGAGGAACTGACCGACAGCCAGTTTGACCTGGAATCCTTGAGTCTGGATGCGGACGACAGTGAAGCCCCGGTTGTGAAACTGCTGCAATCCATTTTTGAGGATGCGGTGCAGGTACGGGCTTCTGATATTCATATCGAACCGGATGAGTCAGTGTTACGCATTCGCCAGCGGGTCGACGGCATTCTTCAGGAACAGGTGATGAAGGAGCGGCGCATCGCGCCGGCGTTGGTGCTGCGATTGAAGCTGTTGGCAGGCCTGGATATTTCCGAAAAACGTCTGCCCCAGGATGGCCGCTTCAGTCTCAAGGTTCGTGATCACAGCATTGATGTGCGTCTTTCCACCATGCCGCTGGAATATGGGGAATCGGTGGTCATGCGTTTGCTGGACCAGACTAGTGGTGTCAAAGACCTCAATGCGGTCGGTATGCCCGAGGCCATGTTGGAACGATTCAGGCGTCTTATTCAGATGCCCCACGGTTTGATTCTGGTGACCGGTCCTACCGGTAGCGGTAAGACCACCACGCTCTATGGTGCGCTGCAGGAACTCAATGTGGTGGGCAAGAAGATCATCACTGTCGAGGATCCGGTGGAGTACCGTCTGCATCGTATCAATCAGGTGCAGATCAATCCCAAGATAGAACTATCTTTCGCCCGTGTGCTGCGTTCCGCCTTGCGCCAGGACCCGGATATCCTGCTGGTAGGTGAGATTCGCGACCAGGAAACTGCAGAGATTGCCCTGCGCGCTGCCATGACCGGTCATATGGTGCTCTCTACTCTGCATACCAATGACGCGGTGTCCAGTGCCATGCGCCTGGTGGACATGGGCGCCGAAGGCTTTTTGGCCGCCACCGCTCTTCGCGCAGTGGTCGCCCAGCGACTGGTGCGTCGTTTGTGTGACAACTGCTACGTGGATCACGAGCCGGATACCAAGGATATGGCCTGGATTCGAAGTCTGCTGGGAGAGGAAGCAGAGGGTATCAAACTGAAGAAGGCGGTGGGATGCCACCGCTGTAACAATACCGGCTATCGTGGTCGCATTGGTGTGTTTGAAATGTTGATCATCAACAGTGATCTGGCCGATGCCCTGCGCCGGGCCGATTCTGCCGAGTTTGTGAAGATCGCCAAAAAGTCCCCCGGTTACCAGCCTTTGGTGGTAAGCGCCCTCAAGGATGCGGCCCAGGGCATTACCAGCCTGGAAGAAGTGCTGCGGGTAGCCGAGCAGATTGATGAGTCTGAAGACTATATGGACGTGGCCTGAAGCTGGCCGCGATCCTTGAGATTGTTCTGAATTATGCCTCATTTTGAATACAGTGGACGCGACCGCAGCGGTGCCCTTGTAACCGGCACTGTTAATGCGGGTAGTTCCGACGAGGCGGCAGCGCAACTGTTTGGTGATTCCGTCACTCCCATTGAGATCAGGGAAGTGGCGCGGCAGCGGGAGCGGCAGCGCGCCAGTTCCGGTATGGACCGCAATGCCTCGACGATGGAAAACCTCAATGCCTTTCTTGCCAACAAGAAGGTGGAGGTTGATGATCTGATCATGTTCGCCCGGCAAATGCACAGTCTTACCCGTGCAGGCCTGCCTCTGGATCGGGCCATGAAAGGCCTGGAAGCTTCTCTCAACAATCAGTTTTTCAAATCGGTTTTGCAGGACATTATTGATGGCCTGGAAAACGGCCAGAGCCTGGCCAGTGCCATGGGGCATCATCCCAAAGTTTTTTCGCAGTTATTTCTCAGTCTGGTGCATGTGGGTGAAAACACCGGTCGGCTGGATCTGGCCTTCAAGGAAATTGGCCGCTATCTGGAGCTGGAAAAAAATACACGCAAGCAGGTCAAGAGTGCGACCCGCTATCCATTGTTCGTAATCAGTGCCATGGCTGCAGCGCTCGCGGTCATCACCGTGTTTGTTATTCCGGTATTCTCGGAAACCTTCGATCGCCTCGGTGCTGATCTTCCCTGGCAGACAGTGATTCTGATCAACACCTCTGACTTTGTGATCAATTACTGGCCGGTGATCCTGATGGCTATTCTGGGCAGTTTTTTCTGGTTCAGATACTGGGTGAAAACCGAGAGCGGGCGTCTGAGTTGGGATCGACGCAAATTGCGTCTGCCCCTGGCAGGGCCGGTATTTGAAAAAGTGGCGTTGGCGCGGTTTTCTCGCACGCTGGGCCTGGTACTCAATGCGGGTCTGCCTATCGTTCAGGGTTTGAATGTCGTTGCCGGTGCAGTGGGCAATGCCTATATCTCAGACAACGTCAACAAGATGCGCGAAGGGGTTGAGCGGGGTGAGTCATTGCACCGTACTGCAGTGAACAGTCAGATGTTTACCCCTCTGGTGCTGCAAATGATTTCCGTGGGTGAAGAAACCGGTGCCGTGGATGAGTTACTGAATGAAGTGGCCGAGTTCTATGACGCGGAAGTGGAGTATGATCTCAAGCAGATGAGTGATGCGATCGAGCCAATACTGATCAGCTTTATTGCCGGTCTGGTTCTGATATTGGCACTGGGTGTCTTCCTGCCCATTTGGGATCTGAATACAGCAGTGCAGCAGTAGCCTGGAAGAACAGATGCGATGCCAGTCACGACACTGTAGCTCGGCGCATGTTAAACAAGACATATGATAGTAACCAGCAGCTTGAGGACATTACAGAATACAGGGCCTCGGCGACCACAGCTCGCCGGAGGGTTTTCCCTGTTTGAGCTGGTGGTGTTCATCATCTCTGTCGCTATCATCTATGCCTATGCAGCCAATCGCTTTGCTGATTTTCCCGGCCAGGCCGAGCGGGCAAATTTCCTGGCTGTGACGACTCAGATCTCATCAGCAGTTAATCTGGAGATGCTGTACGGTGTTGGTGTAGGGCGTATTGCCTCGCCCCAGGCACTGGCAGGCGCCAATCCGATGGAACTGCTATTGGAGCCGCCCGCCAACTATATTGGTGCCTTTGATGCAGTGGACCCGGACCGCCTGGACAGGCGTGTCTGGTATTTCGATCGCAGTAGTCAGGAGCTGGTGTACCTGATCAATGACGCCACCGGCGTGGCGCTGCTGATTAACGGCAGGGAAGTACCCACAAACGAGATTCGGTTCCGCCTGGAAGCGGACTACAGCCTCCATGATGAAGAGACCGGCCTGCCGGTGCGAGTGCTGGAATCCGCGGGCGAAGAAGTACCGGAAGATTCCCGGGTTCGGGAATTTAATGGCATTGTGATGCGTCCGGTGACCCCCTATAAATGGGGGGAAGTGGAATATGGCGTGCTTTTGCAGGAAGCGGTGGCCCAGCGCTCCTGATATTTACCCGGAAACTGCCCGCAAATGCGTGATTTTCCTAACGGTGCGCCAGGGAGGCAGGGCCTAAAATAGGGGTACAAAAGGGGAAGAAACAGGATGTTTACCCTGTACAGTAACAAGGATATAGCGAAAAATAGCGTCAAACTGCGCTGAATCGAGAAATCGCATTCAAATTGGGCGTTAAGTTATTAATATTCAGGCCGTTATAGAGATAATCCAGGCCTGTAAAGTAACTGGAGCCTGGAGCGTGGCTCCATAACAGGCGAAGAGTTTTGCAGACTTCAGTGAGCGGGAAATGCTCTGAAAGCGGCGAACAGGGAATGATTGCAGGCAGCAGGTCTTCTGAATTTTTCTTTTAAACAGATTTAACGATTTAGTAATACATCTCAAACAGGGTGGAACGTATGAAAACCTTACAAGTACGAAACATGCCGAAATCAGGTCAAGCTGGTTTCACTATTATTGAGCTGATCGTGGTGATCTTGCTGCTGGGTATTCTCACAGCAACAGCTTTGCCGCGTTTTCTCGACGTGACTGACGAAGCTCATGATGCGGTTGTAGATGCGACTCTTGGTGGACTAGTTACTGGCACAGCTCTTTTTAGAGCGGCCTATACAGCTGCAGGTGAACCAGCTGCAAATACCCCAATCACTCAGTTTGGATTGGGCACACTGAGAAACAATGCTAATGGATATCCCATCAGTACAACCTCGGACACTGACGGTGTCGTTGATGAGCCAGCTGATTGTGTGCAAGTGTTTGATGCATTGCTACAAGAAGGCCGACCCGCAATGGATCAGACCCCTGTAACTGCTACTGCTGGTGGATTTGTAGCCACAGATATTACAGGCGGCACAGGTGATTTCCAGGCTTTGCATAGCGCGGCTGATACAGATACATGTCATTGGGCCTATATAGGTCAATACACCACGGAAGCTCAAGCTACAGCTGCATCAGATGTTGTGCCAATTCTCACTTACGACTCAGCTGCTGGAACCGTTACGTTAGAAGATAGTAGCGATTACTAATGGTCGACTGATTTGGCTTGACTCGAGGCTAGTTAGTGATTAGGCCTCGACGCTAATACAGGTCAAACTATTAGTGCTGCTAATTTGGTTTCATTGGTGAATTCTACTGTCATTAAGATTGGCAATTCGAAGTTATGACGAGTTGCCATTTCTTCGGTAAATTCAGAGGTGGAACCTAAAGTAATAAAGCCGAAGCGGATATGCCGCTTCGGCTTTTTCGATTCAATTGCACAAATTCTCCAAGCGCCATCGTCAAAAAGTTAAAGGTAGATGGGGTGATTGCATAAACGCTTGGATAGTGCGGGAGTGAGACAAAATTTGGAATCGCTCTATAGCGGAGTAGTCTAAACTATTTATGGATCGATAGTTGGTTATCTCTTAACTTCGATTTCCATTTCAATTTAATATTTCAATTAGTGCACTCTTGTGATTCGTAAGTGAATATGTGTAGTTCCACGGATTACGACTAGTATAGGCGAATTTCAAATTGCCTGTTTGATGAAGCGTGAAAGGGGTCGAGACAATCCATATAAAGAATCGACTTTGTGCCTGCTGGCCCTAGTTACACATGAAAAATCATCAAAAACATAGCAGTGGTTTTACTTTGGTGGAGATAGTGGCCACTATTGCGATCATCGGTATCATGTCGGCATTCGTTGTATCGAGATTTATCGATGGTGACAGCTTTAACGCGCCAGTGCTGCGCGACCAGCTCATCTCCCTGATCCGCTCCGCCCAGCAGAACTCCCTGGGTCGCCCTGATGTGTCCGTCACTCTGACTCCCGATGGAGCCGGCAGCACCGCCACTATCACCACCAGTGATGATGGCGGCAACATGCAATCAGTCACTGTTGATCTGGGCGAAGTTAGTCTCAGCGGCGACATCAATATTACCGATAGCTGCGGCTCAACAGCAGGCAGCGACACAATCAGCAATGCCGCACCAATGACTATCAACTTTGGTGAACTGGGGGATCTGACTGACAGCGGAGTCACGGGCAGTACCGGTGCCGTGAACTCTGCGCTGCGAATCTGTATCAATAACGACCCTGTCGCTTCGGTTTGTGTGTCGCCCTCCGGATTCGCCTACGCCGGAGACTGCGATGTCTAGGCGTGAAACCGGCCTGAGTCTGATAGAACTTATCGTGACGATTCTGATTCTTGCGATTGCTCTTGTAGGCATTACTGTGATGTTGCAAGGCAGTCTTAGTCGAAGTGCTGACACCACCTTGCAGGTAAGAACTGTGGCCCTGGGCCAGGCCTATCTGGATGAGATTCTGGGCAAGCGCTTTGACGAGCGTACACGCAATTCCGGTATTCCTCCTTGCCGGGCATCGGCGCCGCCGCCACGGCAATGCACGGTTGAGGGCTCGTTTGGTCCCGATGGTGGCGAGACTCGCGCTACCTATGATGATGTGGATGATTACCATGGCCTCGATCAGGGGGATGGACAAACTGACCCCTTGCAGGATGCCAATGGCAATACCCGCACCGGCTACGACAACTTCCGGGTTCAGGTCAGCGTTCGCTACATCAATATTGGTGGCGGCGAGGAAGAAGAAAACCTCGGTGTTGGCAGTGAGCTGGATGATGAGTTCGATGCCAAACTGATTACTGTCACAGTCTTGCATCGCTCCCTGGATAACGGTGTGAATTTCAGCGCCTACAAGGCTAACTTTTAGGCGAGATTATGGGTTTCCACAAGCAAAACATTGCAGGGTTGAGTAACGGATTCACTCTTATCGAGATGATCGCTGCCATCGTGGTGAGCGCGATTCTGGCGATTGGTATCGTGGATTATATCGGCCGTGCCGTGGATGGCTTCGGCAGCACTGCCAATCGCAATCAGCTGGCCAGCGCCGGCCGTACTGCTGTCGATCGCCTGGCCATGGAAATTCACAACGCCTTGCCCAATTCAATCAGGACCACAACTGCAAACGGGGCGGGAGAACAATGTATCGAGTTCATCCCGGTGCGAGCAGCAACCAATTACATCAATCCGCCTTTTACCGGTCTGGGTGGAACCACTTTTGATGTAGTGGATTTTGTTCCGACGCAGCATGGGGCGACAGATGGTTATGCGGTAATTTTCCCCAATCGCTCCAACAGAGTTTATGACGGCGATAATGGTCCTCCCGCCGGCTGGCCAAACTTTCCCGCCCGCGGACGCATCCAGGAAATCAGCAGCATGGCGGACAGTGCCTCGCCGGATCAGACCACGGTGACTCTGGTCAAGACTCATCGCTTCAACAGGCGCTCACGCAGTGAGCGTTTCTTCGTGGTTGAGGATCCCATCAGCTATTGCATCAAGAGTGACAAACTCTATCGTTATACCAATTACGGCTTCTACCAGAATCAGACCGATACCGAGGAGGGGGTCAGTGGCTGTGCCTTGGCCTCCGGTGATGCCTGTCTGCCGAACTATTCGGCTGCACCGGACAAGATGCTGATCACAGACAATATCGATAATACCGGTATCACGGCATTCTCTGTAGGAACCCAGACCCTGACCAGAAATTCACTGGTGTCTATAGAGCTGAACCTGACTTCCGAGGGTGATGTGGTAAACCTGACCCATGAAGTGCTGACCCGGAGTGTGCCTTGATGAAGAAATCCTGCTTCTCAGCCATGCAGCGCCGACAGACGGGCATCAGTCTTCCCGGTGCCATTTTTGTTATTACCATTCTGGCACTGCTGGCGGTGGCCATTGCCGCGCTGGTGAGCCAGAACGCGCAAACCTATGAAGATGAGATCAATCTGACCCGTGCCTTTTACGCGGCCGAATCTGGCGCGGGCTTTGCCATGAATACCATTTATCCACCGGAAGAGTTTCCCGGCTACAGCAGCACTGCAGAATGTGCCGCCGGGCCAAGAGTCTATAATTTATCGGTGCCGGGCCTGAATAATTGTTCGGCGTCGGTTACTTGCACGGAAGTGACTATCAGTGGAACGAACTATGCCACTATCGAGAGCGAGGGCAGTTGCGGGGATCTGGAGCGAACCATTCAGGTCAGGACATCCTATTGATGCCCGATAATCACTGACTCCAGATGGCCAGATAAAGAATGATGGCAACAATGCCGACAGTCACCGCTGCGGTCAGGCCGTAGGTCAGTACTGCCGGTACGCCCACGGTGCTGCGATAGGCATCGAAGTCGAGGTTCTTGTCATTTTCCCGGTGGCTGATATTGCGCTGTAACTTCAGGCGGTAGTTGTCTTCTTTTTCAAGTAGCTGCCAACCGGCCCGGGCTTCCTGTTCCAGGACTTCGTGCATCTTGCCAGGGTCGCTGAACAGCGGAGTCTGGGATTGAACGATTTTGTATTCGAGATCCATAGCCGTAATCGATTGTTGTGTTTTGGTGATTAAAGACAGGGCGGAGCCAGTCGGCCAGAGCTTATTCTCCGGTGTCCGGGCGGCTAATGCAAATACCTGATGCCCGAAGATTACCCGGCTTGTCCCGTGTAAGGACTCGAATGCTGAGTTGTTTACCGGTAATTTCCGGCTTGTATTATCGCCTCTGACCGGGCCTGGCACAGCGTTGCCAGGGAATTAAGCTCCGATCAGGGCTAAAACTGCTAAGTGCTTCATATTATTGGGTTTTATATTTAGACAAGTGATGCCGGGCGTGCTTTTATTAGGCTTGGTAAAACCGGTCAGATTGATTCGCGAAATGTTCATCATTCTCCAGCAAAAGCTCATGCGCAAGCGGCTCCGCCGAGCTGCTGCTGCGCTTGCCTGTCTGAGCTTTTTGTCCCTGTTTGCAGCGCCGGAGGCTGAAGCGGCCTGCCCCAATCCGTCTTTTACACCCCTGGGAAATCTGGTGGAACTGGTCAGTTGTACCGAATCCAAAGCCACCGGCAGCAATAATATTTCCGTGGCAGTACCCGCCAGTGTCAACCCGGGAGATGTGCTGGTCACCGTCGTTGCCCGTGATGATGACGATGCCATGAATACACCTGGCGGCTGGATAGCAGTGTCCACAGAAATCATGGATAACAATGACGGCTTTCTGGGGGTTTATGCCCGTATCGCTACTGGTACCGAAGCGGGCAGTTATAACTGGACCTGGGGAGGTGGGGGTGAGGACGCCTATGCCTTCATGATGCGCTTTACCGGCGCCAGTGGTCAGGGTTCATTCGGCTCGAATTCGGGTAATGGTGGCTCCGCCCAGGCACCGGCGGTGACGGCCAATGCTGACAACAGCCTGATTCTCAGAATTGCCGGCTGGGATCGACGGCAGCAGCCAGTGGATCCGGCCACTATCATCTCCGGTTATACAACTATTACGCAGGACCGATCCAGAAACAGCAACGCTGCCGTCACCGGTGCGGCGGTTTATCAGAACCAGGCCAGTGCCGGCAGCACGGGTACGGCCAACTTTCCTGCCAGTGGCGAGCAATGGGCAGCCATTACCGTTGCCGCCGAACCGATAGAATTCCGCTTTTCCATGCCGGACCTGAATGCCTCGGTGTGCAGTTCCCAGGAAGTGACGCTGTCTGTCACCGACCGCCTTGGCAATCCCATGACCTGGTTTACCGGTGAGGTCACTCTCAGTGCTTCGAATGCCTCTGGTGCCTCCTGGGCAGATGCCGGTGCCCTGAACGGAACCCTGAATGATCTGGGAAATGGCGATGCTACTTATCAGTTCTCCGCCAGTGATAATGGCGTGGCTACCTTTACGTTCACCAACAGCAACACCGGTGCCACCAATTTCGATCTGTCCTATGGTTTGTTTTCCGAGAATCCTGCCTTTGATCCGACTCTGGTGATTACCGAATGCGCTGGTGAGGTACTCGGGCAATCCTGTGTGGCTGGTTTTTCCACGTCTATCACAATTCCGGCGCAGGAAGCGGTGGTGACTGATCGGGGTCGCATGGTGTTGATGGCGATCTCACTGGAAGGCACATCCGATGTCACCTCTGCGACCTTTGATGTGGGTGGCAGCAATGTGCCGATGACCCAGATTTATGAAGAGCACAATAATAACGGTGC
>JALEHB010000221.1 GCA_022763285.1 Pseudomonadales bacterium | reverse complement strand
CTGTCACGGGCTTGGCGCCCTTGCCAACAGTCTAGGTCAGGATTCAGACAAGTGCGAATCGGCGGCGATTATTTGACCTTGACGGCAGTGCCGCTGACGCTGACCATCATCATGCCGCCTTTCATGCCAATGACTTCGTAATCCATGACAATACCAACTATGGCATTGGCTCCCATGGCGTGAGCCTCGGCTTCGAGTTCCTGGAAGGCGATATCCCTGGCCCGGCCCAGTTCCTCCTCATAGGCACCGGCGCGGCCTCCGACGATATCGCGCACTGCGCCAAAGATATCCTTGAAGATATGGGCTCCCAGAATTGCCTCGCCGAAGACGATGCCTTTGTATTCCGTAATTTCACGCCCCTGCAAGGTGGGTGTTGTAGACCTGATCATAATGCTTCCCCTGTTTTATCCGGACCGGCCCAGCCAGGCCCGAGCTTTTTTCTCGTCACCAAAAAAGCGTATGCGACTATGGTTTCTGTGCTCCGCCACCAAATCCAGAAAATGCTTGCTGTAGATACGGGGGTCAGGCACCACCAGCGCCAGTTTTTGACCATAATTTTCGAAAAGCTGAAACAGCTCTCCGGCTATTCCACTTCTCAGATTGAAAAACTCTGCGCCCAGCTCCCGCTCATGCAGCAACAGTCCTGAGCTGGCAAAACTTTCCTCAAGCAATGGTCTGATGTCTTCACGACCAAGCAACTTCATGAGAATTTCATCCTGTGACTACTGCAGTGGACAGATGATTCTGGCCGGGCTGCATTTTGTGATTAAGCGAGAAGACTAGCTACGGGGCGGCAAGCCATTGACCAGGGTCAGGCTCTTCAGCTCGGTACCGGCACGGCGGAATTCCGACAGAGCCTGGTATTCCTCATCGGCATACCATTGCCGGGCGATTTCCGCAGATGGAAATTTGAACAGAATCACCCGGCCCGGCAGGGGATCACTTCCTTCCAGACATTCACTGTTATCATCATAGGTGATGAATTCACCCTGGTATTTTTTCAGGATGGGAAAGAAGCCCTTCTCGTATTTACGGTATTCCTGTGCATCTGTTACAACCAGATTTGCGACGACATAGGCAGGCACATCCGCCATGCTGATTCTCCTCGTTACAGTGTTAGATTTCAGCTACTGGCTGTCATGATGATGCTGACCCACATTGCCAGCACACAGAGATTACCAATAGCAAACACCAGCAATCGGTGCAGGATATTGTTATAGCCCAGATGAATACAGGTATGAATTATGCGTGAGACAACAAAAGCCCAGGCACAATTGATGACAAAGGGCTGGTTAATGTCCAGAGCGATATACAGCAATCCGGCCACATAGAACAATACCGGCATCTCGAAGAGGTTATCGAAATGGCGATTGGTCTTGTGCACCATGTCCGGAATATTGTCGCCCTGAAAAATGCTGAAATAGCTGATGGGGACTTCGCCCTTGCGCACAGATGAGGTTCGGACCCGAACGGTGATCAGCATGACCACATAGGTCAGCATCACCATCATGAACATTGGATAAAGCACAGCAACCCCCTGATGAAGAATCTGATTGTCTGAAGATACTTTTTACACAAGTCAGTATAATTGCATTACCAGTGACTGCACAGACAAAATTCGTCGGGATTCCACGTGTCAAAAGCCCTCTTTCAACAACATATTCAGCATCTTCAATCTCACTACGAGGCAGCAATGCAGGCGGATAGTGCCAGCGCCACCGAAGCAGTGCTGATTCACAGCGGTCAGGAACAGGTTTATTTTGCCGACGACCGGGCTGTGCCATTCCAGGCCTTTAGTCATTTCTGTCACTGGCTGCCAGTCAACAAGCCCGATCAGTTTCTGCTCATTCGCGCCGGCTGCAAACCCCGGTATTTACAGTTCCTGCCGCAGGATTTCTGGCACGATCAGACTATCGACAACGACCCCTGGTGGGCGGACTGTGTCGAAATCACGATTGTGCAGAGCCTGATGGAACTGAAACAGCATTTGCAGGGTCTTGAGTTCAGCTTTCTGGGTGAATCGGCGCAGGCCATTGTTGAACTCGGTATTGAACCCGCTGCCATCAATCCCGAAGCCCTGTGCCATTATCTGGATTACCAGCGTGCCTTCAAGACGGACTATGAGCTGCTGCAATTGCAACAGGCAGTGGATCTCGCCCTGCAGGGTCATGAGGCGGCAAGACAGGCCTTTCTGGAAGGGGCCAGCGAATATGGCATTCACATGGCCTATTTGAACCGTTGCCAGATTCTGGAACATGAAACACCCTATACCAATATCGTCGCCCTTAATGAAAAGGCCGCCATACTCCATTACCAGCACAAACGGGTCCAGGCCTGTGACAGCAACAAGGTACTCTTGATTGACGCCGGCTGCCGGGTTCACAACTACGGCTCGGATATCACCCGCACCTGGCTGGGGGAGGATGTTCATGCGGTTTTTGCCGAACTGCACAAGAGCATGGAAACCCTGCAGGCCCACCTGGTAGCCACGGTGGCACCGGGCAAGAACTATGGGGATCTCCATGAAGCCACGATCTCCGCCCTGGCTCAGCTGCTGCTGGATCTGGATATCATCCGGGCTAATGGCGATCAGGCCCGGACTCTGGAACTGGCGCGTTTGTTCATGCCACATGGGGTGGGGCATTTGCTCGGTATCCAGGTCCATGATGTGGGCGGGCATCAGCGCGACAGCGCCGGTCAGATGCAAGCCCCGCCCGCCCATGCACCGGCCCTGCGCAATACCCGGCCAATCGAGAAGGATATGGTGTTTACCATTGAGCCGGGCTGCTACTTCATTCCCATGCTGCTGGAACCCCAACGGCAAACGGAGTTGGGCAAATGCATTAACTGGTCACTGCTGGAGGAACTCTATCCTCTGGGCGGTATTCGTATCGAGGACAATATCCGGGTCACTGCCGACGGCCATGAAAACCTGAGCCGGCCTGGCTGATTACTGCAGCAACTCCTGCAGCAGGGCGAGATGGCGCGGCAGGGCCTGCTGATTTTCAGCCACCAGGACCTTACCGGCGGCACCCATGGTCAAACGCCGCGATTCATCCTGCAGCAATTCAATACAACACTCGGCCAGCATCGCTTCATCACGGACGGTGATCAGACCGCCCGACTGTTCCAGCTGCCGGCAGATGCTGGCGAAATTAAACTGGGAAGGCCCGGTCAATACCGCGATACCCCGGGCGGCCGGCTCCAGTACATTCTGGCAACCGGTGTCCACCAGTGAACCGCCCACAAATGCCAATGTGGCACAGTCATAATAATTGGACATTTCACCCATGGAGTCACCCAGCAAAACCTGGCGATCCTTGCTGAACTCCCTGTTACTGCTGCGCAGGGCATAGTGGAATTCCCGTGCTTTCAGCAAGCCTGCCACTTCTTCAAAGCGTTCGGGGTGTCTTGGTACCAGCAGCAGTACCAGCTCCGGTATACGCTGCAGCATTCGGGTAAAGGCGGTCAGCACTTTTTCCTCTTCGCCCTCACGGGTACTGGCTGCTATCAATACAGGGCGACCCGACCCCTTCAGTGAATTCAGGGGAAGGATGTACTTATTGTCTACCGCATCAATGGAGACATTGAACTTCAGACTACCGGATACGCTTATCCTGTCGGCATCTGCCCCCAATCTTTCAAAGCGCGCTGCATCGTCGGCAGACTGGGCGGCGATACAATCTATTCGCTGCAACATGTTTCTGCTCAAACCTGGCAGGCGGCCATAGCCCCGGGCCGATTTTTCAGACAGGCGGCCATTGGCCAGCATCACCTTCACATTCTGTCGAGCGCAGCAATGCAGAAGATTGGGCCAGAGCTCGGTCTCCATCAACAGCAGCAGATCCGGAGCCAGGCGCCGGATAAAGGGTGTCAACAAGAAGGGGAGATCGTAGGGTATATAGCAGTGTTCAAGCCTGTCCCCCGTCAGGGCTCTTGCCCGGTCCGATCCGGTTGGTGTCATGGTGGTAAGCAGAATCTTCAGGCCCGGTGCCTGAGCCAGCAAACTGCGAATCAGTGGTTCGGCGGCAGCCACTTCGCCCACGGAAACTGCATGGATCCAGATCAGCTTGTCCCGTTCGGCGAGACCCGGCATGGGAGCAGGCCGGAATCTTTCCCCGATCCGCCGTCGGTAGGCCGGCGCTTTGAGAGAACGGAGATAAAGACGCACCACCAGAACCGGCAGGGCCAAAGTCAGCAAGATACTGTAAAGCAAGCGCATAAAATGTGGGAGCTAAGCCGCCTCTGCAGTGGATTGAATCAGCTTGGCACCGGCGTCGTTGGGAAATTGACTTTGATGTCGATATACTTTGTGAGTGCCGCTTCCGGCATGCACTGGGCCCTGAAATTCCTGCTTAAGGTAACCAATGACTTCAAGCTATTCAACTGACATCGTCATCTTTGGCGGTGGCATCGCCGGCCTCTGGTTACTCAATCGTCTCAAGCAACAGGGCTATGCTTGTGTATTGCTGGACAAGGGTCCCCTCGGTGGCGGCCAGACTCTCTGCTCCCAGGGCATCATACATGGCGGCCTCAAGTATGCCCTGGCAGGCAGCCTCAGTACTGCCAGCCAGACCATTGCCGACATGCCGGCACGCTGGCGGCAATTGCTGGCTGGCGAGGCAGAGCTTGATCTCACTGACGTGAAGGTGCTTAGCGAACACTATTATATGTGGTCCGGTGCCGATATGCGCTCCAAGCTCAAGACCTTTCTGGGCAGCAAGAGCCTGCGGGGCAGAATCGATCCGGTGCCGGAAACGGAGTATCCGGAGTTTTTCCGACAAGCCACCGTCAAGGGTCGTCTTTATCGCCTCCCTGATTTCGTCATTGACAGCCAGAGTCTGATTCAATGCCTGCACGCCAAAGCCGCCGACGCCACATTCAACAGTGACGGCTATGACATTGACTTCGAAAGGGACGACAGCGGTGTAGTCCGCGGTTGCCGATTGCACAGCCCGGAGCAATCCCTGCAGATAGATGCCCAGCGTTTTCTGTTCACCGCCGGCAGCGGCAATGAAGCCCTGCTTGAAGCCAGCGGCTGTAGTCAAACCAAAGCCCAGCGCCGCCCCCTCAATATGGTGTATCTGACTTCGCGCTCTTTACCGGAATTGTTTGTGCATTGCATTGGCAGTGATTTCAGCCTGACACCACGCCTCACTGTCACTTCACATCGCGCAGACGATGGAAGGGTTACCTGGTACCTTGGCGGTGAGTTGGCTGAATCCGGAGTCGGTCTTGACGATGCCCGGCAAATCCAGCGGGCCAGGACAGAACTGGCCAGCCTGTTTCCCTGGGTGGACAGCAGCAATGCCAGATGGCACTGTCTGCCTGTCGATCGCGCCGAAGCCAGCACCGCCAGCAATGCCCGGCCGGATGATGCTTTTTTTCAGCAGGAAAACCATACCCTGGCAATCTGGCCAACCAAATTCACCCTCGCACCGGCGCTGGCCGACAGGGTAGTAGATTTTCTGGACGAACAGGCGCTGCAGCGAAATAGTGCAGCGGATCTGTCCCCAATCCGGAATCTTCTGCCCGCGGCTGTTCCCGGTGTTTGCCCCTGGAATAACTGATCGCCCATGCAATTACCCACTCGCGCTTTAGGCAGCACCGGAATCAATGTCTCCTGTCTCGGTCTTGGCACCGTCAAGTTTGGCCGCAATCAGGATGTCAAGTACCCCCAGGGATTTACCCTGCCGGAAGATACCGAGATCGAACGCCTGCTGGGACAGGCTCGTGATCTCGGAATTAATCTGCTGGACACCGCTCCTGCCTATGGCAGTAGTGAACAACGACTGGGACGCTTGCTGCGTGAACGGGAAAAATGGGTCATTGCCACCAAGGTGGGTGAGCAGTTTCTGAGTGGCAAGTCCGTATTCGATTTCAATGCCGACCAGGTTCAACTCAGTATCGAACGCAGTCTGCGTAATCTGGCCACTGACTATCTCGACCTGGTGCTGATTCATTCCGATGGCAATGATCTGGCTATTCTGGAATCCAGCGACTGTCTTGAAACCCTGTTGAAGCTGAAAGAGAAAGGCCTGCTGCGTGCCATTGGCATGTCCACCAAGACCGTGGAAGGCGGTATTCGCGCGGCCGAATTAAGCGATGCGGTGATGGTGACCTATAATCCGGGGCATCGGCAAGAGGAGTCGGTTATCGACAAGGCGGCAGAGCTGGGCAAGGGCGTGCTGATCAAGAAGGCGCTGAACAGTGGTCATCTGTCAACGGGAGGAAGCCACAGCGCCGCTGACGATCTGGCCTTTTCCCTGAACAAGCAAGGTGTCAGCAGTGTCATCGTTGGCACCATCAATCCTGGTCACCTGCAGGCCAATGCCGAAGCGGCACTGGCGGCCGGGGAGTAAAACCAGGGCTGAGCTCAGTCTCCCACTTCTTTCATCTTGTCAACGATGGCCGAAGTGGAACAGTTGTCGAGAAATTCCAGAACCTTGACCTCGCCGCCGTAGGACTGCACAAACTCACCACCCACAACCTGATCAATACTGTAATCCCCGCCCTTCACCAGCACTTCCGGCCGCAGGGCCTGCAGCAGGCTTTCGGGCGTGTCTTCACTGAAGCAGACTACCCAGTCCACCGCTTCCAGTCCGGCCAGCACAGCCATGCGCCGCTCTACCGGATTAATTGGGCGGCCTGACCCCTTTAGCCTGCGCACGGAATCATCGTCATTGATGGCAACGATCAGTCTGTCACCGTATTTGCGCGCCTCGGCCAGATAACCTACGTGCCCGGCATGAATAATGTCAAAGCAACCATTGGTGAAGACAATCTTCTCGCCATGATCCCGCGCGTCCTGCACGGCTATCTGTAACTGCTCGGCGCTCATGACGCCCCGACCCGAGCCCTGTTCTGCCAGTATGGCCCGGCGCAGTTCCGGCCCACTGATAGCAGCGGTACCCAGTTTGCCAACCACCAGCCCGGCCGCCAGATTGGCCAGGGCCGTGGCATCGGCCAGATCGTCGCCAGCGGCCAGGGAAGCGGCAAGCACCGAGATCACTGTGTCACCGGCACCGGTCACATCAAAGACTTCCTGGGCACGGGCAGGTAAATGCAATTCCGGAGAATCCGGCCTGATCAGGGTCATGCCATGCTCACCCCGGGTTACCAGCAGTGCCTCCAGTTGCAGATCACTGAGCATCTTCAGGCCCTTGTTGACCAGATCATCCTCGTGTTCACAGGGACCGACTACTGCCTCCAGCTCATTGAGATTGGGGGTAATCAGGGTAGCGCCACGATAGCGGCTGAAATCGGTACCCTTGGGGTCGACAATCACCGGAATACCTTTGCCACGGGCAAGTTGTATCAGTGATTGCACGTCCTGCAGGGCACCTTTGGCATAGTCGGACAGGATCACTGCCCCGACTCCGTCCATCAGGGCTTCAGAACGAGCCTGCAAGTCCCTGACGTCGTCGGCATCAAAGGTTTGTTCAAAATCCACCCGGATCAATTGCTGATGCTGGGCAATGACCCTGAGTTTGGTAATGGTGGGCTTGTCGGGGGAGACCAGAAAATCACAAAAGACTCCCGCCGCATTGAGCCGGGAAAGCAGATCCCGACCGGTATCATCATCACCCACCACACCCAGCAGACTGGTGGCGCTGCCCAGGGCAGCCAGATTGAGGGCCACGTTACCCGCCCCGCCAGGCCGGTCTTCCCGGTTGCTGACCTTGACCACCGGAACCGGCGCCTCGGGAGAGACCCGGTTTGCCGCGCCATGCCAGTATCGGTCCAGCATCACGTCTCCGATGACCAGCAATCGGGCATCCTGAAACGGCGGCATCTCTAATTTCATTGTCTTCTCCCTGGACTGAGTGACCCCCGCCTTCAGGCAGGGTCATTGGCGCAGAATCATATCACAGCGCCAGAGCACTGTTGATGGCAGGCTCTCCATGAGCCAGAACCGGGATTCTGCTACAATGCGACCGCCCTGAATAATTGAGCCGATAAAGATTCCGAGCCCCGAGCAGATTGTGCCAGCAAGCAAATCCGAATTGATTCCCCTGCGCCAGTTCCGGGCGCCCCGCTACTGGTTGACCTGGCTCGGCATCGGCAGTATGTGGCTCGTGGCACAGCTGCCCTATTCCTGGCAGATGACAATTGGCAAACAACTGGGCCTGCTTTCCTATCACCTGGCCCGGGGCCGTCGCCATGTCTGCGAGGTCAATCTGGCCCTGTGCTTTCCGGAGCTCAGCAGTGAAGAGCACCGGCAACTGGTGCGCAAGACATTTATTGCCAATGGTATCGGCTTCATCGAAATTGCCATCGCCTGGTGTGGCAATCCTGAGCGCTACCGACACCGGGTCAGGATTCACGGCCAGGAGAATATCGAAGCAGCCCTGGCCCAGGGCAAGGGCATTTTACTGTTGGGATTGCACCTGAGCTGTTTCGAGATTGCCGGCTTCCTGTTCAGCATGTACGGCGATATCAATGTGACCTACCGGGCCAATGACAAGAACCCTCTGTTTGATGCCTTCATGTTCAATGGTCGCCGCCGGCTCTACGAAGGCGTCTTTGAACGCAAGAATATTCGCGGCGCCATGCGCTGTCTGAAACAGAACAAGATGCTCTGGTACGCCCCCGACCAGGACTACGGCGCCCAGCACTCGGTATTCGCCCCCTTCTTCGGCCGACCCGCCGCCACCATCACGGCCGGCAGTCGTTATGCTGCCTTCAATGACTCACCGGTATTGTTCTTCAGTCATTACCGCCGTGAAGACAATTCCGGCTATGATCTGTATTTCAGCGAGCAGCTGGAAGACTATCCAAGCGGCGATGATGAACAGGACGGTGTTATCATCAACCGGCTGGTGGAACAGGCCATCCGCAAACAACCCGATCAGTACCTGTGGCTGCACAAGCGCTTCAAGACACCGCCACCCGGTCAGGAACGGAACCCCTATTAGTGATGACAAACAGGCGCTGGCAAGACATCGATATCCGCTGGCTGGCGGTCCTGGCCTCACTGGCTGTTTCCCTCTATACCCTGCTGCTACCGGAAATTCCCAATGACGATGCCTATGTCTATATGCGCACGGCAGAGATCTATCTGGCCGAGGGACTTGCAGCCGCACTGGAGCACTACAGCTGGCCAGCCTATCCGGTTCTGATCGCCGAGGTTTCCAGGCTGGGCTTGTCCACGCTTATCAGCGCCCTGCTGATCAATGCACTGTTTTTTGCCCTGCTGGTTTACGCCTTTATCAGTATTGTTCAGGAACTGGACGATCGGCGCAGCATCGCCATTCTTGCCGCCCTCACAATTCTGCTCTATCCGGAGCTAAATGAGTTCCGCTATATGGTCATCCGGGATGTAGGCTTTTGGGCCCTGGGTCTGCTGGCCATCTGGCAATACCTGAAGTTTACTGCCGATCCTCGCAGCCGCTACGCGGCAGGATTTACCCTGGCCCTGATCCTGGCCACGGTATTTCGCGTCGAGGCCATTGCCTGGCTGGCCTTGATGCCTCTGGCCCTGTTTCTGGACAGCCGTTTTGATCGTCAACAGGCTTTTAGCCTGTTTTTACGCTTCGGGATGATCACCTGGGGAAGCCTGATGCTGGTGTTATTGTTCTGCCTGTTGGCCGGGTTCAACCCGATTAAGCTCGGCCTGAATTTTCTCTCGGTGTACCTGCCTTTTATTGAGAGCACCTTCAATCCGGATCCGGCTACCACCACAGAACTCGGACGGCTGCTGTTCGGAGAACATGGTGCTGCCTTTTCAGCCGAGTATATGAGCGCTGTCATCATGACAGGGCTATTGGTTATTCTGGTGATGACGATTTTCTATGGGATAAGTGGCGCCTATTTCTGGTTACTGGCCTATGGCGCCTGGAAGCGCTACTGGAATATGTCCCATCCGGGTATCGGGGCCCTGTTCTGTTTTGCGGCGATCAATTTTCTTATCCTGTTTGTATTTCTCTACTTCACCCGTTTCCTGTCCAGTCGCTATGCAATCCCACTCTGTCTGATCGTGGTGACCCAGCTGCCCTTTGTTATCTCGCGCATTCTCGACTATGGCAAGCAACACAACAGGGGCAAGCTGGTACACAGACTGCTGCTATTGTTTTTCGTTTTCTGTGCCTTTGATGCCTATATCAGTTTCGGGCGCTCCAAGGACTATCTGCAGGATTCGGTAGATTATGTCATGGTGCATCGCAGTGGCAATGAAGGTTTATTGACCAATAATCACAATATTGCCTGGCAAAGCGGAGTGATCGATACTTATGATGAGGTTCCCAGGCTATTGACTGCCCGGCAACTGCTGGACAGCGAGGCCGGGGATTTCCTCGTGCTGGAAATGATTCACGAGATAGAACAGCTTCTGCAAATGGAGGAAGTGGCCGCAGGGCTGGAGTTCGTCACTGCCTTCCCCAGCGAAAGCGAACAGCGAGTGGCCATCTACCGGCGCTTGCCCTGAAATCCGCTTACCAACTGTCTGATTCGGCCCGCTTGGTTACCAGTACATCTTCCATGATCATGTAATCAAGGTCGGTGCCCATGAACATGTTGACCGCATCTTCCGGGCTGCAAATCAGGGCCTCACCGGGTCGGCTCAGGGTGGCATTGATCAACATGCCCTCGCCGGTTCTGGCCTTGAAGGCTTCCAGCAGCTGGTGGAAATCCGGATTGCTTTGTTTGCGCACCACATGGGCCCGGGTTCTGCCATCGCGGGTGACCAGGGCCGGGTATTTCTCGCCCCAGTATTCAGGCACCGGGGCGCTCATGCACATGTACTCATCCTGATATTCCCGGGGCAGAAACTCATCGGCAGTGCTGTCGAGAATACTGGGGGAAAAGGGCCGCCAATGTTCACGAAATTTCACCTGCTGATTGATGGAGTCGATAATGCCGGTCTGCAACGGGCTGGCGAGAATGCTGCGATTACCCAGGCCCCTTGGTCCGAATTCCATGGCGCCGCGAAACCAGGCCACCAGTTGACCATTGGCCAGCAGCTCCGCGGCTTTCTGATGGGGCTTGTCGAGAATCTCCCACTCCGGCTTGTCCCGGTGATTCATGCAGGCATCGATACATTCTTCGCTGATATAGCGCGGCCCCAGGTAAACATGTTTCAGTGGTTCCAGCTTGATACCAGCCTGGCGAATTGCATAACTGGCGGCGCCGAGCGCCGTGCCTGAATCGGCACAGGCCGGATGCACAATCAGTTTCTTCACCTTTGACATGGCATTGAGGCGCTGGTTGAGTCGAATATTCATGGCTCCGGTGCCCGCCACCACCAGGCGACCGGATTCGGCCAGCACATCACCCAGATAGTGATCCACCAGACCTACGGCAATATCTTCATAGAGCTTCTGTATCGCGGCGGCATAGTGCACATAGGGGTCCTGCAGCAAATTTCCTGCTCGCCTCGGCCCCAGTTTTTCCACCAGCTGTCTGCTGAAATAGTGGCCCCTGGACTTGGCCTTGTAACGTCGCAGGCCGACGGTGGTAATGAGACGGGTGTTCACCCGGAAGTTCTTGCCGTCGAAACGGGCCAGTTCCGACAGGTCATATTTTTCCGGATCACCATGGGGTGAGATACCCATGACCTTGAATTCTCCATCGAGAATCTCGAAACCCAGATAATCAGTCAGGGCGGCATACATCCCGGAAAGTGAGTCCGGGTTGTGAAAAGCCTTGATCTTGTGGATTCGTCCACCTTCGCCGTAACCCAGAAACATATTGGAATACTCACCCTTGGAGTCGATGCAGAAAATGGCGGTTTTCTCATCGGTTTCACTCAGGTGGTAGCCGCTGCTGGAATGGGCCAGCAGATGTTTCACCGGCACCAGGGTGATCTTTGAATAGGGAATATGCAGTTTTTCCAGCAGAGCCCGCAATTCCTTCAGATAACGACGATAGCGTCGATTGCCGTTGAACAGGGAATCAATGGCACGGTCCGGTGCATACCAATGCCGATAGGCATAATGCCAGCGGGCCCGGGAAAACAGGGAAATGGGCGCAAAGGGAATGGCCACATGGGTGACATCACCGGCGCGAATACCGGCAATGCGAAGACATTGCCTGGCGGCCAGATAAGGCATTTCACCCTTGGCATGTTTGCGCCGGCTCAGGCGCTCCTCTTCCACCGCCGCAATCAGCTTGCCATCAACAAACAGGGCTGCCGCAGGGTCGTGACCAATGGCTCCGGCAAGTCCCAGGGTAATCATGGTCATGACGGCGACCCTCCCGCTGAGTGCTGCACAACCCAGCCTTCGATGATGTCCGCTACCTGCTGTGGCATGCGGTAGAGCCGGTCCTGTTTTCCAAATGCCAGGCCATTGGCTGACCAGGGCGCCTGTGGTAATTGTTGCAGCATGTCTTCGAGGGCGGTATCAAGTTCACTTTGGCGGAAGGGCTCCGGGCAAACATGGCCGAGCGTTTCCTGTTCGATATAACTGGCATAGCCACAGCTTGCGGTGGTCAATACCGGCAAGCCGGCGATGGCAGCTTCCAGTAAAACATATCCGGCACTCTCCTGATAAGCCGGGTGCAAGAGAATATCCGCTGCCGCGAAAAAGCGCGTTATATCGTCCCTGCCCGGCAGAATCATGACCTGCTCATTGATGCCCAGTCCTTTGGCCTGCCAGAGAAAACGACGGGCCCGGTCCTGGCCCACCAGCACATAGCGGACCCGCCGGCGCAATTTGCCAGGCAGGGCAGCCACCGCCCTGAGGGAACGGTCTACGCCCTTGATACGAAAACCCGAGCCCACCTGCAATACCAGCAACTCTTCCTCACCAATTGAAAGTTCGCGGCGCAACTCGCTGCGTATTTCCGGGTCGCGGCACTCAACCCGGCGATCGGCGGAAATGCCTGGCGGCAACAACTCAAGCCGTTCGGCGCAATGGGGATAGTGTTTGAGATAGGCCTGTTGCTGCAATTCCGATAACAGCAGGGACAGGGACTGGCTGCGTTCACCGAAGACCGCCTCTTCGTAGCGGCTGAAATGCCGGAAACGGGGAGTGAATCTGTAGTAGGCACCTCGCTGGGTCTCTGCCTTTTCAAGGAAGCAGGAGTCGGCGGCGAAATAGATATCCAGATGCGGCATCTTGTTGAAACCGATGACACAGTCCACACCCATATCTGCCAACTGCCTGCCCACCACATCGGTGTAATTGCGATACCGGGCCAGGCGAGACCAGCCCTTTATCGGCACAATATGAAGATTGACTCCTGTGGGAATTTCACCTTCCCACCGAAAAGCAAAGACATGAATCTCATGGCCCCGCTGCAGACATTCCCTGACGATGCGCATGAAGTCCCGCTGCTGCCCGCCATAGGGAAAATAGGAATAGATCAGGAAAGCAAGTTTCATCACCTAGCCTTGCAGTAATTCCGAGAAGCGGGTCCATACCTGCTCTGGTTTATGGGATGAGAAACAGGGTGGAATGACAGCAAAGGCCTGATCGCCAAATTCGTCGGTAACTCCCGGCCCGGAATAGCCGCAGACTTTTTTGACACAGGGAGCACAGTTCAGATTGCTGTTGAGATGCAGTTGCCGTTCACCACAGGTTCCCGACAGACCAGGATCAGTAGGCCCGTACAGGGACACGGTTGGCTTGTTCAATGCGGCCGCGAGATGTCCCAGGCCAGTATCCACGGCCACCACACCACGACAACTGTTGATCTGTCTCGCCAGACCGGTCAGGTCAAGTTTGTCGAGCACCCTGGCCGAGGCAATGTCTGCCGCAATAAACTCGGCCCGGCGTTTTTCCTGTTCATCACCCCAGGGCAATAAAATTTCATAACCATCCTCGGTAGCAATATGTGCCAGATGGCGCCAGTAATGCTCCGGCCAGTGTTTGGTAGTCCAGGTGGTGCCATGGAGGAACATGACCCGCCTGGCATCATCGGAGTTTGCCTCGGGATCGATGCGATTGAGGTCCAGCCCGTAATCGATGCTGTGCTTGTCATAATTGTATTTCAGGGCTCTAGAGAATAACTGGCGCACCCGGTCCACGGCGTGCTCACTCCAGGGAACCGAATACATCTTGTTATAGAACAGCGTCGCCATGGGTTCGCGAATCGTGTGATTGCTAAGCCCGATAGTCAGGCCCTTGGACAGACGCGAGATGATGCCGCTCTTGATCAGGCCCTGGGCGTCGATAACGAGGTCGTAATGCACCTTCTGCAATTCCTGCTTGAAGGCTTTCACCTCGCTTTTCATATAGGTGCGCATCAGGTTGCGGCGCCAACGTCTGATGGCCACCGGGATAACCCGGTTCACGGCCGGATGCCAGGAGGGAACCTCGACAAAGTTTTCCTCCACCACCCAGTCAAACTCCAGATCGCGGTGGGCCCGGCAGGCATCGGTTACCGCCGGCAAGGTATGGATAATGTCCCCCAGTGAGGAAACTTTGACTATAAGTACTCGCATGATTAACTCGCCGCCGAATTCAGATCCTTGACTGCCTGTATGGCCTTCTCGGGCAACAACTCGGTAAGGCAGCGGCGATGACCGTAGGGACAAACACGTTTGAAACAGGGACGGCATTCGATATCCGTCGCCAGCAATTCTACCTGTTCAGCCAGCGGAGGGGTAAATTCTGATGAGGTTGAACCGTATATGGCCACCAGGCGCCGTTGCAGGGCGCTGGCAATATGCATCAGGCCGGAGTCGTTGCTGACCACAGTTGCGGCGAGCGACAACAGGTCGATGGCCTGGCCCAGGCTGGTGGCCCCCGCCAGATTATGACATTGGGCCAGAAATTGCGGTTCGATGTCGGCAAGAATCGATTCGGCGGCCAGGGCATCATTGGCCGAGCCGAATATCCACACCTGCCAACCCTGGACCAGCATGGCATTGGCGAGGCTGGCAAAATGTTCCGGCGGCCACTGCTTGGAATCACCAAACTCCGCCCCTGGCGCCAGGGCCAGTATTGGCCGATCCTGTTGCAACTGAAATTCCTGCAGGCTGGCCTGAAGATTATCCCCATCAATAGACAGCGCCGGGGCCGGAAAATCCCCGGGTGGAGCAGCATCGGCCTCAAAGGCCAGGGCGGCAAAACGCTGCACCATCAATGGCAGGGCGCTCTTGTTCAGGCGCCGACAATCATTCAGTAGCAGGTCTCTTAACTCGCCCCGCCAGCCAATACGCCTGGGAATCCGGGCATGAAAGGGAATCAGGGCCGATTTGAAGGAATTGGGCAGGACAATGGCATTATCAAATTGCCGCTCTCTGAGAGACCGGCCAATGGCCCGCCTCTTCCCCAGAGCCAGTTCACCATGGGCCAGGGGCAAGTCCATAATCTCATCCACTTCCGGCATGCGACTGAGCAGTGGCCGACTCCAGTCCGGCGCCATAACGGCCAGGGTTTGCGGACCCGGTTTTTCCTTGATCAGTTTGAACAGGGACTGGGCCATGACCATATCCCCCACCCAGGAGGGGCCGATGATCAGTGTTTTCTCTTCCGGGGCAGCCATTGCGGATCAGTTCCTGCGCAAATCTGGCTGAAGTCGAAAAGGCACAGGCGAGATAGTAGCCAGCATCAAAACTCAGTTTTTGTTGTCCGGTGTCACCCGCAACACTTCATTGACTGTGGTCAGACCGGCTGCCACTTTCTGGGCGCCGCTGAGGCGCAGACTCAGCATCCCTTCCTTGTAGGCCTGGCGGCGCAAATCGGGAAGCGCCGATTTGTCATCGGCATGGGATTGCAGGGTTTCGGTAAAGGGCATGACTTCATAAATACCCTCGCGGCCTAGAAATCCGGTTTCTCGGCATTCCAGACAGCCGGGGGCATGGTTGGCCTTGCTGGGCAATTTCACTTTCCAGGGCCTGGTCAGGGTTTCCCAGGCTTCCTTGTCCACCTCTGCCGGCTCCTTGCAATGGGGGCATAAAACCCGCACCAGACGCTGGGCCATAATGCCCACCACGGTTGCCTTGATCAGATAGGGAGGCACACCCAATTCCAGCAGGCGGGTGACCGCCGAGGGCGCATCATTGGTATGCAGAGTGGTAAACACCAGATGGCCGGTGAGGGCCGCCTGGATCGCCATTTCGGCAGTGGCCAGGTCTCTCACCTCGCCAATCATGATGATATCCGGATCCTGTCGCAACAAGGCTTTGACGCCATCGGCAAAATTCAGGTCGATGTTTTCCTGCACCTGCATCTGGTTAAAACTGTCTTCAACCATTTCGATGGGGTCTTCAATGGTGCAAACATTCACCTCTTCGGTGGCCAGGCTCTTCAGGGTGGAATACAGGGTGGTGGTTTTACCGCTGCCGGTGGGGCCGGTAATGATAACGATGCCATGATTGTTGGCCGTGATGTCCTGCCAACGTTTCAGATCTTCGTTGATCAGACCCAGTTCCGAAAACGGCTTCAGCAGTACTTCCGGATCGAAGATCCGCATCACCAGTTTTTCACCAAACGCCGTGGGCAAGGTGGACAATCGCAATTCCACCTCGTCGCCATTGGGGCTCTTGGTCTTGATACGGCCATCCTGGGGTTTGCGCTTCTCTGCCACATTCATGCGGCCGAGAATTTTCAATCGACTGGTTACTGCGCTCATGGCCTGCATGGGCAGTGAATAGACAGTGTGCAGTACCCCGTCGATACGAAAACGGATACTGCCCTGTTCGCGCCGAGGTTCGATATGAATATCGCTGGCTCTCTGTTCGAAGGCGTATTGCAATAGCCAGTCCACTACATTGACGATGTGCTGGTCGTTGGCCTCCGGGTCCTTGAGCTTGCCCAACTCCAGCATTTGTTCCAGATTGCCGATGCCTTTCTTGTGTACAGTGCCGGCGGTGGCGCCGCGAATAGACCTGGAAACGCTGTAAAATTCTGTGGTGAGTCGTTTAATGTCCAGCGGGTTTGAAACAACCCGGCGCAGATTTTTCTGGGATGTGTGTTCCAGTACCGATTCCCAGGAATTCAGAAAGGGCTCGGCACTGGCAATAACCACTTCATTGTCATTGTCTTCCACCGCCAGAATATGATGACGCTGGGAGAACTTGTGATCCATGACCTGGGTCACCGCGGCCACATCGATTTTCAGCGGATCGATGCGATAGTAGTCCTGCCCGCATTGCTCACTCAGGGCTCGGGTCAGGGCTTCGATATCCAGGGTCTTGCCGGAGCCGGCCTTGTCGGTGAACTCCAGATCGGCGACATACTGCAAGACGTGCTTGCCACGGTGATCGGCGGCATGACGATCCTTGACCGCCAGATCATAGTCCTGCTGGTCGATGCGACCGGCTGCCATCAGACCATCGAGAAAGAACCGCAGATCCAGCGGTTCATTGGGTCGATGCTGACCCTGTGTCTGAGATTCCATTGCCGTCATTGCTGCCGTTTTCCTGTGTTTCCCGGCCTGTTCCCTGCCAGCCCGCCAATTTCCTGCAAGCAAGTGTAACCCTGCGCCCTGTAAAAACAAAATGGGGCAGCGGCAGGGAAATTGAGCAGGGGGTCCGCCCGGAGTAAGGTCCTACTCGACCAGCTTGATCCATTCGCCCGCTTCGGGCTGCCCACTGGGATAGTAGCCATTGAGAAGACGCAGCATGGGCTCGGCATTGGGGCCCAGTGGGCTGCTCTGGGCGACCACCGCGAAGTCGAAGTGTTCGCTGGCCTGAACATAGCGGATACGCGGCTCCCGGCTGTTACCCGCTTCTCCGGCCTGAATCGGTCGAAAGGTCCGGATCGAGGCCAGCAACAGGTCATCGATCTCGTCGACGGCGCTGTTGTCCAGAATTTCACCACGCAGAATATAGGCCCGGGGTCCAAAGTAGATCACCGCCACTCGCTCGGCTTTGCCATTGGCGCTGCTGGTCATGCCGGTATGGCCGATCAGGCGATACTGCTGCAGGGGTTCGGATTTCTGCAAGCCCTCGATGCCCAGTACGTCTCTTATGAAGACACGTGGCTCTATGTTCTGCTGCAGACGTTGCACCTCAATCCTGAGATTGCCCACTTCCGGATTCCCGGCGGTGGCCGTGGTGGTAGTCTCATTAATAGCCCAGTCATCGGGAAATACCAGGGTGTAACCCAGCAGGGTCTGGTAATAGCGATTGCGAGTATCCATCTGCCGGGCAGCATTGCTCTCACCCAGAATCAGACCATCGATGTGCTTGCGAAACCCTGCATCGTCGGTCTCGGCCAGCTCACTTTCATCCAGATCTCCCACGGCAGCAATGGCCTGCTGCAATCGGGTGTCATTGCGCGGGTGGGTGGCAAAGACCCCGTGATAGCTGCCACGATTGCCCTGCACACGACGATTGAAGTCTTCCTGGTTTTTCAGCACGGTGATGACGTCGATCATATTGGCCGGATCATAGCCCGCCCGGAGCAGGTACTCTGCCCCCAGGCTGTCCGCCTCCAACTCGCCTTCACGGCCGAAACCGCTGAGACCGGTCTGAGCCCATATTGAGGTCACCTGGCTGATCTGGGAACCGACGTAGCCACTGCCGGTTGCCACGGCGGTGACAAAACCACCGACGGTGGAAGCCGCATTGGCCAGCGCGCCTCGGGCATGTTGCTGCACGGCGTGGCGGGCGGTGATGTGACCAATCTCATGGGCCAGAACGGCAGCCAGTTCTGCTTCCTCATTCATGAAGGTAAGCAGGCCGCGATTCACATAGACATAGCCGCCAGGCAATGCCATGGCATTGATGTCCGGGCTGTCGATGATGAAAAACTGATATTCCAGGTCGGGACGGTGACTGACTGCTGCCACCCGCTGGCCCACCTTGTTGACATAGGCCAGCAGTTCCTCGTCTTCATACATGGGCATGCTGGCGAGGATTTTTTCATGCTCTTCGGCGCCGATTTCCTTTTCCCGGCTCTCCGACATGAACACCATATTGGCATCGCCGGTGGCGGGATTTACCGCACAGCCCTGTAGCAAGAACAGGGCAAGACCCGAGGCCAGGGCTAACCTGGCCAGCTTGCGGGTAGGACTAATCACCGGACTGAGAATTCCTGAATACAACATATTGCCACCTTCAGGGCAGCCAGGAACGGGAACCTGTCTAACTGCCGTTTACAAACTGTTTGAGTTGGGTTGCCAGGCGATTACAGGCATTGGCCTCTACTCTGGCAATCAATGGTATGGGTACGACCAGGGCCGGCAGATAGGATTGCCCTGAAGCATCGGCATTGATAGTGCCAACATTGGTCAGGGAACCCACATCCCAGACCCGGGCATCAAAATTGGCGTCGTCTTCCCAGGTACCAAAACCAAAGCAGCCACCGCCGCCGGGGCCAATGGTACAGGAGATAGAGCCCGCTCTGTCTGTAGTCTCTGTTTGTCCGTCTACCCAGACAATGTAGCGAATACCGAATTCGTTCATCTTGTTGGCCACCACGTCCTCGGCCATGAGCTGTTCCAGATCACGGGTGCGCAGCGGCGCCGTGCGCGGTTCGAACCAGGGGAACATGGCGTCAATAAACTCCTGCTCCGGCACCACACTGAGGGCATCATCACCCCTTGCCATGCGGTCTCCGACACATTCCACAAACTCCGAACGGGTTTCATAGTCACTGGCCTGGCGGCGGCCCAGAATCACCACCGACTCATGGCTTTCTATACCCGTCTCGCCCTGGCGAAACTCATCCACGGTTGTGCTGGTACAGGCGGTCAGGCCGACCAGAACGGCGGCCAATAACAGTTTCAAATTTTTGAACTCAACAGGCGCAGTCATCACTCACCTCACATCAAGTCCGTATCCCACGGCTAGTTAACCAGTCTCGTACTTCCGGTACCTGGGTAAAGCTCAGGGAGAAGCTGGATGCCAGATCACGCAGCGCCACGATGGCGGCGTCGTTGATGGCGGCTTCTTCCGAGCGGAAAGTAGCAGTCGGTGTCTTGCCATAGGAGGTCAGTACCCAGTCGGCGATAGATTCGCCATCGGCAGACACCAGACGCATATTGTATTTGATCCACACTTCATAAACGTCAAGCTTGGTTTTGGCTGGAAGTGCCAGTTGAAACTCTTCAATGGCGGGTGCGAAAACCGCATCCACCTCGGCACTGCGGGCCTCTTCCAGGGAATTGACTACAAGCACCTCACTGAACATGGCCGGCAGGATGGCGTCGAACAGGGCAATATGGGAGACCCCGCTCTCGATATTGTATTCCTCCTGGCCAGTCTCGGAATATTCGATATAACTGAACTGGCGCAGGGCATCATCGTAGTACACCGCCACCGTCATCGGTAAAGGTTCGATATTGGGGGTCGGAAAGCTGCCTTCGATTACAACATTATTCACACCACAGGCAGCAAGCAGTGCCAGGGGCAGCAGCAACGTTGCCCGCAACCAGCCTGTGTAAGTAGTCTTGCCTGTCAATCTGTTCATCGTCATTGCCTGATAATCCCGTTCGCACTGAGAGTTGCGAAACCGTTCAGCGAAAGTCGTTCAGCCCTACAAATGTACCACCATTTCTTTGTGTCATCTCGCGCATCAGTGTTGAGTAGCGATAAACACTCTGCTGGAAGCGCTGGGGCCCCGCGAAAATGGTCGGAAAGCCAATGCCATGGATACGTACCAGGCGATTGCCGTCCGCATCCTCCACATTGATGCGGTCAATGGTATTCAGCACTTCCTCGATGGAGCCACCGGGCTGAAAATCATCGCCCAGTACGTAGATACTAATTTTCCTGTCCGGGGAATAAAAGGTATTTATTGCCCGTGTCACACCTTCTACAGGGCTACTGTTGCTGTAGGGATTCCAGCTGCGCAGGGTGTTCAGTATCTGAGTGCGACGGCCGGGTGTATCCGGGATCCAGTCTCCCCGGTAGCTGTCGAACATATAGTCGCCCATGTCATTCATGACCTGGATTCCCTTCACTTCCGGATAGACATTGAGGGTATCGTCGATGACCCCCAGCATTTTCCCCCAGCTGGGGTTGTTGAACATACTGCCGGAGGTATCAATCACAAAGATGATGTACTCGCTGTCCACCGGTACCCCGCCAATGGCATTGTTCTCCGGCGCCACAGTGTTGGCCAGCAGACGCTGCATCTCCTCGGTCAGGGACTGACGGGCGATGGCCAACTGACCATACTCTTCAGAATTCTCCTCGGAAAGCTGGGCGGTTGCCTCATATCGGCCCTGCACATCATTCAGATCCCGGCGCAGGCGGGCAATACGCTCATCCAGGGCCGACAGCTGCTCCTGCTTGGCATTCAGCTCCCGGTTGAGAATACGGGTTTCGCCGCGTATGGCGAACAACTCCTCCTGCAACTCACTGACGGTGGCCTGGGGCGTCACTTCCGAAAACTCCAGGGTAATGGGTGCCTGGGATTTGGTGATCATCAGCAGAATGATCATGGCGCCAAACCCACAGGAGGCCACGTCCAGAAAGGACACGGTAAAGGAATCTGTTTCCCGGTTCTTGCGTCGCATCACTCTGCTCTCTAGGGCCAGTCCTTTGAAGGAGTCAAAAAGGAACCTTGCGAGTATTGTGCCAATTGCCAGTAGGCGGCGGCGGCACTCGGATCTCCTTCCAGGGGCATCAGTATTATATTGACCGGAATTCCCTCGGGAAGCACTTCAACTGCGTCTTCGAACAACTCCAGCCGGCGTCTTGGGGTGATTACGCTGTCAGAACTGTTACGCCCGTTAAGGGTGGGCAGACCGTCGGTAATCAGGAATATATTGTCAGGCAAGGGGCTCATGCCGGCCACTGCCGCGAACACCTGCTCCAGATTGGTGCCATCTTCGGGGACCAGCTGTCGGACTTGGTCAATGGCTTCATTGAGCAGGTCCCGGTCTGCCACCTCCAGCCAGCTGTCAGCCGGGCCATCGATCACACTGCTGTAGTCATCATCGAAACGCCAGAGCTGGTACTGGCTGGTAATAGGCAACTGGGTGGTGATCCAGTCCACGGTTTTGACAACACGCTGCCACTTTGGTGCATTGCGTTTGCGCTGATCGCTCATATTACGGGTGCGGATGATATTGACCAGGGTGCTGTCCAGCATGCTGGCAGAGCTGTCCACCAGCAACAGAATGCGCTGACCACCCAGAAACAGGCCGGACAGGTACTGGCGATTGCCGTCGCCGATGAACTGCCGCACATTATTGCCTTCCTGCTGTTCCGCTTCGGCCCTGAGGCGCCGCAGCTCCTCTTCCAGTTGCTGAATATCCGAACGCAACTGCTCGACACTGTCCTCACTGGCGATACTGGTATTTTCCAGCGCCGCCAGCTCCTGCAGGAAGTCATCGATCTGCTCCTGGATACGGGTAGCCAGCCCCTGGGCCGTGACCACTTCAAGATCCAGATCCGACAGGGTGTTGCGCAGGCGCACCAGGCCCTCCTCCCCTTCCAGAACTTCTTCGCGCAGCAAATTCACTTCTGCCGTCAGTACCGGATTGGATTCCGATTCGGCGATGGTACTGGTGTGATCGAGAATCAGGAAAATCAGGATCACCGCGCCAAAGCCACAGAACATCACGTCCAGAAAGGCCAGACTGAGGGGATTGACGCGGCGGCGCTTGTTCTTGGTGTCAGACATTATGTACCCGAATCAGGTTCAGGCTCAGGGACTGTCCCTCGAAACTGAGTGTGTCGCCCGCCTTCAGGCTGACCTGCGTCTCTGCCGGCGCGGCGTTCAGCCGTAATTGCTTGCAGGCTTCAGTGAGAACCAGGGCCGAACCGCGACGTTCCAGTCTGGCCAGTACTTCCGGCAGGCCCGGCAGGTTCAGCGCCAGGCTGCCGGCTGCCTGGCCATTGCCGGATCTGGCACTGGACAACAGGGTCAGATCGGCCGCGGCCCAGGCCTGATTGTCAAGCAGTACATGGGTTGGCAGTTGGGCCTTGTCCGGCTGGCTGTCCAGTTTCAGCTTCAGCTCATCATGTACCGGCAGACGTTTGATGCGGCGGATACCGGCATCCCCCAGGGCAATATGCTGCTTGCTGCGCAGGCTGCCCTGCAGCACCGCCTGATCATCCACCACCACCAGATCGGCATGGTGATTGAAAGCCCGGTTCAATCCGGGCAAGGCTGCCATGTTTGGATTCAACAACAGCTGGGCACCGTGGTCCCCCAGCAAGGCCTGAATCTGCTGATCAATCTTGCGGTAATGCCCGGCCAGGGAAGTCACCAGTTCCTCCCGGGGCAGTTTGGCAGTATGCACATTGCCACCACTGTTCAACTCCACCACCAGCGAGCCCTGCTCGTTCTCCTCCTGCCGTAGCCAGGCTGGCAGGGCGTTGTAGAGTTGCTGTTCCGACTCGGCATTGTGCTGGGGATTGAAGCGGCACTGCTGAATAAACAGATCGGTGCTCAGTTGCATCAGCAAGTCCATGAAATTCTGGCTGCCGACGCCGGGAATCTGGATCACCTCTTCACTTTCCAGCTGCTCATCACGCAGCAGCAGGCGTGTCAGCACCACCTGATGCAGCTGCATATCCACATAGATAATTCTTTCGGCGCTGGCACTGACAATGGCGGCGGCCAGGGCTGAGTCCACCACCCCCACCGGTCGCAGGGGGGTCTGTTGTGCAATACCCAGCAGGATGGCCAGTTGCTGTTGGGAGAAACTGCCCGGCACGGCAAAGATCACTTCACCCTCGCTGCCACTGTGTTCAGCCAGGTGCATGAGCTGGGCGTGGGCGATATCCGCGTAATGGCGAAAACTGCCGGCGCCGGAATAGGGCTCGAGGCTCAGTTCATGCCAGTATTTGTTAAAACTGCTGGTGGGTTTGAGTCGCGCCTGCCGCTCCGCCTCCTCACCCAGATGAATGATTTTGTCATCGGCCAGGGCAAAGCCTGGACTGCTGATGAGCACACCGCTTTCATCTCCAAGCTTGATGGCGCTGTCATTGAGCTCAATGACCCGGGTGCTCATGCTTCACTATCCCGCTCCGGCACCTGCAGATGACGAATGAGCTTCTCATCGCAATAGTTCTGGCTGTCCAGTACCAGACGATCCTGCAGCAGCTGTAACTGGTGCAACAGGAACATCAGCAATATGCTCACCACCAGGGCCACAAAGGTTGAATTGAAGGCGACCCCCAGGCTGACTGTGACGCCGACAATATCGCCACTCACAGCCTGATAGGCCTGCCCCAGGGCGGTACCGATGCCCCGCACCGTACCCAAAAAGCCAATGGATGGAATCGCCCAGGCGATATAGCGGACGATGGTGAGTTCCGTTTCCATGCGGTCGGCTTCAGTCTCACAGACATCCTTGACCGTATTGGATACGTCCTGGATATTACGGGTGCTTTGAAAACGATGCAGGCCAGCGAGCAGAGCTCGGGGCAGCAGGTATTCCTTTTCTTTTTCTGGCAGGGCCTGAACCGGCCTGGCGTAATTGCGCGCATCTTCCGGCAAGATACTCATGCCATCGGAAACCTGTATCAGGGTGCGGTCCAGCAGCGATCGCTGGCGCAGGGTGTGGCCCGCTTTCATACCGATAATGGACATGGCCCAGAGCATCAGAATAATGCAGGTCTCCTGCTCGAAGTCTCGCAGAATAATAAAGACCGATCGTTCCGGCACAAAGTTCTCATCGGTCTGCTGCAGGACATTCTGCTGTTCCTGGATCAGTTCGGCATTGGGCCGGATCACGGTCACATAGCTGGCATGGACGATGATAATGGCAAATATCAGCGTACCGATCTGGAACAATGTTTCGTATAAAGAACCCTGCCTCATAATACTTCCTTTGCTAGTCTTTCTCTTACAGCCTGTTACAGCCCGGCCCGGGAACCGGGCTGGATCTAGATATCAACCGGGAATGCCACCCCGAGATCCTGGGAGATTTCCTCGGTGGGAATAAAACGTTCGGGCGACTCTTCCTCGTCTTCATCTTCAGCTTCTGAGTCGTCGAGAATCAGTTCTGACTCTGCCGCATCGGTTTGCGCCTGATCGGTTTCATTCTGCTCGGCGCTGACTTCCTGCGCTGCCAGGGGCAGAGCAAGCAAACTCATCAGAATCAGGATGGCACAACGCATGGCTTATTCCAGATAGCGGGCGATTCGAAAGCCCAGGTCGTCTCGTGGCTCGGCGCCGAAATCGCGGAACGACAGGCGCATCTCGGTGATTGCACCATGGGCCCAGCTACTGCCACGAATGGTGTGAAATTCTCCATTGGCGGGCCCCAGAGGATCCACTTCCACGCCGCCGAAGCTGCCCACCGATCCGTAGAAATCATGGACCCACTCCGCCACATTACCAGCCAGGTCATAGATGCCATGGTAATTGGGTGCGTAGGAGGCGACCGCTGCGGTGGCGAACACACCATCGTCGTAGTCGAACATCACCTCACCCAGATAATTGCGAGCGGTGACGTCTCCGAAGTTGCCGGCGTTTTCCGGCGGAGGCAGCGCATCACCCCAACTGTATTTGAGTACATTGCCACTGCCGTCGGTGCGCGCCACCCAGGCCCATTCAGCCTCGGTGGGCAATCGATAGCCGGTGGCTTCAGGGTTGATGCCGGTAATCTGGCCATCGCTGACCTGATAGAACAGGGGCAGTGATTCCTGCTCACTGAGCCAGTTGCAATACAGGGCCGCCTGGGTCCAGCTCACCCGTACCACCGGCTGGGCTTCGTTGTTCAGAGTCAGCCCTGCCACGGTGCCGGAATTATGTTCGGGTTCGAACAGGCGGAACTCGGCATTGGTGACTTCCCGCTCGGCCAGATAGAAAGGCTTTTCAAGCTGAATATCGCGCAGAGTTTCGTTGGCGCGGCGTCCCGGCTCACGGCGGGATGCACCCATGGTGAAGGCGCCGGGATAAAACAGTTTGAGTTGCTGGCCGGCGGCCGTGCTTATCACCGGTTCGATCTGCTCCAGTCGGGCCTGCTCCAGGGATTTCAGATTCACCTCAATACGCTGGTCCAGACCCGGGCGAGCAGTAAACTCGGTCACATAGGGCACATAGCCGTCGCGGCGTATTTCCAGTTGCTGACTTACCGCCATCAATTCGATGGTCTGATTGGCCGGCCCCCGTAGTTCACCATTGATGTAGAGTTCGGCATCATTGGGTTCTACGGCAATCTGCACCGCCGCCGTCACCGGCTCGAGTGCTACCCGCAATTCCGTTTCCTGGTCCGCTTCGGTGCGAATGCTGCGCTTGATGGACTCATAGCCGCTCTTGAAAAACGTCAGTTCATGGCTCTGGCCGGGTGCCAGGGCAACTTCAAGGGGAGTCAAACCCTTGAATTCACCACTGACGGTGACACTGGCGCCGCTGGGGTTGCTTTGCAGAAACACCAGGCCATCCGCCGGCTCCAACGCCACCGCAGGCAGGGAAAAATCTTCGCCAGCAATCACATCCAGCTCATCCTGCCAGGCCTTGTGGCCTGCCAGTTTCAGGGTGACTTCGTGGCTGCCCTGCAGGATCTCGGCAGCCAGCGGTGTGCTACCCATCAACTCACCATCCACCAGTACTTCCGCCCCGGCCGGGCTGGTACTGAAATTCACCACCGCCCAGGCCGGTTGCAATTCGGCACTGAAACTCTGCTGCACCTCCCGCCCTTCAATGTCGATGGTCTGACTATGATTCAGATAGCGATCCATGGTCAGGGTCAGATTATGCTGGCCCGGTTCTACCGGGATGTCCCTCAAGGGGGTGACGCCTACATCGACACCATCGATCTGTGCACGCGCTCCGGTCAGCCCTTCACTGTCGATGCTTACCAGGCCCGGCAGTTTGCGCATTTCAAAATTGTGAATCTGGTTCTGCCGGGAATCCACCAGAAGCTGGGTATTGGAATCGTGATAGCCCGGGTTGCTCAGGCGCAGGTCATAGGAGCCGGTACGAATCAGGTAACGCTGGCCAAGCTGGAAATGCAGTCCGCCCTCGATTTCGATCCCGGCGGTGATCGGCTCAACCTGAATGGCCACAGAGCGCGCTGTCAGCACGAACCAGACAGCGACTGCAACAAAGATGGAGGCGGTCGCCAGTATCAGGTGTAGCCAGCGGAATTGATAACTGAAGTGCCGCGTGGTTTCTTCCTGCGGCGTAAAATCAATTGGGACAATGGGGTCAGTTGCCCCATGATCGATTTTGTTGTCGTCTTCGCGTTCGGCCATTTTCTGCTTACCTGCTCGTCGCGACAACGCGTTCTTCACATTGCACCACTACCCGTTCCGGGGTCTGACCGAAACCCACCACAAATTCCTCACGCACTTCGCGATAACCGGCACGGCGGCCGATGGCCACATAGCGGCCAGGCTTGAGCGACACGCTGGTTTGTTCAAACAGCCCGAGTTCGGCTTCACGCAGCAGGGTCACCTCAGTGAGATTGTCAGAAACCAGGGTGACCTCGACGGGCACCTGGGAATTTTCCAGCAGGACCTGCAATTCATCGAGCTGCCCTTGAAGCCTTGGTCCGGGGTTTTCAATATCGCGGCCGGTGTAATACACATCCACTGTTTCCTGAAAAACACCTTCGTCAGCGAAGCGTTCCGGATTGTTGATGGCAGTGACCAGTAACTGATCCAGAAGCGCCCGTTTCTCTGCATACTCGCGACCACTGAAGGCAAAGGTCAGGTTCGGATCAATAGCCAGCACTTCATCATATTCATCCACTGCTGTTTGCCACTGCTCATCCGCTTCGGCTGTCTCGATGCGTTGTCTTGCCGCATTGATACGGGCATTGGCCACTTCGGTCTCGGTCTGCAGGATGGCTGCCCTGGCCTGTTCTTCATTGACTCCCAGCGCTGCTGCCTGTTCAAAGGCGGTAATTGCCTGCTCAGGCTGGCCCTGTTCCAGCCGGGCGTAGCCCTCGGACATAATGCGTGAAAACTCGGCCTGGGCGATGGCGGCATCCAGCTCCGGGATGCGCGCTATGGCAGTTTCGTTATAGCTGTCCAGGGCCTGAATCTGGCTGTAGATCTGGCGCGCTTCACGCAGCTCACCAATCTCGGCCAGGTCTTCGGCCTGTTCAATCAAAGCCAGGACTTCATCAAGGCTGCGCGCCCGTTGCAATCCAATACCGGCAGCTTCACTTTGCGGGTCCAGCAGCCGGGCCAGGGAGAAACGATCCTCAGCCACTGTGCTGTCCCCTGCTGCCAGGGCCTCATTACCTTCCTCGAGCAGTCGCTGTTGTACCTGGGGTACTGACTCCAGCAAGGCCTGTAGCTCATCCCTGGCCTCACTGTATGCCGTGGTGGCCTGCAGGAATTCCTGGGCCCGGTAGGCCTCGTCACCACTGCTGGCCTGCTCCAGGGCTGCCTGATACTGCGAATCGGCCCAGGCGGTGACTTCCAGGCCATCCAGTTCATTCTGGTTTTCCAACAATTCAGCCAGCACATCCTGGGCTTGTTTGCGCTGGTTGGCACGCTGCGCTTCCTCGAAAGGGGACACCGCCGGTGCTTCGGGCTGACCAGAGGTGGCCGGTGTAGCAAGGGGTGTTTCTATTCTTCTTTCCAGGGGCAATTCGTACTCACTGACAATGCCCGGCAGGACAAACACCACAAACAGGGCCAGCACCGCCAACACGCCCACACCGATCCACAACCAGACCGGGGGCTGATTTCTGGGGCTGGCGGGCGGGGGATTCAGCGGCAGATCGTCAGCATTGCCTGCTGCCTCTGCGGCATTTTCAACTTCTCGTTCTGACATAGGTTTTGACGGACTCGATTACTGCCAGGACTCGCCCATCTCTGCAGCATAGATATCTGCCAGGATTTCACGCCACTGTGAATACTGCTCTTCGACAGTACCGGTGAGCGTGATTGTGCGATCTTCCAGATTGATAACGCGCGGGGCCACCTCGTTTTCCAGTGACTGGCCCAGCTCTTCGAGGGACTCCATATGCATGCGTGCTTCGGCCTGTTTGTCGAAGCCACTCTTGATCAGATAGGCACCGGCACCAACACCCACGGCACCACCGGCCTGGGTGGCGTAGTTTCCACCACTGGTGGCGGCTGCCAGTCCGCCAATCACCGCCGCTGTACCGGCAATGAACCGGCGTCGGGCAGAATCGCGCAATTCCCGCAGGGCAATGGTTTCGTGATAGCTCTGCTCGCGCCAGGAGTCATAGGGCAGACGCATCTGCCGGGTAAAGGTGGCGTAGTAGTCCTGCACCGTATCGATAAACATGAAGTCACGTTCACGGATCTGGCGAATGCGCTGCAACAACGGATCATTCTCTGCCGGCAACGAGGCAATCTGGTAATGACCATCTCTATCCCTGGTCAGGTAATCGTCAAAGGCCTGCTCGGAAAAACGCTGGGCAAACAGCATTTCCGAAACCGTGCGAATGGCCAGGATGCGCTGGCTGTCCAGATTGCGCTGGCGCCAGGCGAGCAGATCATTGGCGATATTGTTGTACAACACCTGAAAAGGATCATTCTGCTGCCGCTGTGCCGGGTCATAACTGAACTGGCTGATGACTTCTTCGTATTCCTTGCTGTACCACTGCCGACCGGTGGAGTCGCTGACATCCACCCGCACTACCATGGCCTCGCCATTGGAACGCAGAATGGTGGCATCTACCTGTACATCCATAGGGCTGGAATCATTGGGCATCACCCGCACGATGCCCCAGTTGCCTGATCGCTGCAGGGTGCTGGCCAGCAGGTAGGGGGCGTAGCGGGATTCAGCCACGCGAATCTGACCATTGGTCACTTCCTCGTCGGCATCTTCCACCTCATCCAGGCCCGGATCGAAAATGGAGACTCCCACATCGAGCAGCAACTCTTCCGGAATGTTTTCGCTACTTTGAATCACCGGAGTATAGGTTGTGGTCTTGACGGTATGCGTCGAACAGGCCGTGGCCAGAATGGCCAACAGCATGAGACTGAAAACCTGTCTGCTTGCTCTCAACATATGCTTCACCTTACTCCTTCACCAAATGCATTAACGCAAATACTCTTGCACGCTTCGCTCTACTGGTCTGCACTGAGGCCAGTATAGTTTCGATACTCTTCCCACAGGGCTTCCCGTAATTCGGGGTCCGGCTCGGTCATGGCCGCTTCCCGAATCTGGCGGGCCACCACATCGTCATCCCGGCCACTGGGAATATCCTCCGGTGGCGGAAAGGTTTCAGCCGGAGCCGAAGAAGAAACCACGGGCTGGCTGGCGGCAATCACCCCGCCAGGGACAGTGGCGCCGCCCTCATTCAGAATCTGGGGCTGGCCGGCATTGCCGCCAATGCCACCCCGACTGCCGGAATCTTCGCCAGGAATCTCCATGCTACCGGCCTGGTTGCTTTCCTGCTGGGCCCGGGATCTTTCTCCCAGGATGAAGCCATCAAAGGTTTCATAACCCCGCTGCAGGGCTTCATCCAGAGCGGCTGTGCGCTCGGCTGCGGTCATGGCGCCAGTGCCACCCGGCTGCTGCGAGCTGCCGTTCTGAGCGGGGCTGCTGGCAGTGCTGCCACCGGTGCCGGTGGTGCTGCTGTTGTTATTGCCAGCACTATTATTGCTGCTGTCTCCTCTATTACCGCTGTCGCCCCGATTCAGGCCACCGCCTGGCAGGGTGTCGAGGCTATAATCCCCACCAGATGACCTGGAAATGCCATTTAATTCACCTGAATCCCCACTTTGGCCGGTACCTAGGTCTCCTGTTGAGGTATCTCTCCCACTTGAACCGCTATTTCCGTCTGTAGGCAGACGAGATTGGGAACCTGCAGACTGGGTGGGAGAATTTCCCGAATTGGACTGGCTGGAGCCGGCCGAAGTGGAGCTTTGACCCTGGCTGGACCCACTATCACTGGGAAATGAGCCATTCCGCGACGAGGGACTGCTGCTCTGGCTCCCGGACGAGGAACTGCTACTGATACTGGGCTGGGGAGAACCGGCAGAACTGCTGGAACTGGCCGAGGGCAGGCTCGACGAGGAACTGGAGGAGCTTGAGCTGGGCGATGGCAGGCTGCTGGAGCTACTGCTGGAGGAAGAACTCGAAGACGGCATGGCCGGCGAACTGCTGGAACTGCTGGATGAGGAACTGGCCGAAGGCATGGACGGCATACTGCTGCTGGAGGAGCTCTGGCTGGTGGACTCGCAGGCCCAAAGCACCGTGCTCAGGGCGCTGAGCACAAGCAGACGGCCAGCCTTTTTACCCAGGCCGGTCTGGACAGCGTATTGGATCTTGTCTGAAGCGGTTCTCATAAAGGCCTCACCGGAGTCTGTCTGGCGATCCCTGCATGGGATATTACCCACAGAATCATGAATTTTAACGACATATCATGGCAATAAAGCCAAATTTCGGCGCCGGAGCCGTGTTTTACTGCGCTCGCTCCACGGGCCATCCTGCACTGTACGGGGCAGGCGCTTAATCGCGCCTGAATGCGCCGGTCCTTTTGTTCCGGCCTGTGCCGATGTGTTCCAGGCTGCCTGGTGCGCGGCATGACTGGCAAACATGCCTTGATGCTAACGCTAAGTTATTACTATTAGTACTACAATCGTTGCCGGACAGTTTCACTGCGCCCGACAATGGCCAGTCCCCAGGGACAGCCGCGCTCAAAACCAGTAGCGATAGCGAAAAACATGCCCGCTGCTTTCTCGAATTTCGCCGTCAACGATAAGCGGACGAAAGACGGTATCACGCACTTCCCGTCGCAGGCGTGACAATTGCCTGTCATTGGCCTCGTTTTCTTCGGTAATCACCTCGACTCGTCGCGGCGCACCATCCTGGCCCACATCCATACGCACATCTGCATAGTCATGGTGCAATCCCAGCTTGTCCTGACTGTCCGATGCACCCAGCAACAGATTGGTAGGCAGGTGTGCAAACGTGGGTATGGGTATTACTTGACCAAATAAACGCTCAATAAGTTCCTCACTATTTTCCTGCGCGGCGAGAATATTCCACGCCTCGCCATAGAGTTCCTCAGCGCGGCGATAACGCTCGAAGATCAGATTCCAGTCCGCCAGGTTGGCCACTGCCTCGGCCAGCTCATACTCTGCCCCTGGCTGAACCTGAAAGTATTCCACCACCTCCAGCAAGGCCTCGCGACCGGCACCGAAACCACGGGGATTGCGCAGGCGATCGAAGCCCAGCTGCCGCCCGAAATCCTGCTGACTGGCCCGGTATTCGGGCCCGTCTACCTCGCGCATGTAGTCCGGATACTGGGAAACCAGATAGGCGGATTTGGCAATATTGCGCAAATAGGGCACCAGCCGCTCATCTTCCGATCCAAAATATGTGCCAACCATGCGCGCCGCCGAGGCAAACAGTAACTGGGCAGTACTGAGACGAATTCCCAGGGGCTCACCGAAACCCAGATTGAAGGCTTCGATATTCCACAGGCCAAGGGTATTCAGCACCGGGATCAGACGGGGATCATTGCCACCATAGGCCCGGTGTTGCACGTAATAGAGGTAATTCTGATACAGGTCGACATTGGCCCAGTCGCCAAGCGCCAGGTAGCTTTCGACTAATTGCTCGACCACCGGCACCTGATCGATGGCATGTAAGCCACTGTTAATACGATTAACATGCAGGGCCCTGGTCAGGGTCTCGGTTGCCTGAAGATGCTGACCCTGTTGCTGCTGCAAGGCGCCAAGTGCCGTTAATTCCTCCACCAGCATCTGGTCCCAGGCTCCGCCCTGCCGTTCAATGTCGCTGATTGCCCGGGCATAGTCTGCAATGACCTGGGCCTGGTCCTGAAACTCTGCCGATTGCGCTGCGGGACTGGTGAATTGGGCTTCGGGAAATTCCGGTTCCTGACCGGGAATCAGCGGTACCGGAACATCGATATAGAGTATGCGACTGCGATCACGCAGTTGCACGGGTTCAGACTCGGAGGCATCACTGCCGGTTTCATCCGCCGGATCGGATTGGGCCCAGAGCGGCAAGGCCAGGGTCATGAAGATCCCCAGCAGACCCAGTTTTGTCATTTTGCTGACGGCGGCTTGCATTTCAGTCGATCAACCTATTTTCCACAGCTAACAATTCCCCGGAAATACTTCCGTGATAGCTGGCGGCACATGGCGGCTTCTCCTGTTGCAACTACGGAGCATAGCGCCTGCGGGATTCATTCGCCCGCCCCCTTTGTGAAATTTCTTATATCACCAGAAAATTTACCCTGTAAACTCACTGGCACGCAGATTCCTGTTTATCACTGGCAGCGTTGCAAGCGTAAATTGCCAATCGCATCACGATACAGCTGCCAACCTGGCGCCACATAGGTGGTGGCCGCATATTCAGTAATGATCAGAGGCCCTGCAAGTAACTCATCCACCGCCAGTGAATCACGTTCGCGCACGTTAACCGCAGACTCACAACCAAAGACCCTGACGGGCGCAATCTCATTGCCGGGCTGTTGCTCAATTTGCGGCAGATCGAAATCCTGACGCCGGGCATGCACATTCACACGCAGATTGACGATCTCTGTGTCACTG
>JALEHB010000220.1 GCA_022763285.1 Pseudomonadales bacterium | reverse complement strand
GCGGCGACCCGGGTGATAGCGACGCCGATAGAAGACGCCCGCCAGCATACCCAGCAGGAACTGATCCAGGCGCCCCAGGATTGACCAGTAGCTGATGCGCAGCATGTCCGCCCCCTCAATAAATGCCAGGCTGCGAACCCCCAGCATCAGCAGCAATAGCAACAGCAGGGTCCACCAGCCCCAGCGCTGCAGGGCCAGCAACAAAAAAGGAAACAGCAGATAAAACTGCCACTCCACGGCGATGGACCAGAACACGAAACTGAAGGGCCCGCCATTGAAGGCGCTAGTGCTGTTGGCCATGAAAAACAGGGATTGCAGCATTGCCGGCAGGGACAGGTTTTCAGGGTAGAAAATCACCCCCAGCAGCAGGAAAAACAGGAACAGGGGGTAGGTTCGCAGCAAGCGGTTTCTGAAGAAGCCGACAAATTCCAGCTTCTTGTGCAGCGCACCAACGGTAAAGACAAAGCCGGAGAGCACAAAAAACAGGGAAACTGCCGTGTGCCCTTCAATGGCCAGCGCCGTCAGGGGATTGGAGGCCAGGGGCCAGTTGGCCGGATCATAGGGCCCACCATGAATAATGTCATGGGAAATGAAATGGGCCCCATGGAAGAACAGCACCAGCAGGGCAGCAAAACCACGCAAATGGTCCAGTGCCGGTATGTATCCGAAATTGCTGCTTTTCATGCCTGCTCCCTGCCTTGCTTCGGCGCCTGCCAAGCATACTAACTTGGTGCCGTTTTGGCCCGTATTTGCTACAGTTGGAGGATAAATTCGCTGTCGGGCGCAATCAGGCCAGTATGAACGAAGCAGTATGAATGAGACGACCCAGGAAGTATTAAGGGCACTGACCCTCTATGGCTGGATCTGGATGATTCCGGTGGTGGAACGCCTGTTTCCCCTGAAAGGCCAGAAATTCCTGCGTCCCGGCATCATCAATGACCTGATCCACACCTACCATCCCCTGCAGTTATGGACCTTCCTCAACGGGGTGTTTTTTGCCTGGGTGGCCGCCTATGCCCAGGCCAATGGTGGTCAGAGCCTGCCGCTGCAGGGCGCACTCAACGGCGCCCCACTGTGGGCCAGTTTTATCGCCCTGCTGCTGATGGGCCATGTGACTTTCTATGGCGCCCATTATCTCAGCCACAAGGTGCCCCTGTTTTGGCAGTTTCATCGGGTGCACCACAGCTCGCTGACCCTGGATTCCTTTTCCACCAGCCGCTTTCATATATTCGACAAGACCCTGTTTGCCCTGCCCTATCTTGTTCTGGTGACCTATTTCCAGCCAGATCCGGGCCTGACCTTTCTCTACATCTCGTTTCGGGATTTCTGGGGGCGCTATGGCCATGGCAATATCCGCGATCCCCACTGGCTCGGCTATTTCATGAGCAATCCCAAGTTTCATCGCTGGCATCACTCCAATCATCCGGAGGCCATCGACAAGAATTTCTCTGCCGAATTCAATTTTCTCGACTATCTGTTCGGCACCGCCTACTACCCCAAAGAACGCGTGCCGGATAATTTTGGCGAACAGGATTACAGCAACAACATCGTCATCCAGCATTACCGGCCATTCCGGGATTGCTATGACATCGTCAGGAAAGACGGTTGGCTGGCCCTGTTTCGCAAGCCGAAGAAAACGCGGTCGACTGCCTCCGGGTCAACACCCGGTACAGGGCCAGACAATCTTGAGGCGGCACACGAGTAGTCAATGAGTGGCCTGACTGATCTTGCTGCCTGGCAGACCCTGTCGGACCAGGCCAGACGTTTTACTGCTGAGCAGTTTCAGCTGCGGCGATTATTTGATGAGCCGCAGCGATTTCAGGATTTCTCCCTCAGGCAGGGAAATCTGCTGCTGGACTACTCCAAAAACATCCTCGATCAGGCCAGCCTGGAAGCCCTGCTTGCCCTGGCCGAGGCCCGCGAACTGCCGGCTGCCATCGACGCCATGTTCCGTGGCGAAGCCATTAACAACACCGAACATCGGCCCGCACTGCATGTCGCTCTGCGCGAGCCTGCCGGGAGCAGCTCGCACCCCGAGGTTGCGGCGGCGCTGGACAAAATGGCGCAGTTTGTCGCGGCAGTGCACAGCCAGCAGTGGCGAGGTTTCAGCGGCAAGGCCATTAAAGCCGTGGTCAATATTGGTATCGGTGGTTCCGACCTGGGCCCGGCCATGGTGACCCAGGCACTCAAGGCTTATGGCAGCGGCCATGTGGCAGTGCATTTTGTTTCCAATGTGGATCCGGTTCACCTCAGGCAGACCCTGGCCGGACTGGACCCGGAAACCACTCTGTTTATCATCGCCTCGAAATCCTTCACTACCCTGGAAACCCACCAGAATGCGGCCGCGGCACGACGCTGGTTTTTGAATAGTGCCGCAGATGAAGCCGCCATCGCCAAACATTTTGTTGCCATCAGCACAAACCTGGAGGCAGCGACGGCATTTGGCATTGACCCGGATAATCTTTTTCCCATGTGGGACTGGGTGGGTGGCCGCTATTCCCTCTGGTCCGCCATCGGCCTGCCCATCGCCCTGGCAATCGGCATGGACAACTTCCGGGCTTTGCTGGCCGGTGCCCACGCCATGGACCAGCATTTTCGCGGCGCAGAACTGCGGCAGAACATGCCCGTGCTGATGGGGCTGCTAACGGTGTGGTATACCGGTTTCTTCAATGCCCATAGCAGCGCCGTGGTGCCCTACTGCCAGCCTCTGGAACAATTTCCCAGCTTTCTGCAGCAGCTCTATATGGAAAGCCTGGGCAAGCGCGTGGACCGGGCCGGTAATCCGGTAGACAGCAATACCGGTGAGGTGTTGTGGGGTACCGTGGGCACTAATGGTCAGCACTCCTATTTCCAGTTGCTCCATCAGGGGCGCGAGTTCATACCCGTGGATTTTATCGCCACCGCCAGAGCCGGCGTTGATGAAGCCGGCGAGGCCCATCGGCATTTGCTGTCCAATTGCCTGAGCCAGTCCCTGGCCCTGATGCAGGGCACTCCCGACGAGCAGGACCCTCACAAACAGCTACCCGGCAACAAGCCCAGCAATACCCTGTTACTCGATGAACTCAACCCTCACAATCTGGGAAGCCTGATTGCACTGTATGAACACAAGGTCTATGTGCAAAGTGTGATCTGGGGAATCAATGCTTTTGACCAGTGGGGAGTCGAGTTGGGCAAGCAGTTATCCAAATCACTGTTCAGCGCGCTGGACGATGACAACAATTCTGCCGGCCTGGATGGCTCCAGCGCCGGCTTGATCCAGCAGATCAGGCAATGGGACACTTCCTGACATGAACAAGACAAACGACGAACGGATTATCGTTGGCAGTGAGGAATGGTGCGGCTTTCCCGACTTGAGCATTCCCGCCATCAAGGCCCGGGTGGACTCCGGCGCCAAGACCTCTTCCCTGCATGCCTTCAATATTCGCGGCTTCAAGCGCGGCGGCGTCTCCATGGTCAGCTACGAGCTGCACCCGATCCAGCACAACCGCAAGGTTATCGTGCGCTGCGAATCAGAAGTGGTAGACCGGCGCATGGTGAAGAGTTCCAGCGGTGTAGCAGAAAAGCGCTATGTCATTGAGACCACCCTGGAGCTTTCCGGCCAACAATGGAAGACCGAGGTTACCCTGGCCAATCGCGATTCCATGGGCTATCGCATGCTGCTGGGCCGGGCTGCCATGATTAACCGCATTCTGGTTGATCCCTCGGCAAAATTACTCTGTGGTGACATCAATAAGGCTGCCGTGGAAAAACTCTATGGCCAGTCGGCCCACGGTGTCGAAGGCCTGAAGATCGGTTTACTGGCCAGCAACCCCCGCCTCTACAGCAATCGCCGCATCATTGAGGCGGCAGAGGAAAGGGGGCATGAAATTCACTTTATCGATATAAAGCAGTGCTATATGAAGCTGGATGCGGACAACCCCGAAATTCACTTCGGTCGCGGCCGCACACTCAATGACTTCGACGCTGTCATTCCCCGCATCAAGGCCGATATTAACCTGTTCGGTTGTGCCCTTCTGCGGCAGTTTGAATCCATCGGCATCTTCAGTCTGAATTCTTCCGAGGCCATTGCCCGCACCCGCGATCGCCTGCATTCCATGCAGACCCTGCTCAATCATGGCATTCCCATGCCTGCCAGTGCCGCCGCCAATACTCCGGCCGATGTGGCTGACCTGGTGGACATGGTGGAAGGCGTCCCCCTGGTGATCAAACTGATCCAGGGCGCCAAGGGTGACGGCGTCATGCTGGCTGACTCGAACCAGTTTGTGGAATCTGTCATCGAGGCATTCAAGTCCATCAATGCCAATATGCTGATTCAGGAATACATCAAGGAGGCCGGCGGCCAGGATATTCGCGTGCTGGTAATAGACGGCAAGGCCGTGGCCGGCAATGAGAGCAATTCCTTTCTGGATGAATACGGCGCCAATTTGCAGCGTGGCCGGGTCACCAAGGCAACCAAACTGTCTGCCGCTGAAAAGCGCATGGCTGTACGAGCCGCCAAGGCCATCGGTCTCAAGGTCGCCGGTGTCGACATGATCCGATCCAGCCGCGGCCCACTGGTACTCAATATCAATGCGGTACCTAACCTGCAGCATGTGGAAGGAAACAGTGGCAAGGACCTGGCTGGCATGCTGATCCATGCGGTAGAGAAAAAGCTTAAATGGAAACGTCCCCTGCACAGCAGTAACGGGACATCCGATCAATGACGGGGTGAGGGTGTGACTCACTCGGCAGTACAGTTTCGTCAGGGATGTACTGAGGATGAGCAATGGCTGTTCGAGCTCTTTCGACTGACCATGCAGGAATACATCGATGCTGCCTGGGGCTGGGAAGAACGCCTGCAGCGGGAAGGTTTTGTCACCAGCCTGCCGGCCCGCGGTTTCCAGATACTGCAGGGCTGCGGACAACGTCTGGGCTGCTACTACCTGCGCCCCAATACCGGCTCACTGTTACTGGAAATGATCCTGGTGGAACCTGATTGCCAGGGTCAGGGCTATGGACGGCTGATGATGAACCACATCAAGGCCAGCGCCCGCCGCCAGCAACAGGCGGTGTTCCTGAGGGTACTGAAGACAAACCCGGCGGTGGAGTTTCACCGTCGCTGCGGCTTTGCGCAAAGCAATGCCGACGAGCACAGCCTGGAAATGGTCTGGCAAGGCGCCTGAGACGGGCGCCACTCAAGCCAGACGCGCCCCGTTGGGCACTGCCCGTTCCGGCATCGCCAATACCACCGCATTGTCTTCCCGGTGAAATCCGGTCACCAGGCATTCCGACATCATGGGACCGATCTGCTTGGGCGGGAAATTCACCACAGCCACTACCTGCCGGCCCAGCAGATCATCACGACTGTAGAGATCGGTGATCTGGGCACTGGATTTACGCACCCCCAATTCGGGACCGAAATCAACACTTAGCTTCCAGGCCGGGTTACGGGCCTCGGGGAATTCTTCCACTTCCACAATGGTGCCCACCCGGATCTCCACTTTCTGGAAGTCATCCCAACTGATCTGTTCCATATTCATCTCCCTTGTTCTTGCTTGCCTTTATTTTTACTTCCCTTTGTTTTTACTTCCCTGCGTTTTCATTGCCCGAGTTTTTGACTTCATAGACCCAGGCCTCAAGACCTTCGCCGCCTTCAAGACAGAGCCTGGCAGTCACCCGCCGGTAGGCTTCCCCTTCGAAGGCATCCAGCCGCGGCCAGTGCTGTGGCAAGTCAGCACTGCTGAACAGCAATCCTTCTACCAGTTCGGCATCTGGCTCATCCCCACCGGCCAGAAACAGGGCCGGATAACCAAAACTGGCAGCACAACCTTCGGGATAGCAGCGGCCCCGCACCCAGGCTCGTTGCCACTGACCCTGCAGGCCAGCCAACACATGGGCATTGCTGGCGCCTGGCGCCAGCGTGCCATAAACAAACAGACGATTGTCGATGCCATACGGCATTAGCCAGCCCCTATCAGCCAGGCCCGCACACCTCAGCTCTTGATCCGGGCCAGCAATTCGGCGGTTTTCTCACGCATGAGTTTCTCATCGCCGCGGGTTTCCACGTTCAGGCGCACCACCGGTTCAGTATTGGACATGCGCAGATTGAAGCGCCAGTTGCCGAAGGACATGGACAGGCCATCGGTATGATCGATGCTCTGGGCATCGGTGGCATAGTCCTGTTCAATTTGCTTGAGCAGGGCCGCCGGCTCGGCGATGGTATTGTTGATCTCGCCACTGGCCGGGAATGCCGCCATGCGCTCATCCACCAACTCTGCCAAAGTCTTGCCTTGCTTTGACATCAGTTCAATCACCAACAACCAGGGCACCATGCCACTGTCGCAGTAGAAGAAATCACGAAAATAATGATGGGCGCTCATCTCGCCGCCATAGATGGCATCTTCCTGGCGCATGCGCTCCTTGATAAAGGCGTGGCCGGTTTTGCATTGAATCGCTTCACCGCCAAACTCTCTGGCGATTTCAATGGTATTCCAGGTCAGGCGTGGGTCATGGACCACTTTCGAGCCCGGCACTTTTTCCAGGAAGGCCTGGGACAGCAGACCGACAATATAATAGCCCTCGATAAAGCGGCCATTGGCATCGAAGAAAAAGCAGCGGTCGAAATCACCATCCCAGGCAATACCCAGGTCGGCACCGTGGGCCTGGATAGCCTCGATGGTGGGGGCACGATTTTCCTCCAGCAGAGGATTGGGCACGCCATTGGGGAAATTGCCATCTGCCTCATGGTGAACCTTGATGAATTCCACCGGCAGGCTGGCTTCCAGCAGATCGATTACGGGACCGGCACCGCCGTTGCCGGCATTGCAGACAATCTTCAGGGGCTTCAGAGCGCTAACATCCACATAGGTCAGCAGATGTTCGATATAGGCAACCTTGGTGTCCTGCTCAGTGACCTTGCCCTTGTTGCTCACTGCGGCAAAATCATTGGCTTCGGCCAGGGCCTTTATGTCAGTCAGGCCGGTATCGCCACTGATGGGTTTGGAATTGTCCCGTACCAGCTTCATGCCATTGTAATCCTTGGGATTATGACTGGCGGTCACGACGATGCCACCATCAACGGCCAGGTGCGAGGTGGCGAAATAGATCTCCTCGGTACCACACTGACCAATATTGATGACATCGGCGCCGCCATCGGTCAGGCCTTCGCTGAGGGCATCACAGAGTTGCCTGCTGGTGAGGCGGATATCATAGCCCACCACCACTGTCTTGGGTGCCAGGTATTCCACATAGGCTCGACCTATACGATAGGCGATATCCTCATTCAGTTGATCCGGAATTCGTCCGCGTATGTCATAGGCCTTGAAACAGCTAATCTCGTTGCTCATCACATTTCCCGTCAGGAGTTTTGTTGCTGATAGGTGTAGTTGGTGGCTTCAATAAAGCCCTCGACACTGCCACAGTCGAAGCGACGACCCTTGAAGCGGTAGCCAATCACCTGGCCTTCTTTGGCCTGGGCCATGAGGGCATCGGTAATCTGCATTTCGCCATTCTTGCCCGGCGGGGTGCTGCGAATCCGGTCATGGATATCCGGAGTCAGGATATAGCGGCCGATGATGGCCAGGTTACTGGGAGCCTCTTCCACCGGGGGTTTTTCCACCATATTGCTGAGCCGATAGACACCTGGCTCCTCTTCCTCGCCCTCGATCACGCCGTACTTGTAGACCTCGTCTTCAGGCACTTCCTCGATGGCGACGATGCTGCACTGATATTTTTCATAGAGTTTGACCATTTGCGCCAGCACGGTGTCACCACCTTCGTTGACGCAATAGTCATCTGCCAGGATCACCGCGAAAGGCTCATTCCCGATCAGTTCACCGCCCACCAGAATAGCGTGGCCCAGGCCTTTCATCTCCACCTGCCGGGTATAGGTGAAGGTACATTCCTCGATGATCTTGCGGGTATCGTCCAACAGCGCCTCCTTGGAGGAGCCGGCGATCTGGTGCTCCAGTTCATAACTGATGTCGAAATGGTCTTCGATGGCGCGCTTGCCGCGACCGGTGACGATGGCCATACCGGTGAGACCGGCACTCATGGCTTCTTCGACCCCGTATTGAATCAGGGGTTTGGTCACGATCGGCAGCATTTCCTTGGGCATGGCCTTGGTGGCCGGAAGAAAACGCGTGCCGTAGCCGGCGGCGGGAAACAGGCATTTCTTGATTGCTGACATGTTCAGGTCCAGTTGCTATTTAATGGAACAGATTCCGGCCAGCCATGGCACTCAACTGGTGCGCCCGTAGCGGTCCTCGAATCTGACGATATCATCCTCACCCAGATAATCACCGATTTGCACTTCGACAATCTCTACCGGCTCATCCGTGTTATTGGCCAGCCGGTGCTTGCTACCGAGCGGAATGAATATGGATTCATTGCCATGCAAATCGTATTCCTGATCGCCCACCTGTACCCGGGCGGTTCCCCGTATGACGGTCCAGTGTTCTGCACGATGATGGTGCATTTGCAGGGACAGCGCTGCACCAGGATGCACAATAATGTGTTTTACCTGATAACCCTTGCCGCTGCCGAGATTCTCAAAACTGCCCCAGGGGCGCTGCACCAGGGTATGAAATTCGGTCTCGGGCCGGGATTGCTGCTGCAATTGTTCAACGATCTTCTTCACCGCCTGGGCCTGATGCCGGTCAGCCACCAGTACCGCATCGGCTGTTTCCACCACGATACTGTCCTTCAGGCCCACCGCCGCCACCAGCCTGGAGCCAGCCTGGATATAGGAATTTTCCACCTCACTGGCGAGCACATCACCACTGAAGACATTGCCCTGCGCATCAGCCTCGGCTGCCTCCCACAGGGCATCCCAGGCGCCCAGATCGCTCCAGCCGGCATCCAGAGGCAGCACCGCCGCCCGACCGGTCTTCTCCATCACTGCATAGTCAATAGAATCACTGCGACAGGCGGCGAATTCAGCTTCGGGCAGGCGCAGAAAATCCTCATCACTCACAAGCCCGGCAAAGGCCTGATGACAGGCGCTGGCAATGTCTTCGGCATGGCTGCCCAGTTCATCGAGAAAATCTGAGGCCCGGAACAGGAACATGCCGCTGTTCCATAAATAATCGCCACTGGCCAGATAGCTTTTCGCTGTTTCCAGATCCGGCTTCTCCACAAACCGGGCTACTTCGAAAGCATTTTCATCAGCAAGCGATTCACCACGTTTGATATAGCCATAGCCTGTTTCTGGGCTACCTGGCACTATTCCGAAAGTCAGCAATTTGCCACCGGCTGCCAGTTCAGCCGCAGACTTCACTGCCGACTGGAAAACAGTTGTGTCCCGTATGGCATGATCGGCCGGCAATACCAGCAATTGGGCGGCCGCATCCTGCTGCTGTGCCCAGTGCGCTGCCATGGCCACCGCCGGGGCGGTATTGCGGCCCACCGGCTCCAGCATGATATGGGCCGAACTCAGTCCGAGCTGGCGCAATTGCTCAGCCACCAGAAAGCGGTGCTCGGCATTACAGACCACAATGGGATCGGCCAGATCAGGCAGCCCTTCGAGGCGCTGCAGGGTGGCCTGGAACAGGGAATACTGCTGCCCGGGAAAGCAGGTAAATTGCTTGGGTTGGGCGGCACGGGACAGAGGCCACAGGCGTGAACCGACGCCCCCGGCCAGAATTACAGGATAGAGCATACTGGATACCGTCAATAAGGTGGCGGCAATGGTAGCAAATAATCATTTCAGGGGGCATTACACTGACCGAAACTGGAGGCATTCCGGCATTTTGCGGTCGATTATTTATCCCCGTCACGATAAACTCGCAGCCCTTGAATAGCTGGCCCGCCGGGCATAACGAGTGATATGAAAGCAAGGAATGAAAACTTCGTTCCCCAGAGCTCCTACGATATGGAGCAATTGGTGGAATGTGGCTATGGCAGACTCTTTGGTCCGGGCAATGCCAAACTGCCGGTAAACGAAATGTTGATGCTGGACCGCATCACCCATATTGCCTCCGACGGCGGCGAATACGGTCGTGGCCAGGTGATCGCCGAACTGGATATCCGGCCGGACCTGTGGTTCTTCGACTGCCACTTCCCGGGTGACCCGGTGATGCCAGGCTGCCTGGGCCTGGATGCCCTCTGGCAGCTGGTGGGCTTCTATCTGGGCTGGTGTGGTTATCCCGGCAAGGGCCGCGCCCTGGGGGCCGGCGAAGTCAAATTTACCGGCGAGATCCTTCCGGATGCGAAAAAGGTGGTCTATGAACTTGCCATCAGCCGGGTGATTGATCGCAAGTTGGTAATGGGCATTGCCGATGGTACTGTAGCAGTGGACGGCAAACAGATTTACACCACCAAGGCCTTGAAAGTAGGCCTTTTCACACCTGAAAACGCATTCAAATAATAAACAGGGATGGGGGAACCATGCGACGAGTTGTAGTTACCGGAATCGGTATCGTTTCCTGCCTGGGCAATGACAAGGCAGCCGTGCTGGAATCCCTGCGTGAGGGGCGCAGCGGAATCAGCCATAACCAGTCCTACGTGGATGTGGGCATGCGCAGTCATGTCAGTGGCACTGTCAATATCGATACTGAAGCGATGATCGATCGCAAAATCCTGCGCTTCATGGGTGATGCCTCGGCCTATAGCTATATCGCCATGGCTGAAGCAATTGCCGATGCCGGCTTGAGCGAGGAAGAAATTTCCAATATCCGCACCGGCATCGTCGCCGGCAGCGGCGGCGGCTCGCCGGAAGACCAGTTGGAGTCCACCGATATTCTGCGCGAGAAAGGCATGCGCCGTGTGGGCCCCTACCGCATTCCCCGCACCATGAGCAGTTCAGTGTCTGCCTGCCTGGCTACGCCTTTCAAGATCAAGGGCGTCAACTATTCCATCTCCTCGGCCTGTGCCACCAGTGCCCATTGCATAGGCAATGCCGCCGAGCTGATCCAGATGGGCAAGCAGGACCGGGTCTTCGCCGGAGGCGGTGAATCCGAGCACTGGTCCATGTCCCATATGTTCGATGCCATGGGCGCCCTGTCCACCAAATACAACGAGACCCCGGACAAAGCCTCCCGCGCCTTCGATGCCGATCGCGACGGCTTTGTTATTGCGGGCGGTGGCGGCATGCTGGTAATCGAGGCTCTGGAAGTAGCCCAGGCCCGCGGCGCCAAAATCTATGCCGAACTGACCGGCTACAGTGCCACCTCCGACGGCTACGACATGGTCGCCCCGTCCGGCGAAGGCGGTGCCCGTGCCATGCGCATGGCCACCGAGGGACTCGAAGGCGAAGTGGACTACATCAATACCCATGGCACCAGCACGCCAGCCGGTGACGTCTCCGAACTGAATGCCATTCGGGAAGTGTTTGGCGACAAGGTTCCCAGAATCAATTCCACCAAGTCATTGAGTGGCCACAGCCTGGGGGCTGCCGGGGTACAGGAAGCCATCTACGCCTTGTTGATGATGGAACATGACTTTATCGCCGCCTCGGCCAATATCGAAAATCTGGATCCCCTGGCCGAAGGCCTGCCCATTGTGCGCGAGCGCATCGACAATGCCGGCCTGAAACGGGTGATGTCCAACAGCTTTGGCTTTGGTGGCACCAATGCCTGCCTGGTCTTTGACCGTCTGTCGGATTAAGCCCTGAGCGCGAAACAACAAGCCATCAAACCGGGTCCTGCTGCCATGACATTCAAACACTGGTCCCAGACTCTCAGCCTGCTGTTGCTTTGCAGCCTGGCATTGCCCCTGGCGGCACAACTGGGGGGCAACTCCCTGGGCGGGCTGGGGGGCGACACTCGCCCGCGGCCACTGCCCTTGGATCAGGCATTTCCCTGGTTTGTCAGTGAACTGGCCGAAGACCGCTTCCGCATTACCTGGAACCCCGCCAGCGGCCACTATCTCTATCGCCATGCCTTCGCCTTCAGCCTGCAATCCGCTGCTTCCGGCAGTCCCCGAACCCTCACCGCAGAGTTGCCGGAAGGTCTGCCCAAAACCGATCAGTTTTTCGGCGATATCGAGGCCTATTACGATACCGTCAGCGCCGAGCTCACCCTGCCCCGGGCTCCGGCTGCCGGCGATATTCTCATTATTGAGTATCAGGGCTGCGCCGAATGGGGCTTTTGTTACCCGCCACAACAGCAACAGGTCGAACTTCAGCCCTGACCTGCAAAAACGGGTGAAAATCCCGTTAAATTCTGAGAAAATGCCGCGAAATAGAGCTAATGAGCAGTTTTCCACTGTTTTCGGCCAGTTTTGGCCGTCGCCTTGGGAAACGACGTATGAAAAACCGGAATTCGCCGCACAAGAACGGAAACTAACATGGCCAGACTCCTCGCCCTGCACGGACCCAACCTGAATCTGCTCGGCAAACGGGAGCCCCATATTTATGGCTCCGACAGTCTTGACGACATTAATCAGCGCCTCGATGAAGCCTGCCGGGCCGCCGGTCACCAGTTTTCCCACTTGCAGAGCAATAGCGAAGGCGAACTGATCGATCGATTGCACCAGGCCCGGGAAGACGGCACCGCTTTCATTCTGGTGAACTTCGGAGGTTTTACCCATACCAGTATCGCCCTGCGCGATGCCATGCTCGCCACCGAACTGCCCTTCATTGAAGTGCATCTGTCCAATCTGCACGCCCGCGAACCCTTTCGGCACAAGTCCTATTTTGCCGATATCGCCGTGGGCAGCATTGTCGGGCTGGGTGCACAGGGCTATGAACTGGCACTGCAGGCGGCAATCGCCAGACTGGAGTCCTGAACCCATTGAATCGTCACCCAGGCAACCGCCAAAGTGACACAGAACGCTACAACAGATCCGGGGAAGATTTATGGATATACGCAAGGTAAAAAAGCTCATCGAGTTGCTGGAAGCTTCCGATGTCGCAGAAATTGAAATCAAGGAAGGTGAAGAGGCCGTACGCATCAGTCGCGCCTCCACAGCACCCGTAACCACTACGGTGGCCGCAGCGCCTGCGCCAGCTCCCGTGGCAGCGCCTGCGCCGGCAGCGGAAGCAGCGCCAGCCGAAGGCGCGGCCTCGACTCCTGCCATCAAGGGCCAGGCAGTCAAATCGCCCATGGTGGGCACTTTTTATCGCGCCCCCTCACCCTCTTCGCCGCCTTTCGTGGAAGTGGGTACTCACGTCAAGGCCGGTGATGTTGTTTGCATCGTGGAAGCCATGAAGATGATGAACCAGATCGAAGCGGATCACGCCGGTGTTGTTGAAGCCATCATGGTGGAAGACGGCGAACCGGTCGAATTTGACCAACCGCTGATCTCCATCGTCTGATTGATTAACCAGGTTTCAAACAATGCTAGATAAAATTCTCATCGCCAATCGTGGCGAAATAGCACTTCGGGTGCTGCGGGCCTGCAAGGAGCTGGGCATCAAGACAGTGGCGGTCCACTCGACTGCCGACAAGGACCTGATGCATGTGCGCCTTTCCGATGAATCCGTTTGTATCGGCCCGCCCAGCCCCACCGAAAGCTATCTCAATGTTCCCGCCATCATCAGCGCCATGGAAGTCACCGATGCCGATGCCGTGCACCCCGGCTACGGTTTCCTGTCTGAAAATGCCGACTTTGCCGAACAGGTAGAGAACAGTGGCTTCATATTTATTGGCCCCCGTGCCGAGACTATTCGCAAAATGGGCGACAAGGTCTCAGCCATCGAAATCATGCGGGAAGCTGGCGTACCAACCGTACCGGGTTCCAATGGCCCGCTGGATGACGATACCGATCGCACCCTGAAACTGGCGCGTGAAATCGGTTATCCGGTCATCATCAAGGCAGCCGCCGGTGGCGGTGGTCGCGGCATGCGCGTGGTGCATAACGAAGCTGCTCTGCTCAAGGCCATCTATGTGACCCAGTCCGAGGCCAAGTCCTTTTTCGGTGATGGCACTGTGTATCTGGAGAAATTCCTCGAGAACCCTCGCCACGTGGAGATTCAGGTAATCGGCGATGGCGAAGGTAATGCCGTACATCTGGGTGACAGGGACTGCTCCCTGCAGCGCCGCCACCAGAAAGTGCTGGAGGAAGCCCCGGCACCCGGCATTCCCGATGCCATCCGTGAGGAAGTGGCAGCCACCTGTATCCAGGCCTGCCAGAACATGAAGTACCGCGGTGCTGGCACTCTGGAGTTCCTCTACCAGGATGAGCAGTTCTATTTCATTGAAATGAATACGCGCGTCCAGGTGGAACACCCGGTCACGGAGATGGTTACCGGTGTGGACATCGTCAAGGAGCAGTTGCGTATCGCCGGTGGTGCCGGCCTCAGCGTCAGCCAGGACGAAATCAGCATCAATGGTCATGCCTTCGAATGCCGCATCAATGCCGAAGACCCGGACACTTTCATTCCCAGCCCCGGTCTGGTGAAAATGTTTCATGCGCCCGGCGGGCCCGGCATCCGTGTTGATTCACACCTCTACAGTGGCTACAGCGTACCGCCCTATTATGATTCCCTGATCGCCAAGCTGATCAGCCATGGCAGCAGCCGCAAGCAGGCCCTGTCGCGCATGCAGATTGCCCTGGATGAAATGCTGATCGATGGCATCAAGAGCAACACTGCCCTGCAGCAGGATCTGGTACGTGACGCTGAGTTCCAGAAGGGCGGCGTCAACATCCACTACCTCGAAAACAAGCTCAACTCCTGAGCAGTATGTGGCAGCAACTGACACTCCGGGTGCGCTCGGCCGACGCTGAGCCCCTGGAGCAGCAGTTGCTGGAGGCCGGCGCGGTTTCCATCAGCTATCTCGATGCCGAAGACCAGCCGGTTTTTCAGGAAGAGCCAGGTAGCACACCTTTATGGGATCTCAGCATTCTGCTGGCCCTGTTTGAAGCCGACCATGACCTGGATACCGTCCTCGGCGCCCTCAAAACAAATCCGCTAATTCTCAACGGCGAAACCCTGCAAATCGAAAAGCTCGAGGATCAGGCCTGGGAACGAAGCTGGATGCAGGATTTCAAACCCATGCAGTTCGGTCGTCGTCTGTGGATCTGCCCTTCCTGGGAGGCGGCACCGACTGACGAGGCAGTAACCATCATGATGGACCCGGGTCTGGCCTTTGGCAGCGGCACTCACCCCACCACCGGCCTCTGTCTTGAATGGCTGGATCAGGCCGACCTGCAAGGCCTGGACGTAATTGACTATGGCTGTGGCTCAGGAGTACTGGCCATTGCTGCTGCCCTCCTGGGGGCCAGACAGGTGATTGCTGTGGATAATGACCCGCAGGCCATTCTGGCGACCATTGATAACAGCCAGCGCAATAACATCAGCCTGGAGCAATTACATGCCTGCCTGCCCGAAGCCCTGCCGTCGCTGCAGGCCGATGTCCTGCTGGCCAATATTCTGGCGGCACCGCTGCAGCAACTGGCCGGGCATTTTGCCGACTTGCTGAAACCCGGCGGTCATCTGATTCTCTCGGGCCTGCTGGAAAACCAGATCGATGAAGTGGCAGCGGCCTATACCGGACAGTTCACTCTGGCCGAACCCGCCATCGAGGGTGACTGGGTGCGTCTGGATGGCGTGCGCAAGGCGTGAACTGAAGCGCACATTCTCCTACAATCCTTGCCATGACGCTGCGAGTCACACAATGCCCTGCCTGTGAATCCACTTTCAACACCAGCCCGTCGCTGTTGGAGACGGCGGCCGGCCGGGTGCGTTGTGGCGCCTGCCTGACGGTCTTCGACGCCCGGGAAAATTTCATCGACACAGAGCCCGAACCGGCAGACAGTGAGAATGAATCGGTCTTTGTCAGTCAGTCTCCAGAGCAATTCTTCAATCCATCCCGCTTTCTTACCCGGCAGTCCCTGCGCGACGCACTGGCCGAGCAGTCAGAAGCTGATCTCAGCGGTGACAGTCTCAAACTGACCGGCGAAGAAATTCAGCCCGAATCTTCCGCCGTTGCCACCGACCCTGCCCCGGAGCAGACCTCAGCATTCATTGATGCAGCCGGACAGAGCGCGCCTGATAACAGCGAGGCCGGCGAGATCTATATCGCAGAGGAATCCGATTTCATGGCCCTGGTGGCAGCCGGTGTCGATGAATCTGACGAAGCCCTTATTGAACCGGACTTCACTGATGAGCCAGCCTCGCCCGACCCCATAGCTGCGGACAACGCGGCCCCGGAAAGTGCCCCCATCGAGCCTGAACCAGGCGAGGCCGAGCGGGGCAGAGACAATTTGAACGCCGCTGAACTGGCTGGCCTGACTGATCCGGCTGAATTGGCTGAGTCAGAAGCGCTGGATGAGCCCGGTGAGCCAGATGAAAGAGACGCGCAAGACCAGGAGCATCAGGACGAATTTGCCGAAAGCCCGGATCAGGAATCGCCCTTACTGGCAACAGCAGCACCAGAGCCCGGCGAAGACTTGCCGACAGAAACTGAGGCCCGGGATGAACTGAGCGTGAGTGAAGCGTTGGAATCAGCTGAGGAGTCAGACCAGGAATCAGAGCAGGAAACAGAAAAAGATTCAGGGCAAGCTCCAGACGAGTTGCCGGAAGCTGAGTCAGTGTCACCGGCAAGCCCAACAGCGCCCTTTTCCGACTCCTTTACCAGCTCCTTCGCTGACTCTTTTGCAGATGAGCAGCGACCGGAACATTTGCGCCTGCATGCCCGCTTCACTATTGAAACGCCACTGTTCGCAACTCCCGAACCACTATCACCCGCTGGCGCCTCCGGGGAAGCTCCCGGTCAGACCAGCAGCGACGAAGTCAGCTCAGAACACGGCATAGCAGATCCGGCACACAGTTCCGAAACCGGCAATGATGAGACCAGAGATACTGCGGCGCTGGAGGAAGAATTCAACGCCGCCCTGGAGGAAGAGGACTTTCAACAAGCCCTGCTGGACAGCGACTGGCAGGAGGAGCAGCCGGATGTAGAACTGCCGGAAGCAGACTCAGCCGAGGCTATAAGCACCGAACCGGATGGAGATAGCGCTGAAACCTGGCGGCAGACCCAGGAGCCGGGGCCAGAAGGCGAAGCTGCAGAACTGCCGGGCGAAGCAGCCTGGCCGCCTGAACAAACGGAAACGGCCAACCGGGATAGGGACGAGCTGGAAAACCTGGCCGACGGTCACCATCAGCCTGATGACACCGAGGTTTGGCAAAACGGCGACTTCGATGCAGCAAGCAGTCTCGATGCAGAGCCACAAGCGCAAACTGAGGCAGTACTGATAGAAACAGATGAGGCCGATCAATCTGAGACAGGAATTACTGCAGCCGAAGAGAGTGACGCTGCTGGTAGCGAGGAAGAAAAAGCAGCGACAGAGTTTGTTGAGACAGAGAGTACAGAGGTCTCGGGTAGCGGGGTAGAGAGTGCTGAGCCAGGGAACTCTGAAATAGAGAGCTATGAGATAGAGAACTCTGGGATAGAGAGCACTGAGATAGAGAGCACTGAGGCAAAGAGCACTGAAGTAATTAGCACGGAAGAAGACAGTAGCGTTGCGCCAGAGAGCCCGGAGACCGAAGCCAGTACTACGGAAGACAATGCAGACGAAGCCCCGCAGCAGGAATTCGCAGCCGACCCGCAACAGGAATCACCGGATCAGTCCCTGGCCGCCATCCGCGCCCGGGCCCTGCAAGCAGAACTGGAGGACGATGAGGCTCTGGAGGCTATTCCGGAGGAGAATCTGAAGGTACTGGGGGAATTCTCCACGCCGGTGGAAATTCTGGAGGGCCGGCGCCGTCAGCTCGGCCGCCGCCTTGGCTGGACACTACTGGCTCTGCTGGCGGCCCTGGGACTGGCCTCGCAGTATCTGTGGCAGGAATTACCCCGCTACAGCCAGCAGGCCAGCCTGAGACCAGTGTATGAATGGGCCTGCTCCCTGAGCGGCTGCGAACTGCCAGTGTACTCACAGATAGATGCCATCCAGAGCAGCAACCTGTCGGTTCGCAGTCATCCCCAGCGCAGTGATGCCCTGGCGGTGAATGTGGAGTTTCGCAACAATGCCAATTTTCCCCAGGAGTTTCCTGTCATGGTGTTGAGCTTTAACAGCGCCAGCAACTCTGTCATTGCCCTGCGTGAATTCGCCCCACAAGAGTATCTGGATGAGGCACTGCAGAATCGACGTTTGTTGCCCCCCGCCACGCCAATTCAGGTAGCACTGGAAATCATGGACCCTGGTGACGATGCGGTGAACTACACCCTGGCATTTCGCCGTCCGTGACGCCGCAGCCTCACTGCCAGCGCTGTTCAAATTTCCCGCTTGTGCAGCAGTAATTGGCAACAGTCGGCTGCGCTGCAAAGACACAGCCAGGAAAAAGCCACTGCCATCACAAATCAGATCAATTCTTTGCGAATTATTCGGGCAAAAGCGGTTAAAAGCCTTTAACTGTTTTTGCCTCCCGGCTATCATTTACGGCCGTCAAAAAATCGGTAAAAAAGCAGCATTAAAATGCTAACGATCGGTCCCTATAGATTAAGGAACAATCTGTTTCTGGCTCCCATGGTCGGCGTGAGTGATACTCCCTTCCGTGAATTGTGCAGCCAGTACGGGGCTGGCCTGACGGTGGGTGAAATGCTCACCTGCAACAAGGAGTTGTGGAACAACAAGCGCAATCAGCGCAAACGCATTCAACCGGATATTGACAGCCCGGTTGTGGTGCAGATTGCCGGCTCAAATCCTGACATGATGGCCGAAGCTGCCCGCCTCAATTCCGAGCGCGGCGCCGATGCCATCGATATCAATATGGGCTGCCCTGCCAAAAAGGTACTGAAGAAAGCCGCCGGTTCGGCCCTGCTCCGCGATGAAGCCCTGGTGCGCAGCATTCTCGAGGCAGTGGTCGCTGCAATCGATATTCCGGTAAGCCTGAAGATCCGCACCGGTTGGTGCCCCGAGAGCCGCAATGGCGTGCATATCGCGGAAATAGCCGAAGATTGCGGTGTGCAGTTGCTGTCAGTACACGGTCGTACCCGTGCCGACCGCTTCAAGGGAGAGGCGGAGTACGACACCATCGCTGCTATCAAGCAGGCCATCACTATTCCGGTTATTGCCAATGGCGATATCGATTCACCGGAAAAGGCCGCCCGCGTGCTGGCCCATACCGGTGCCGACGGACTGATGATTGGCCGCGCCGCCCAGGGCCGCCCCTGGATCTTTCAGGAAATCGAAACCTTCCTCGCCACTGGCCAGCAAGGCCCGGCACTGGGCCTGGCGGAACTGCGCCAACTGATCCAGAGCCATCTGCGCAAGTTGCATGACTTTTACGGGGAAAAAGTTGGCGTCTGGAATGCCCGCAAGCATGTCATCGGTTATCTGAAACCGCTGGCAGGCAGCCGGGAGGCCCTGGCAGAGTTCAATCGTATCGAATCTGCCGCCGGACAGTTGGCCCATATCCAATCCTATTTTGACAATCTAACCAATGATGAGGGAGCCATCGCTGCATGAATAAACTGGAAGAATCCGCTGCCACGAGCACATATGAAATTGCCGAGTCAGCCGAAATAACAACAGCCAAATCCAGTAGCCTGCGATCGGAAGTTGAAAGAGCATTAGATCGTTACTTCTCCCAGATTGATAACGAACCGGTTAGCAATCTGCACCAGATGGTCATGTCGGAAGTGGAAGAACCACTCCTGCAGGCCGTGATGAAATTTACCGGCAATAACCAGAGCAAGGCTTCTATCATGCTCGGTTTGAACCGTGGTACGCTTCGCAGCAAATTGAAACACTATGGCATGTTGTAAATCGATGCAGCGTGCTGACAAGCACACAATATCAGCATTCGAACGCACATCGCCTGAAACCCACTCGCCCTAACAACTCGCAACAAGCTGAATCAATGACAACAGACAACCTGACTGCCGTGCGGCGCGCTCTTTTCAGCGTGTCCGACAAGACCGGCATTGTGCCTTTTGCCCAGGCACTGAACGAACTCGGTATCGAAATTCTCTCTACCGGTGGCACCTTTAAACTGCTCAGATCCGAAGGCATTGCTGCCACAGAAATTTCTGACTACACCGGTTTTCCGGAAATGATGGATGGGCGCGTCAAGACCCTGCATCCCAAGGTCCATGGCGGCATCCTCGCTCGCCGCGACCAGGACGCCGAGGTCATGGCCGAACATGATATTCCACCCATTGATCTGGTGGTGGTGAATCTCTATCCCTTCGAGGCCACCGTTGCCAACCCCGACTGCGACCTGCCGACGGCCATCGAGAACATCGACATCGGCGGCCCCACCATGCTGCGCGCCGCGGCCAAGAACAACAAGTTCGTGACCGTAGTCACCAATCCCGATGACTATGACCGGGTTATCGATCTGCTCAGGAACAATGAGCGCAGCCTGGATCAGGCTACCCGCTTTGATTTTGCCGTGAAAACCTTCGAGCACACCGCGGCCTATGACGGTGCCATCGCCAACTATCTGGGCGCCCGGGTGAATGACGATGAATCAGTCAGCGATTTCGCCCGTACCTTCAATACCCAGTTTCACAAGCAGCAGGACATGCGCTACGGCGAGAATCCCCACCAGAAAGCGGCCTTCTATGTCGAGAAGCAACCGGAAGAGGCCAGCATCAGCACAGCGGTGCAGCATCAGGGCAAGGAACTGTCTTTCAATAATATCGCCGATACCGATGCAGCCCTGGAATGTGTGAAGTCATTCAGCGAGCCGGCCTGTGTCATCGTCAAGCACGCCAACCCCTGTGGGGTAGCGATTGCCGGATCACCGCTTGAGGCCTACGAACTGGCTTTTCAGACCGATCCCACCTCGGCTTTCGGCGGCATTATTGCCTTCAATCGCGAACTGGATGCCGACACCGCCAAACGTATTACCGAACAGCAGTTTACCGAAGTCATCATCGCCCCCTCGGTATCCAGCGAAGCCCTTGCGATCACCGCCGAGAAGAAAAACGTGCGGGTGCTGAGCTGCGGCCATTGGCCGGAGTCGCGCGCTGCCGGACTGGACTACAAGCGCGTCAATGGCGGACTGCTGGTACAGGATCGCGATATTCACCAGATCAGCCGGGGAGACCTGAAAATTGTCAGCGCCCGCCAGCCCAGCGAGGCGGAAATCGCAGATCTGATGTTTGCCTGGTCTGTGGCGCAATTCGTCAAATCCAATGCCATTGTCTACTGCAAGAACAACCAGACCATTGGCATTGGTGCCGGCCAGATGAGCCGCGTCTACAGTGCCAAAATCGCCGGCATCAAGGCCGCCGATGAAGGGCTTGAGGTGAAGGGTTCGGTCATGGCTTCCGATGCCTTTTTCCCTTTCCGCGATGGCATCGACGCCGCCGCCAAGGCCGGCATCAGCGCCGTGATTCAACCCGGTGGCTCAATGCGTGACGAGGAAGTCATCGCCGCCGCCGATGAGCATGGCATGGCCATGGTATTCACCGCGATTCGCCACTTCAGACACTGATTAATACGAGAATATTATGAAAATCCTGATCATTGGCTCCGGAGGCCGTGAACATTCCCTGGCCTGGCGCTGTGCCCAGTCCGATTCTGTACAAACTGTTTTCGTGGCCCCGGGTAATGCCGGCACCGCCCACGAAGAGAAAATGCAGAATGTCGACATTGATGTCATGGACTTCGAAGCGCTGGCCAAATTCGCCGAGAGTGAATCTGTAGTACTCACTATTGTGGGACCTGAGGCCCCTCTTGTTGATGGCATTGTGGACTATTTCAGCGAGCGACAGATTGTCTGCTTCGGCCCCAGCAAGAAGGCCGCACAACTGGAAGGCTCCAAGGCCTTCACCAAGGATTTCCTCAAGCGTCACAAGATTCCCACCGCCGCCTATGAAACCTTTACCGAGGTGGAGGCTGCCAAGACCTACATCCGTCACAACGGTGCGCCTATTGTGATCAAGGCCGATGGCCTGGCCGCCGGCAAGGGTGTGGTGGTGGCACAAAGCGAAGACGAAGCCATTGCTGCAGTCACCGATATGCTGGCCGGCAACAAATTCGGTGATGCCGGTCACCGGGTGGTGATCGAGCAATTCCTGGAAGGTGAGGAAGCCAGCTTTATTGCCCTGGTGGACGGGCGCAATGTTCTGCCCATGGCCACCAGCCAGGATCACAAGGCCCGGGACAACGGCGACACCGGCCCCAATACCGGCGGCATGGGTGCCTATTCACCGGCCCCGGTGGTCACTGACGAGATCTATCAACGCATCATGGAGCGCGTTATCCGCCCCACCGTGGCGGGTATGGCCAAAGATGGCAATGAATACCTGGGTTTTCTCTATGCCGGTCTGATGATTTCTCCCGAGGGTGATGTCAATGTGGTGGAATTCAATTGCCGCTTTGGTGACCCGGAAGCACAACCGGTGATGATGCGGCTGCAATCAGACCTGCATCAGCTTTGTCTGGCAGCCATGGAGCGCAAGCTGGATGAAGTAGAGGCAGAATGGGATCCGCGCCCGGCCGTGGGTGTGGTAATGGCCGCTGGCGGTTATCCCCTGGCCTATGACAAGGGTGCAGAGATCAGCGGTCTGGCAGAGGCTGCGGCGGCCGGCGAAGACTGTAAGGTCTTTCACGCCGGCACCAGTGAGCAGGACGGCAGTATCGTTACCAATGGCGGCCGGGTACTCTGCGCCACGGCCCTGGGTGAAAGCGTTTCCGCTGCCCAGGCCAGGGCTTATGAACTGGTGAAGAAAATAAACTGGGACAAGGTCTACTACCGTACTGATATTGCACATCGCGCCATCGCGCGGGAAAATGACTAGATGACTGACCGCAAACTGAACCAGATCGATCGCGCCTTGCTCCAGCTGGACCAGGCCCTGCGCAGCTGTATACCTGGCTCATCCCATGCCCGTCGACAATCACCGGCGACAGAGATTGAGCACAGTGAACTGAGCGACAGCGAGCGGCGCCATGCCGCAGGCCTGATGCGTATCAATCATACCGGTGAAGTTTGTGCCCAGGCCCTGTATGCCGGACAGGCCGCCACAGCAAAACTGGGTGATACCCGACAGTCCATGGAAGAAGCTGCCCAGGAAGAGGTGGACCATCTGTCCTGGTGTGAGGAGCGACTGAGTGAACTGGACAGCAAGCCCAGCCTGCTTAACCCGCTGTTCTATGGCATGTCATTCGGGGTCGGCGCTCTGGCTGGCCTGGCGGGCGATAAATGGAGCCTCGGCTTCGTGGCTGAAACCGAGAAGCAGGTTTGCGAGCATCTTGAAGAGCATTTGCAGCAGCTCCCGGAAACCGACCAGCGCAGCAAGGCCATTCTCGGGCAGATGATCGTGGACGAAAAGCAACACGGGGAATCGGCCCAACAGGCCGGCGGCGCCGAGCTGCCGCAACCGGTCAAGCTGGCCATGACCTCCCTGTCCCAGGTGATGAAGAAAACCACCTACCACGTCTGAGGCTGTTCAGACGCGCCTGACTCAGGCCTCGTCCAGTATCTCGAAATCGTGGCTGATTTTGACGCCACCGTTCTTCAGCATGATTGAAGCCGAGCAGTACTTGTCGGCAGACAACTCCACCGCTCTTGCCACCTGCTTCTCACTCAGGTCCTTGCCCCTGACCTTGAAACGCAGATGAATGGATTCGAACACGGCCGGTGTCGCATCCACCCGCTCGGCGGTCACCTCGGCCACACAATCAGTGACCTGCTGACGCGCCTTGCGCAAAATCGTTACCACGTCGAAGGATGAGCAACTGCCCACTCCGAGAGCCATCAGCTCCATGGGTCGCATGCCCATATTCCGGCCACCCGCTTCCGGGGCTCCGTCCAGCACAATGGCATGTCCGGAACCGGACTCCGCCACAAACATTACATCATCAACCCATTTAACTGTTGCTTTCATAGCCTGCCCAAAATACCTGCCCAAATTACATAGTCACTCACCAGGGCCAGACCCTGAAGTGACTGAATCATCAAGATTTTGCGCCAAACTACCGATATACCGTAGTAACGCAAACCGCGCAAAGCTTAGCACAGTTCACATCGTGCCTCCTACGCACTGTCTCTGCAGGCCTTTGCAGCGGCCCGGCAGTCGTCCAGCCGAAGAATTATTGTGATTGTGATCTCATAATTGCGGGAAAAATGTGATATACAGTTGAAGCTAACTCAGCAGGAGAGTGAGGAATTTCACAAATGGCGCTTATGGCAATCACGCCACATATAGAGGATCTGGATAATTTCCTGTCCCATTGTCATCGCAAACGATACCCGAATCGCGCGACCATCATCTATGAAGGTGACCAGTGCGACACCTTGTATTACATCATCAAGGGTTCGGTGTCTGTTATTCTCGAAGACGATGACGGCAAGGAAGTGGTGATTGCCTATCTGAACCCGGGTGATTTTTTCGGAGAGATGGGCCTGTTCGAACAATCGGAAGAACGCAGCGCCTGGTGTCGCGCCCGTACTGCCTGTGAAATTGCTGAAATCAGCTACGCCAATTTCAACACCTATATTCGCTCTCACCCCGAGATTGTCTTCACCATCGGTCAGCAGATGGCTCATCGTTTGCGCAACACCACCCGCAAGGTGGGCGACCTGGCGTTTTATGACGTGACCGGTCGTATTGCCCGCACCCTGATTGATCTCAGCAAGGAACCCGATGCCATGACCCATCCCGATGGCATGCAAATCAAGATCACGCGCCAGGAAATCGGCCGCATCGTCAATTGTTCACGGGAAATGGCCGGACGCGTTCTGAAGACTCTGGAAGAACAGGATCTGATCAGCGTCTCAGGCAAAACCATCGTCGTCCACGGGACCCGCTAGGATTGCTTTCGGGAAAGTTCGACCCAGAACTTTCCCGCAACACCTCTTATCCAGCGCCGAAACACCGTTTCATCCGCTCATGCCGGGAGTCGCGCCTGCTTGCGCCGTGAAGGCTCAGGAGGGAATTAGAAGTACAGCCCAGGTGAACAGCACCAGAACGATACTGATCAGCACCGTGGCGGAGCCAATGTCTTTGGCGATGCGTGACAGCTCGTGGTAATCCCCACTGACCCGATCCACCACTTTCTCGATGGCTGTATTGATCAGTTCCATCAGGATTACCAGCACCAGTGAACCCACCAACAACACCTTCTCCACATCGGTGGAGCCGAGCCAGAAACCCAGTGGCGCCATCACCACAAAAGCCGCCGCTTCCATGCGCACCGCTTCTTCACTCCTGAAGGCCGAACGCAGACCGGCTGCCGAATATTTGCTGGCGGCAATCAGCCGGGCAATACCCTTCTTGGAGGGCGGAGGCACACGGGTTTCCGCGCCAGTGTTTTCCAGACTCTCGCTGTCTTCGGCCTTATACATAATCAGCAAAAATTTCCTGTAGTTTCTCGCCAGGCTGGGGCGCCCGCATGAAGGATTCACCGACCAGAAACCCGTATATACCATGCTCAACCATGGTTTTCACATCACTGGCAGTGTTGATGCCGCTCTCGGTGATCACCAGTTTCTCTTCCGGAACCTCCAGAGCCAGGTCCAGCGTGGTCTGCAGACTGGTTTCGAAAGTATGCAGATTGCGGTTATTGATGCCGATCAGATCGGCCTCAAGCTGCAATGCACGGTCCAGTTCCTTGCCATCGTGCACTTCTACCAGTATATCGATCTCGATTTCATTTGCATAAGCGGCCAGTTCACGTAGCTGCTCCTGCCCCAGGGCCGCCACGATCAGCAGAATGCAATCGGCACCCAGGGCTTTGGATTCTGCTACCTGATAGGGATCGATCATAAAATCCTTGCGAATCACCGGCAGCTCACAGGCATTGCGGCCCGCCACCAGATACTCATCGGCGCCCTGAAAATAGTCCCTGTCGGTCAGGATGGAAAGACAGGTGGCACCATGGGCGGCATAGTCCCGGGCGTGAACCGCCGGATCGAAATCGGCTCGAATCAAACCCTTGGAAGGCGAGGCCTTTTTGATTTCCGCGATAATGGCAGCCTTGCCCCGGGCAACCTGCTGGGTCAGCGCCGCAGCAAAGCCGCGCTGGCTGGCCGCCTCGGGAAACCGTGATTCCAGCTCGGCCTGGGAGACCCGCCCCCTGGCACTGGCCACCTCGGTTTTCTTGTGGGCGACAATTTGTTCAAGAATAGTGGCTGCCACGATCAGTTACTCACCGAATTGGAAAATTGCACCAGTTGCTCAAGCTTTGTCAGGGCCGCGCCGCTGCGCAGGATTTCCTGGGCTCGGGCCACCCCGGCAGCCAGGTCGGCTTCCAGGTCGGCAGCATAGATAGCGGCACCGGCATTGAGGGCCACAATATCCCCCGCAGCCTGATTCGCATAACTCAGGGCCTGCTTCAACATGGCCAGGGAACTGGCAGCATCTTCCACCTGCAGCATGTGGTAATCGTCATAATTGCTGATACCGAAGTCTTCCGGGCTTACCGAGTAGCTGCTGATCTGGCCCTCTTTCAGCTCGTGAATCAGGGTCTTGCCCGACAGACTGATTTCGTCCAGACCGTCTTCGGCGGCAACAATCAGCACATGCTCGCTGCCCATATCCCTGAGCACTTCAATCAGGATGGGACTCCAGGCAGCATCGAAGACGCCCATGAGCTGCTTGCTGGCCCCGGCCGGATTGGTCAGCGGGCCCAGCAGGTTAAAAATCGTGCGCACGCCGATTTCCTTGCGCGCGGTGATGACATGTTTCATGGCACTGTGATGGGCCGGCGCAAACATGAAACCCACCCCGATTTCATCGATGGCCTGACCCACCTGTGCGGGGCTCATGGTCAGACTGACGCCAGCAGCCTCCAGCACGTCGGCACTGCCGCTTTTGGACGAGGCACCGCGATTACCATGCTTGGCAACCCGGGCACCAGCAGCGGCCGCCACGAATGCGCTGGCGGTGGACACATTGAATTTATTGGAACCGCTACCACCGGTGCCGCAGGTGTCCACCAGATGCTCATGGTTTTGCACGGCCACTTTGGTGGACAGCTCGCGCATGACAGTGGCGCCACCCAGCACTTCATCGGCCTTCACGCCTTTCATTTGCAGACTCACCAGAAAGGCACCGTTCTGGGCATCACTGGTCTGCCCGGACATGATGTCATGCATGACGGCGATCATTTCATCCCGGCTCAGGTCCTTGCCAGCCATACACTGTTTGATTGCGGTTTTGATATCCATAAGACTCTCTCGCCCTGCCCTTTACACTATCTTTTACCCTTCCCCGGGGTCGCTGTTGCCGCTCAGGCCGGGACTGCTGTACCCAGCTGCAGAAAATTCTTCAGAAGTTGGTGGCCATGTTCACTAAGAATGGATTCTGGATGAAACTGCACCCCTTCGATGGCGTGCTGGCGATGGCGCACCGCCATGATCTCGACCCGCTGTCCTTGTTCATCAGCAGTCCAGGCTGTCTCTTCCAGACAGTCCGGCAATGAATCCCGGGCAATCACCAGGGAATGATAGCGAGTGGCCGTAAAGGGATTGTCCAGGCCCTCAAACACACCTTCTCCCAGATGATGAATAGCCGACAGTTTGCCATGCATGACCTGTTCGGCCCGCACAATATCGCCGCCGAATACCTGACCGATGCTCTGGTGCCCCAGGCAGATGCCCAGTATCGGCAGGCGCCCGGCGAAATGCCGCACCACATCCATGGAAATACCGGCCTCATTGGGGGTACAGGGGCCCGGCGAGATAACTATGCGCTCGGGCTGCAATTGCTCGATTTCTTCGAGACTGATGGCATCATTACGATACACTCGCACATCGGCGCCCAGTTCACCCAGGTATTGCACCACGTTGTAGGTGAAGGAATCATAATTGTCGATCATTAACAGCACATTGGCGTCCTCTCAATCCCGCTTCATATCCGGCGCAAACCTCTTTACAGGCCGGATTTCAGGCAGCGCCAATCATAGCAAGACCGCCTGCCACTGTCTTGAACCGGAGTTTGATCCAGACACTGATCGTCAATGCCAACAGCAGCGTAGAAGAGCACATGAGCACAGCCCTTAACATAGTCTGGTTCCGCCAGGACCTGCGCCTTCGCGATAATCCGGCCCTGATCGCCGCCAGCCAGCAGGGGCGTATCCTGCCGGTTTATATCCTCGATGACAGCAATGCCGGGGACTGGGCCATGGGCGCCGCCAGTCGTTGGTGGCTGCATCAGTCCCTGACGGCCCTGAACCAGAGCCTGGACAACAAGCTCTGGGTGCTCAAGGGCGACCCGAAAACCCTGTTGCCAAAACTCTGTGCTGACAAACAGGTCAGCGGCGTCTACTGGAACCGCTGCTATGAGCCCTGGCGCATCAAGCGTGACAAGGCCCTCAAGCAAAAGCTCGAAGATGATGGCCGTCAAGTGCACAGCAGCAATGCCTCCCTGCTCTGGGAGCCCTGGGAAAATCTCAAGGACGATGGCACTGTCTACAAGGTATTTACTCCCTTTTACAAAAACGCCATGGCCCGACATACCCCCATTGGCGAGGCGCGGCGCAAACCGTCAAAGCTGCAGATCACGCCCTGCCCGCAAAATGCCGACAAGCTCGATGATCTGGAACTGATGCCAACGATCAACTGGTTCCAGGGCATGGACGCAAGCTGGACGCCGGGCGAGGAAGGCGCCCACAATCGCCTGCAGAATTTTCTCGACCGGGGGCTGAGCGATTACAAGAAAGGGCGCGATTTTCCGGCCCAGCGCTCGGTCTCTCGCCTGTCACCCCATCTGCATTTCGGGGAAATCTCGCCCCGCCAGGTCTGGCAAGCTGCCCAGCGGGCCGGTGCCAATGCCGCCAGTGAAGCCCAGAGTGAACATTTTCAGCGAGAGCTGGCCTGGCGTGAGTTTTCCTATGCCCTGCTCTACCACTTCCCGGAGCTGACCTGGAAAAACCTCAATGAGCGTTTTAATGAATTTCCCTGGAAAGCCCAGCAAAGCCGGCAGTTGGAACAATGGCAGCGGGGCGAAACCGGCTATCCCCTGGTGGACGCCGGCATGCGCGAGCTCTGGGAAACCGGTTACATGCACAATCGGGTACGGATGGTAGTGGGGTCTTTCCTGGTAAAAAACCTGATGCTGCACTGGCATCAAGGTGCACGCTGGTTCTGGGACACCCTGGTGGATGCGGATCTGGCCAATAACAGTTGCAGCTGGCAATGGGTAGCCGGTTGCGGCGCCGATGCCGCCCCCTATTTCCGCATCTTTAATCCGGTCACCCAGTCACAGAAATTCGATCCCGGTGGCGACTATATTCGCCGCTTTGTACCGGAGCTGAAGAAACTGCCGGACAAATTGCTGCACGAACCCTTCAAGGCTCCCCAGCAGGAACTGGAGGCAGCTGGCGTCAAGCTGGGCAAGCACTATCCGGAGCCCATGGTGGACTTGCGGGAATCACGACAGGCAGCGCTGTCGGCCTACGATGAGGTAAAAGGCTAGATACGCTGGCGGCGCGCTATTCCACCGACAGGTCGTTCTGGGCCAGTTGTACAGCGCGGACAATGGCGCGGGCCTTGTTCTGGGTCTCCTCCCATTCCGAGGCGGGCTGGGAGTCAGCAACGATACCGGCACCGGCCTGGACAAACAGGGTTTCATCCTTGATGACCGCGGTGCGAATAGCGATGGCCATGTCCATATTGTCGTTCCAGCCCAGATAGCCCATGGCACCCCCATAGATGCCGCGCTTGTCCGGTTCCAGCTCGTCAATGATCTCCATGGCTCTAACCTTCGGTGCCCCACTCAGGGTGCCCACCGGCAGGGTGGACTGCAGCACATCCAGGGCTGTCTTGTCGTCGCGAATTTCACTCTCGACGATGGAGGCGATGTGCATGACATGGGAGTAGCGTTCCACAAACATCTTGCGCGGCACCGTCACCGATCCGGTTTTGGACACCCGGCCCGAATCATTACGTGACAGATCGATCAACATCAGGTGCTCGGCAATTTCCTTGGCATCGTCAAGCAGGTCCTGCTCCAGCGCCAGATCTTCGGCCTCAGTCGCGCCACGCTTGCGGGTTCCCGCCAGAGGTCGCACGGTAATCTTGCCGTCCTCGACCCGGGCCAGAATCTCAGGCGAGGCACTCACCACATGGTGATCGCCCATGTCGAAAAACACCATATAGGGCGAGGGATTAAGGTAGCGCAGGGCGCGATAGATATTCATGGGGTCGCCAGCAAAAGGCACCGACATGCGCTGGGCCAGCACCACCTGCATCACATCACCGGCGACGATATAGTCCTTGATGCGATCCACTGCCTGCTCAAACTCCGGGCGCGGAAAATGATGCCGGAAGTCCGCTTCCGAAATGGCCTGGCAATCACCGGCCGCGGGCATGGGTGTGGGCTGCAGCAGGGCTCCCTGCAGGGCATCGAGCCGGGTCTGGGCTGTCTCCCAGGCATTTTCCACAGCCGGATCCACATTGAGAATGAAGGAGATGGTGCCGCGCAGATTGTCGAACACCACCACTTCCTCGGACACCATCAGCAGAATATCGGGGGTGCCGATCTCATCCTGGGCCGTGGACGGACCAATGCTGGTTTCCACATAGCGCACAGTGTCATAGGCGAAATAGCCCACCAGGCCACCGGCAAAACGTTTGCGATCCGGCAGCGGTGCCACATTGAAGCGTTGCTTGTAGGCGGTGACAAAGGCGAAGGGATCTTCGCCGGTACTCTCTTCCACAACCTCACCGTCAGTCTCGACCGTCACCCGTTCGCCGCTGACCCGCAGCACCGTTTGAGAGGGCAAACCAATAATGGAGTAGCGACCCCATTTCTCGCCGCCCTGTACCGATTCAAAGAAATAGCTGTACTGACCCCTGGCCAGTTTCAGATAGGTGCTGAGCGGAGTTTCCGTGTCAGCCAGGATTTCCCGGACCACCGGAATACGATTGAAACCCTGATCCGCCAGGGTCTGGAATTGTTCTGCTTTCATGCTGCTCAAACCCCGACTCAGACTCAGTGATGCTTGCTGCTGTCCTGACCCAGTTCGGCGCGCATAGCGGCGATGGTCTCGGCGTAGTTGTCACTGTTGAAAATGGCTGAACCCGCCACGAACATGTCGGCGCCGGCAGCGGCGATCTCGCGGATATTCTTCACCCCGACACCACCGTCCACTTCCAGGCGAATACGCTGACCACTGTCATCGATCAGTTTTCGCACTTTTTCCAGCTTCTTCAGTGTGGAAGGAATAAATTTCTGGCCACCAAATCCGGGATTGACCGACATCAGCAGAATCACATCCAGCTTGTCCATCACATATTCCAGATGGTCCAGCGGCGTGGCCGGGTTCAATACCAGACCCGACTTGCAGCCCTGATCCCGGATCAATTGCAGAGAACGATCTACATGCTCGCTGGCTTCCGGGTGAAAACTGATGTAACTGGCGCCGGCCTTGGCGAAGTCCAGGATCAGCTGATCCACCGGCGACACCATCAGATGCACATCAATGGGGGCGCTGATGCCATGATTGCGCAGCGCCTGACAGACCATGGGGCCGATAGTCAGGTTGGGCACATAGTGGTTATCCATCACGTCAAAATGCACCACATCGGCACCGGCGGCCAGTACGGCATTGACTTCATCGCCCAGGCGGGCGAAATCGGCAGACAGGATGGAAGGCGCAATCAGGTAGTCTTTCTTCATGGCAAGTCGGGCTATGGCTAGTATTTGGGGCGCTATTCTACCCTCTCCGGCAGCCCATGTCCTGATGTGCCGGCCTCGACATTATCAGAGGGGTATTGCTCAGCTCAGAGCTTGAGGCAGCCTGATGGGCTCAGGGATTGACCATCTTGCGGAAACCGGAAATGGTCTCGTAGGCATGGCGCACCGCCAGGAATTGCTCCTGGGCGTGGCGCTGGGCATCACCGGATTCATTGGCAGCCAGTTTGTCCGGATGATAGCGGGACATCATGCGGCGGTAGGCGCGGCGAATCTCGGTATCATTGGCATCGGGGGCCAATTGCAGAATGCGGTAGGCCTGGCTGAGGAAACCGCTGCGGCGGCCCCGGATGCGAGTGTCTTCGCTAACCTGGATTTCAGTACAGATGCTCAGCAATTCGGCCTTGCTGAAGCCCAACTCCTCGGCGATTTCCCTGAGTTGCAGCCTTTCCTTGAGGCGGATACAACCCTTGCTGTAGGCCAGCCGGCACTGAATCTTCAGGAATTGCCGGGCCAGGGCACTGCTGCGACCGATGCTGGCGGCCAGTTCATGAATAAGGGGCATGACATCAAAGCCAGGTTGCTTGCCGTGATAGAAAAAATCGATGGCGCGCTGGCGCTTGCCGGGGTCCAGACCCAACTGGCTCATCACCTGGGAGGCATAGTCAATCTCGGCTTCGGTTACCCGGCCATCGAGTTTGGCCAGGCGCCCCATCACCACAAACAGGCTGCGCAGAAACAGGATCTCGCTGCTGCCTCCCTCGGGAATGGCACCAGCCTCCCCTTTACCTTCCAGACGATTGAGGATGGCACGTTTGTAGTCACGATGTCGCAGGCGGTCAAGCATGGTTCACGGCGTCCTTAACGACTGTCTGTTTGGGAAACCCTGTTATTTACATCGGCCAATCGTTCCGGTGTTCCAACGTCAGTCCACTG
>JALEHB010000219.1 GCA_022763285.1 Pseudomonadales bacterium | reverse complement strand
TTGAAGGCAATGGCGTCCAGGCAGTGCTGGGGATCATTCGGTGGGCAGAGCAGCAGTTTCAGATGGCCCTTGCCCACTTCCCGCTGCTCAAGAATTCGGAAGCAACCATCAAACTGCGGCTCGGGAAACTCCTGCCCCCAGGGACCGGCTGCCCGCAGTAATTCTGCCGTTTGCAGTTGCAGGTCTTCGGCGGCAATCTCACCATCGCTGTAGACCCGGGCCGACAGCAATTCTTCACTGAGCATTTCCCGGGCCTGATCAGCAAAAGCCTGACTGAATTCCTCGAAGCGGTCCCGCGGCAGACTGAGACCGGCGGCCATGGCATGGCCCCCGAACTTGTTGATCAAACCGGGATGGCGGGTGGCGACTGCATCCAGGGCATCACGGATGTGGAAGCCCTTGATGGAGCGAGCCGAACCCTTTAACTCGCCACTGGCGCCCTCTTCCACCTCGGCAAAGGCGATCACCGGGCGATGCACCCGATCCTTGACCCGGGAGGCCAGAATACCCACGACTCCCTGATGCCAGCGTGGATCGAACAGTGACAGGGCAGCAGGCAGTTCCTGTTCGGCCAGATCCAGTTGATCGAGTATGGCAAAGGCCTGCTCTTTCATCTCCGATTCAATCTGCTTGCGATCCTGATTCATGGCATCCAGTTGCCGGGCCAGTGTCTCTGCGGCCATGGCATCAGCGGCCAACAGGCATTCAATGCCGGTAGACATATCATCGAGACGGCCGGCCGCATTGAGTCGCGGACCGAGACTGAAGCCCAGATCACTGGCGGACAGATTGTGGGCCTGTCGGTTGGAAACTTGCAGTAGCGCCATAATGCCGGGGCGGCTGTGCCCTGCCCGGATACGTCGCAGCCCGGCATCCACCAGAATGCGGTTGTTATGATCCAGAGCCACCACGTCGGCCACCGTGCCCAGGGCCACCAGATCCAGCAGCTGGGCCAGTTGCGGCTCGGGGATGCCCTGCCCGGCAAACCAGTCCTGCTCACGCAGCTTTGCCCGCAGGGCCAGCATGACATAGAAAATCACCCCGACACCGGCGATACTTTTGCTGGGAAAATCACAATCGGGCTGATTGGGATTGACGATGGCATCGGCCCGGGGCAATTGTTCGGGTGCCAGATGGTGGTCAGTCACCAGTACCTTCACCCCGGCAGCAAGGGCGGCTTCCACGCCGTCGATACTGGAAATACCGTTATCCACGGTAATGATCAGATGAGGATCGCGCTGAATTGCCAGCGCCACGATTTCCGGCGTTAGCCCATAGCCGTAGTCAAAACGATTGGGAACGATGTAATCCACATGGGCCGCACCCATTTGCCGGAGCGCCTGCATCGCCACGGCACAGCTGGTGGCTCCGTCGGCATCGAAATCGGCAACAATGAGAATACGCCAGCGCTGCTGCAAGGCCTCGAGCAACAAGTCAGTGGCCGCCGTCATGCCCTTGAGCTGGTCGGGGGGCAACAGTTTACTGAATCCGAGATCCAGTTCCTCCGGGCTGCCCAAATGACGCTGCCGATAGATCCGCTTCAGCAGCGGATGGAGTTGCTCGGGAAACTCCAGATCGGCAATAACCGGGCGTCGCTCGACCGTGACGCCCATAATCAGCGCCGGGCGTGTTGACGGATGTAGTCGGTGACCGCCGCCAGTTCATTGGCAACCACGGTATAGCGCTCCTCCCGGTCAAACAGGTCGGCCAGGTGTGCGGGAAGCTCTGGCGTGGGCAAACCGGCAGCAGTGATAGCATCGCTGAATTTGGCCGGATGGGCGGTGGCCAGGGTAATGGCCGGTTCCGGCCGCCCTGCCAGACATTCCCTGGCAGCCTTGAGGCCAACCGCCGTATGGGGATCCAGCAGCTCACCATTAGTAGCGAAGACTTCTGCGATCAACTGACAGGTGGTTTCGTCATCGACACTGGCGCTGTCAAACTCTTCCCTGACCCGCTGCCATTGTTCATCACTGACACTCAAGGACTGACTGCCAACTCCGGACATGAAGCCCGACAGGGTTTGCGGATTGCGGTCAAACAGATCGAACAGATAGCGCTCGAAATTACTGGACACCAGAATGTCCATGCTGGGGCTGTAGGTCTTGTTCAGTTCCGTGGCGGAATAATCATTGGCACTGACAAAGCGATGCAGAATGTCATTCTTGTTGGTGGCCACCACCAGGCGTTCAATGGGCAGGCCCATATGCTTGGCCAGATAGCCGGCATAGATGTCCCCGAAATTACCTGTGGGCACAGAAAAGGACACCGCCTGCTGTGGAGCACCAAGACGCAGGGCCGCAGAGAAGTAGTAAACAATCTGCATCAGAATACGAGCCCAGTTAATGGAGTTGACTGCCACCAGTTGCCGTCCGTCCGGCAGAAAGCTCTGATCGGCAAAGGCCGCTTTGACGATGCGCTGACAGTCATCGAAATTGCCTTCCACCGCCAGATTGAACACATTGTCGCCGGGCACTGTGGTCATCTGCTTACGCTGCACATCGGAGACCCGCTGATGCGGATGCAGAATAAAAATATCCACCCGATCCGAATGCCGGCAGCCTTCCAGGGCCGCCGAGCCGGTATCACCGGAAGTGGCACCGAGAATCACCACCCGCTGATCGTTTTCGGTCAGCACATAATCCAGCAGCCGCCCCAGCACCTGCAGGGCGAAGTCCTTGAATGCCAGCGTGGGACCATGGAACAGTTCCAGCACCCATTCCCGCTCACCCAGTTGCGTCAAAGGCGCCACCGCCGGATCATCGAAATCGGCATAGCTTTCGTGAATGATGCGGGACAAATCAGCTTCCGGAATTTCGTCAGCCACAAAGGGGCTGATGATTTTCAGGGCCAGTTCCGGATAACTGAGTTGCTTGAATGACTCCATATCCGACGCACTGAATTGCGGCAATTGCTCCGGCACAAACAGGCCACCATCCGGTGCCAGACCGGTCAACAATACCTGTTTGAAGCCGTAATCGGAGCATCCGCCCCTGGTACTGATATATTTCACAACTCTGCCCTTACAGCCCTGAGATGGCCTGTTTAATCCTTGTTTGCGTGGAATGGCTCGACACGAATCCTGGTAATCTCGCCCACCACATCGTTCAGCGCGGCAATGGCCGAAAGCGCCTGGTTTAACTCTTTTTCAATCGCATTGTGGGTAAGAATGACGATCGACACCGACTCGCTGCTGGCCTCTTTCTGAATGACTGCTTCGATGCTGATATCGTGCTCCTGCAGGATATTGGAGATGCGTGCCATCACGCCCACCTTGTCCACTGCCGGAATGCGCAAATAGTATTCGGCTTCGATCTCTTCGATATCCAGCACCGCCTTGTCGGTATCGCTGCTCAGATAACCCAGTGGCGGATAAACCGGTGCAGTGCTGCCCGCCATGGCCTGGCGGGCCAGATCTATCACATCAGCCACCACTGCCGAGGCAGTGGCCATGGCGCCAGCGCCGGGGCCGTTGTACAAGGTGGAACCGACGGCATCGCCGTGAACCAGCACGGCATTACCCACACCATTGACATTGGCCAGTAGCCGGGACCTGGAAACCAGGGTCGGATGCACACGCATCTCAACACCCTTGTCGGTCATACGGGCAATGCCCAGATGTTTGATGACATAGCCCAGCTCATCGGCATAGTCGATATCATCAGGCGTAATAAAACTGATGCCCTCGGTGTAGGTGCGTTCGAACTGCAGGGGAATTCCGAAGGCAATGGCGCCCATGATGGTGAGTTTGTGGGCCGCGTCGATACCTTCCACATCGAAGGTGGGATCAGCTTCGGCGTAACCCAGAGCCTGGGCCTCGGCCAGCACGTCTTCAAACTGCCTGCCCTTGGCTGACATTTCCGAGAGAATGAAATTGCCGGTGCCGTTGATGATGCCAGCCAGCCAGTCGATACGGTTGGCGGCAAGACCTTCGCGCAGCGCCTTGATGATGGGAATGCCACCAGCCACGCTGCTCTCGAAAGCCAGAGAGACATTATTCTCTTTGGCCCGCGCAAACAGCTCATTGCCATGCTCGGCGATCAGTGCCTTGTTGGCAGTCACCACATGTTTGCCATTGGCCAGAGCCTGGCGAACCACTTCGAAGGCCGGATCAAATCCGCCCATGGTTTCCACCAGCACATCCACCTCCGGATCATTGGCAACAGCGAAGGGATCGCTGCCACTGCGGGCAATTCCCTCGACCAGATCGGGCTTGGGGCTGCGGGTTGCCACATGCACGATCTCTATCGGGCAACCAACGCGGCGCTGGATTTCATGACTGTTGTCGGCCAACAGATTCAGGGTGCCACCACCAACGGTGCCCAGCCCACACAGGCCGACTCGGAATTTTTCGGGGATTTCCTTACTCAAGAGCTGCTTCCATCCGGGTTCGATTGAAGCGCGAATTATACTGGATTGGGCGAATAAACCCACCGCCCCGGGGCGATGGGCTGAGTCAGCAGAGGCTAGTCAAGCTGGAGCATTTCTGCCAGCCTGTCGGCATCAAGATAGCCTGGTATCAGTTGGCCATTGGGGAACACTATGGCCGGCGTGCCGGAGATACCCAATTCATTACCCAGAGCATAATGAGCCATGATGGGATTATCACATTCCCGAACAGGCAGGTTCTGCCCGTTCTTGGCTTGGGTCAGGGACTTCTTCCGGTCATCGGCACACCAGACGGAATTCATCTTGGCAAAGGAACTGGCCTGCTCCCCGCCACGGGGATAAGCCAGATAGCGTACCTCGACCCCCAGATCCAGCAGGGTTTCCATATCCCGGTGCAAGGCCCGGCAATAGGTGCAATCCACATCAGTAAAGACCGTGATAGTGGCTCTGGTGGTGTTGTCCGGAGTGAAGATGATCATTTCCTGCTCATCGATGGCGGCAATTTTCTCGGCATTGCGCACCTGGCGAGTGGCAGATGACAGATTTAACAGGCCGTCATTGGTGGTCTGGTACATGTCACCGGCGAACAGATAGTCGCCGCTGCGATCACTGTAGAGCAGCTCTCCGGTATTGAGCTCCACTTCATAGATTTCCGTCAGGGGCGTGGATTTGATCGCCACGATCTGCAATTGTCCGCCCGAGGCCACTTCAAGGGATTGCACCAGCTTCTCACGCAACTGGGCCGGGACTTGCTGGGCCACAGCCGCGTTGGCCATCAGGCCAAGGGCCAGTATGGCTGGAAGTAATCGCATCAACTTCATCAAATTCGCTCCTGCTCGCTACACACGCTGCTTACTATATTTGCTTCCCGGGCTGACAGGTCTGCTGCCTGCAAGACCTTCAGGGCAGTAGACCGGCCTGGGGCAAAAGACTTTCAGGCAGCGCCATACTGCCATTTTTCCTGGCCGGAAACAAAAATGAGAAGAGCACCCGGAGGCACTCTTCCCATTATTGAATCGCTATCCGGGAGACCGGATAAGCAAGGCCTGATAAACAGACCGGAGAAAGACTAGCTGGACGCTGCCTCGGAGCTGGGCTTCTTGTCCAGCTTTTCGGAGATGCGGGCAGCACGACCGGTCAGTTCACGCAGGTAGTACAGCTTGGCCTGACGCACATCACCACGGCGTTTCAGCTTGACGCTGTCGACCAGCGGGCTGTAAGTCTGGAAAGTACGCTCAACACCCACACCATGGGAAATCTTTCGTACGGTAAAGGAAGAGTTCAGGCCGCGATTACGCTTGCCGATCACCACGCCTTCGAAGGCCTGCAGGCGCTCACGATCACCTTCCTTGATTTTCACCTGCACGACCACTGTGTCGCCAGGACCGAATTCCGGCAGATCTTTTTCCATCTGCTGGGTTTCCAGCTGTTCAATGATCTTGTTCTTGCTCATCACACTCACTCCTGAAAAGTTCCGCCCGGGCTGCTATTCGCCCTTGAGCGTTTGGTATTCCTGCTTGAATTCCGCTAACAGTTTTTCCTGCTCGGCATTCAATTCAATCTCGTTCAACAAATCCGGTCGCTTCAGCCAGGTCGCTCCCAGGCTCTGCTTCTCGCGCCAGCGTCGTATGGCCTGGTGGTCGCCACTGAGCAATACATCCGGAACTGCCTGGCCTCCATAATTCGCTGGCCTGGTATATTCCGGCCAGTGCAGAAGGCCCTCACTGAAGCTGTCCTGCAAGGCTGAATCCTCATCACCCAATGCACCGGGCTGTAAACGGATGAGGGCATCCAGCAAGACCATGGCAGCCATTTCGCCGCCGCTGATCACAAAGTCTCCAAGGGAAACTTCTTCATCAATTTCCGACTCGATCACCCGGGCATCAATGCCCTGATAGCGACCGCAAACCAGCACCAGGGCCGCTTCCTGAGCCAGCTCACTGACCCGTTCCTGGGTCAGGGGCCTGCCCTGGGGCGACAGGTAAATACTGTGAACCCGTTGTCCCGGCTCGGTGCTCAGCGATTGCCGCACCGAGCGGATGGCTGCCACCAGTGGCTCGGTCTTCATCAACATGCCCGGGCCACCGCCATAGGGCTTGTCATCCACCGTACGGTGGCGATCCTCGGTAAAATCCCGGGGATTGACGAAATGCAGATCCACCAGCGATTGTGTTACCGCCCGGCCACTGATGCCGTAATCGCTCAGGGCCGCGAACATTTCCGGGAGCAAGCTGACAATTCCAACCTGCATCAATCCCCCTTGCTGCCCCCGGCATCGGTTTTCTGTTTCAGGCCAGATAATCCGCCGGCCAGTCCACTATCAGGGTTCGGTCCGTAAGATCCACATCCCTGACCACTGCCCCGAGTAACCAGGGAATCAGTCGTTCCCGCGTATCGAGACTCTGCCCCGTGGGGCTGACTACCAGAACATCATTGGCTCCGGTAGCCATCATTGTTTTGACGCTGCCGAGATTCTCCTGATCGAGATTCAGCACGGTCAGGCCCTGTAGCTGATGCCAGTAATACTCGCCTTCAGCCAGTGCCGGCAATTGCCCGGCTTCCACCTGCAAATCAAGGCCGGTCAGTTCGCGGGCTGCTTCCGGGCTGTCATAGCCCTGAAAATGCACCACCAGTTTGTCGGCCTGCCATCTGGACTGATCCAGATACAAGGTCTGCCACTGACCATCCTGCTGCACCAGAAATTCCTGGTACTGGAGCACATTATCCGCCGGCTCCGTATAGGAATTCAGTCTGAGCCAGCCCTTGATGCCGTGGGTCTTGCCGACCCTGGCCAGGCTTAGCTTCTTCGTAGCTGAGTCAGTCCGGCTCATGCAGAGCAGCAGCCAGCGTTAATCAGGCCTCGGTGCTCGGCGCAGCCTTGGCATCCTTGGCCAGACGCGTAACGCGCGGGCTCAGCTGGGCACCCTGGGACTGCCAGTAGGACATGCGGTCCAGGTCCAGACGCAGACGCTCTTCCTTGCCACGTGCCATAGGGTTAAAAAAGCCGAGACGCTCAATAAAGCGGCCATCCCGGGCACGACGGCTGTCGCTAACAGTGATGTGGTAAAAAGGTTTCTTCTTGGCCCCACCACGAGACAAGCGAATAGTGACCATAAATTTTTCCTGTCAGTAAAATTCTTTGAATTACACGAACTTAGGCGTGCTTTTTTAGCTGGCGCTCTGAGCCCGGATAAAAAGGCGGGTATTCTATGTCAATTGCAGAGCAGATGGAAGCGCAAAAGCCCCCTAAAAGCCCTGCCCGGCGGCCTTTTTAAGGAGTTTGAACCCGTCAAAAGCGTGGAAAGCCGCCGCCACCGGCGCCGGGGAAGCCGCCGGGGCCACCAGGGCCCTGCATACCACCCAGGCCACGCATCATATTGGCCATCTTGCCGCCCTTCATCTTCTTCATCATCTTCTGCATCTGTTTGTGCTGCTTCAGCAGTCGATTGAGGTCCTGAATCTGGGTGCCTGAACCCTGAGTAATGCGCCGTTTGCGGGAGCCATTGAGAATATCGGGATTGACCCGCTCGCGCATGGTCATGGAATTGATAATGGCTTCCATGCGGCGGAACTGGGAATCATCCACCATGCCGGCGGCGCCCGGAGGCAGGGCGCCCATGCCAGGCATCTTGTCCATGATGCTGGCCACGCCGCCCATATTCTGCATCTGCTTGAGCTGTTCCTTGAAGTCTTCCAGATCGAAGCCCTTGCCCTTCTTGATCTTTTTGGCGAGTCGCTCCGCTTTCTTCTTGTCAACCTTCTGCTCGGCCTCTTCGATCAGGGACAGAACATCGCCCATGCCGAGGATCCGTGAGGCAATACGGTCCGGGTAGAAGGGCTCGAGCGCATCGGGCTTCTCGCCCATACCGATAAACTTGATGGGTTTGCCGGTGATATGGCGTACCGACAGCGCGGCACCCCCACGGGCGTCACCGTCGGCCTTGGTCAGCACCACACCGGTCAGCGGCAAGGCGTCATTGAAGGCCTTGGCGGTATTGGCGGCATCCTGACCGGTCATGGCATCCACCACGAACAGGGTTTCCACCGGATCCAGCTGGGCGTGCAGGCTGCTGATCTCAGCCATCATCTGCTCATCAATGGCCAGACGGCCGGCGGTATCCACCAGCAGCACATCCATAAACTGGCGTTTGGCTTCGGCCACCGCGTTTTTGGCAATCACTTCCGGTGCCTGCCCGGTTTCACTGGGGAAGAACTCAACCCCTACTTCACCGGCCAGGGTCTGCAGCTGCTGAATGGCCGCCGGTCGATAGACGTCGGCACTGACCACCATGACCTTTTTGTTGGCCCGGGTCTTGAGCCAGCGCGCCAGCTTGCCCACCGTGGTGGTTTTACCGGCACCCTGCAGGCCTGCCATGAGGATAATGGCCGGTGGTGCCGCCTTGAGATCCAGTTCGGCATTGGCCTTGCCCATGATGGCTTCGAGTTCAGCCTGGACAATCTTGATGAAAGCCTGGCCAGGACTCAGGCTTTTGGAGACTTCCTGGCCGACAGCGCGCAGGCTGACGCGGTCAATAAAGTCCTTGACCACTGGCAGTGCGACATCGGCCTCCAGCAGGGCCCGGCGGACTTCCCGCAGGGCATCCTGAATATTGCTCTCGGTAAGGGTGGCCTTGCCGGTGAGCTTGCGAAAGGTACCTGAAAGTCGCTCGGTTAAATTATCAAACACGGAAAAGCTCCGGATGGTCCTGAATGGGGATTGGAAATCGAGCGCGGATTATAGCGGTTACCGCACAAGTTAAAAAAGGACTTCAACCCCTAATACACATATGCGACACTTTGGGGCTTGATTTCAGGCCCAAGTAGTTCATGCAAGTCACCGTTATTTCTGGAATATTTGCCGTTCTCTGCTACCTGGCAGGATGTTTGTTCCAGGGCGCCCATTTTTTCGGCAAGAAAGACACTCGCCAGCTCGTGATGGGCTTTGGGGCATTGGCCGTGCTCGCCCATGCCATCAGCGCCTTTGGCATCATCCGCAGCCCCGAGGGCTATCAGTTCGGCCTGATGGAGATTTCCTCCCTGATCGCCGTCTCCATCTCGGTGCTGGTGCTGATCAGCAGCCTGCGCAAGCCCCTGCAAAACCTGTTTCTGGGGCTGTTTCCCCTGGCCATTATTGCCATTCTGACTTCCCTGTTCTTCCACAGCAGTTCCCAGCCCACAGCTTTAAGTACCGGGCTGGCCAGCCATGTGGTGCTGTCCATATTGGCCTATAGCGTCATTACCATAGCTGCCTTGCAGGCCCTGTTTCTGGCCTACCAGAACTATCAGCTCAAACACGGCCACGCCGGTGGCTTTTTGAGCAAGTTTCCACCCCTGCAGGACATGGAGCTGTTTCTGTTTGAATTGTTGTGGATCGGTCAGCTGCTGCTCAGCCTTGGCATTGTTGCCGGACTTTTTTTCGTCGAGGATATCTGGCAGCGCGAAGGCGTGATCCACAAGACTTTCTTTTCCATGCTGTCCTGGATCGTCTTCGCCATTCTGCTCTGGGGCCGACATCAGTCCGGCTGGCGGGGCAATACTGCCATTCGTGGCACCCTCATCGGCTTTGCCTTTCTGCTACTCGGCTTCTACGGTTCCAAAATTGTTGTCCAGTTCCTTATCTCCTGACAGCCTGGCCATTGATGCCAGAGCGGAATTCACCGGTCATGCCTGAAAGATGCGAACACCATGGAAGCTGAAGCACCTTCACTGCTGATGCTGTCGCTGTTTTTCCTGGGTCTGATCATCGCTTCAGCCTATTTCTCCAGTTCGGAAACGGGCATGATGAGCCTGAACCGCTACCGGCTGAAGCACCTGCAGCGGGAAAAACATGCCGGCGCCACTCGCGCCAGCAAGCTGCTGGAGAAACCGGACAAGCTGATCGGTGTAATCCTGATCGGCAATAATTTCGTCAATTTCCTTGCTGCATCCATTGCCACCAGTATCGCCATTCAATTACTGGGTGACCCGGCGCCTCTTGCCACGGCGGTGGTGCTCACTCTGATCGTGCTGATTTTTGCCGAGGTCACGCCCAAGACCATCGCTGCACTCTACCCCGAGCGCATTGCCTATCCATCCAGCCTGCTGCTCACCCTGTTGCTGAAGATTCTCTACCCGGTGGTCTGGGTGGTTAATTTCGTCTCCAATGGTCTGGTCAGATTGCTGGGCTTCACCCTTAATGCCGGCGACAGCCAACAACAACTGACCCAGGAAGAATTGCGCACTGTGGTGTATGAGTCCGGCGAGCGCATCCCTCGCCGCCGTCACGGCATGCTGCTCAACATCCTCGACCTGGAAAAAGCCACCGTCAATGACATCCTGGTGCCCCGCAATGAAATACTCGGCATCGATATAGAAGAAGACCTGGGCACCCTGCTGGACCAGATTGCCGGCAGTCAGCACACCCGTATGCCCGTCTATCGAGGTGACATCGACAATATTGTCGGCATTCTGCATCTGCGCAGTGTGGGCAAACTGCTGAAGGTGGAAAACCTGAACAAGGCCCTGCTGGTGCAGGAATCCAACGAGCCCTATTTCATTCCCGAGTCCACGCCCCTGCACACCCAGTTGTTCAACTTCCAGACCCGAAAATTGCGCATGGCAGTGGTGGTGGATGAATACGGTGCCGTCAAGGGCATTGTCACTCTTGAAGACATTCTGGAAGAGATTGTCGGGGAATTCACCACCGATCTGGCGGCCAGCAGCAAGGACATCCATGCTCAGGTGGATGGCAGCTTTCTCATCGATGGCGCCACCAGCATCCGGGAAATCAATCGCACCCTGGGCTGGGACCTGGACGGCGGTAATGCCAAAACCATCAATGGCTTGTTGATGGAGATCCTGCAGTCCATTCCGGATTCCTCCGTGGGCGTCAAACTGGACGGCTATTACGCTGAAATCGTGCAGACCAAGGACAATGTGATTCGCACGGTGCGCATGCGGCCGGTGCCCACCACGGTGGAATTACTGATCGACGGCTAGCCCGGGCAGCAGACCCTGGCTCTGCGCCAGAATCCTGTTTTCACAAAGCTCCGCTTCCCCCCGGGGATTGAATAAAAACTGTTTGCTGACAGTTAACTCCTGTGCCTGCCCGGCTACCGCCACAGCGGCATGATAATCCCGGCCCATCTCGGGCAGTGCTGCATGCCGGGGTATTGCCAGACGCCAGAATTGCCAGCGCTGCCCCGAGGCCTGGGCCGGCTCATGTTCGGTGAAAGCAATGGCCGGGGTCGCGGCAAGATCGAAACTGAATGAATCAAGGGGCAGAGCCAAGCCCATGCCCCGGGCCTTGATAGTGGCTTCCTTGAGCGTCCACAAACAATAGAAACCATCCTGCTGATCAGCCTCAGACAGACCCAGCAGCCAGTCACACTCCGGCTGGGAAAAATATCGCCCTGCCAGGCGGCGCACCCGTCGGCTGCGAGCACTGAATTCAATATCCGCACCGGTGCAGCCATGGCGCGACAGCGCCAGCATATAGCCCTGGCGTGAATGGGACAGATTGAAGGCCAGATTTTCCGGCCCGGCTTTCAAGGCCGGTTTGCCGTATTCATTCTCTACAAATTTCCAGCTATCGGCCGGTCGATCGCTGTAGTGGCTCAGCACCTCGCGCAGAAACAGTTTGCCGGCCAGAAAGGCTCGCCGACGCCGCGGCAGTTGCAGCCGCTCATAGCGGGCTCGCTCGCTTTCGCTGAGCCAGGCAATTTTCTCTGCTGCCAGCCAGGCATTCCCTGGCGCTTCGGCGTCGAAGTGCCAGTACCATACATGCAGCTCATCGCTGGCCAGACTCAGCACTGGATACCTCCCTCGCTGTCCCAGACACAGAGCAGGCGCTTTCGGGAAATACTGGTTTCATCGGGATAGGCAAAGGCATTGTTGATAAAGCGGGTGCCATCGAGCGTGATGGCCTGATTGACATGACTGTGACCATAGACATGCAGGTCCGGCTTCAGCCTGGCCACCTGCTCCCCGAGGGCGTCGCTACCCAGTACCGGGTAAACCCTTCGCCGATGGCTGGGAATCTGCGGCGGCATTACATCCAGGCGCGGCAGGAAATGGGAAAAGCTGATGACGGTCTGATTACTCACCTTGAGGCTGTCCTCATTGTGCCGCAGAAAATAGTCAGTAATGGCAGCTGCGGAATCCATCTTCTCGGGCCAGCGACAGGCACGGAAATCACGCCAGGCCCGGCGCAGATGACGGTCCGGTTCACCGAAGCTGAAATCATACCAGCCCAGCAGGGGCACGATACTGAGCTGATCCAGATGCCAGGGATCACAGGCGACATCCAGTGCCGCGCAGCGCTGCCGGATCAGTTTGAATTTCTCCACAGAGCAGTCCACCGCCTGATTCGACTCGCCACCAGCTGCGCTGCGCCGACGCACCCAGAGTTCGTGATTGCCGGGCACGAAAAACAGCTTGCGAAATTTATTGCCCAGGCTGCCCAGAACCTCTTCCAGCAGTGCCAGGTCATCAGACACATCACCGGCCAGCAGCAACAGATCATCGCGATAGTCACTGGCTGAAATCTCGGCCAGCCAGTCCAGGTTCTGTTCATAGTCGACGTGAATATCGGACAGGGCGAAAACGCGCATGGCTTCCTTGTGGTTTGCTTGTGGGAGGGTCCGCCGCTTTATAATGCTTTCATGTCCCAGCGTCCAGCCCCAGAACTTGTCCCCCTGCTTGAGCAAGTACGCAATTGCCGCCTCTGCGAGGGCCTGATTCCCGCGCCCCGGCCGGTGCTGAGAATGTCAGCCTCGGCCCGCCTGCTGGTGATCGGCCAGGCACCGGGTACCCGCGTGCACGATAGCGGCATTCCCTGGAACGACGCCAGCGGCAAGCGCCTGCGGCAATGGATGGGGCTGAGCGATACTGAATTCTATGACGACAGCCAGGTCGCCATAATGCCCATGGGGTTCTGTTATCCCGGCAAGGGCAAATCGGGAGACCTGCCCCCAAGACCGGAATGCGCCCGACAATGGCATCAGCAACTTCTGCAGCAGCTGCCGAATATTCAGTGCACCATCCTCATCGGTCAGTATGCCCAGAACCATTATTTGCCTGGTAACTACAAAAGCCTCACCGAACGGGTCAGGAACTGGGCAGAGTTTGCCCCGCAGTTTTTTGTCACGCCGCATCCCTCTCCCAGAAATCAGCTCTGGTTACGCCGAAACCCCTGGTTCGAGGCAGAAGCTGTGCCGGCCCTGAGGGCCCGGGTGAGACAGTTGCTTGCCTGAAAGGCCTGGCTATTCAGGAATTGCCTTGGGACCATGGGCGTGTTCGCGAATAAACTCCGCCAGCAGCCTGTAATCCTCGCGACGGGGATCAGACTTGCGCCAGGCCATGCCGATCTCCCGACTGACATTTTCATTGCCGAAGTGTTTCAGGGGCAGATGGGTTTCCCCCAGCACATCCGCTTCCACGGCCATGGCCGGCAGGAGTGTGACACCGAGTCCGTTGGCCACCATTTGCACCAGGGTGTGCAAACTGGTGCCCTGATAGACTAGATCGGTATCGGCGGATTCCAGCTTGCAGGCTTCCAGGGCGTGATCACGCAGACAATGCCCTTCTTCCAGCAACAGCAGTTTCTCCCCGCGCAATTGCTGTTGTCGCACATTCTTGCTTTTTTCCAGGGCGTGGCCCTGGGGAAGGCAGAGCAGGAATTCATCCCGGAACAGAGTCAGGGTTTCCATATCCGGCGTGGCATAGGGAAAGGCCAGAATAATGAGATCCAGATCCCCCTGCTGCAGACGCTGTACCAATTGTGCGCTCAGGTCTTCCTTGAGAAACAGTTTCAGCTTGGTGTAACGCTTGCGCAAATCCGCCAGCAAATGGGGCAGCAGGAAGGGCCCAATGGTGGGAATCACGCCGAGCCGGATTTCACCGGCCAGAGCCTCATCATGGGATTTGGCCAGTGAGACAAAGTCTTCCACGTCGCCCAGTATGATCCGGGCCTGGTGCAAAAGGCGTTCGCCCAGGGGCGTAATGAGCACATTTTTTTTGCTGCGTTCAAAGATTACCACGCCCAGTTGCGACTCCAGTTCCTGGATCGCCGCGCTGAGGGTGGACTGGGTGACATGGCAGGCTTCGGCAGCCTTGCTGAAGTGCTTGTGCTCGGCCACCGCGCATAGGTATTTAAGCTGTTTGATAGAGGGTGTCATAATCGGAATACTAATCGAATAAAACGATCAAGACATCAAAAAAACCTATTTGATTTGATTAAACCGAGGCCGTACAGTTAGGCTCTTGCAGCTGTCACATGGCTGCCTTGCACAGCCTCTATGCTTGACGCTGGCTCAATAAAAAACGACAGGAGAAATACTATGTCGCTCAAAGGATCCAAGACCGAAGAAAACCTGAAAGCTGCGTTTGCTGGCGAATCCCAGGCCAATCGCCGTTATCTTTATTTCGCCCAGAAAGCGGATGTCGAAGGCTACAATGACGTCTCCGCCCTGTTCCGCTCCACCGCCGAGGGCGAAACCGGCCACGCCCATGGTCACCTTGAATACCTCGAAGAAGTGGGCGACCCCGCCACCGGCATGCCCATTGGCGGCACCGCCGACAATCTGAAATCAGCCGTTGCCGGCGAAACCCATGAATACACCGACATGTATCCGGGCATGGCCAAAGATGCCCGCGATGAGGGTTTTGACGAAATCGCTGACTGGATGGAAACCCTGGCCAAGGCCGAGCGTTCCCACGCCAATCGCTTCCAGAAAGCCCTGGACTCGCTGGAAGACTGAGCCCTTCGATCAATCCTGCTGCCATTGGCAGCAGGATTGATTCGCTTGCACCACCGCCCCTGATGGAGAAAACCATGGCTGAGCAAGGTCGAGAAGGTGGCCTGGATGCGCCTACCCGCCACCCCCTGAACCAGAATGAGCCGGAGTTCTGGGATGAGGCACTGCTGAACAAGGAACTGGAGCGGGTCTATGACATCTGTCATGGCTGCCGTCGCTGTGTCAGCCTCTGCAATGCCTTCCCTACCCTGTTTGACCTGGTAGACGAGAGCGAAACCATGGAGGTGGATGGTGTCGCCGTGGCCGACTACAACAAGGTGGTCGACCAGTGTTATCTCTGCGACCTGTGCTATCTGACCAAATGCCCCTATGTTCCACCCCATGAGTGGAATGTGGATTTCCCCCATCTGATGCTGCGCGCCAAAGCGGTGAAATTCAAAAAAGGCGACAGCAAATTCCGTGACCGCCTCATTACCAGTACCGACATGGTGGGCAAGATGGCCTCCAAACCCCTGCTGAATTCCCTGGTCAATGCGGGTAACAAAAACGGCGCTATCCGTGGTCTGCTGGACAGCGGTCTGGGCATTCACAAGCAGGCCAAATTACCGGAATACGCCCGGCACACGGCACGCGAGAAGAATGCCGCCATCATTTATAACCCCGATGCGGCGCCTGCCACAGACAGCAACGGTCAGGTCACCCTGTTTACCACCTGCTACTGCAATTACAATGAGCCCGATGTAGCCGACAGCGTCATCAAGATTCTGCAGCACAACGATGTGCAGGTCAGTTTGCCGGTACGGGAACACTGCTGCGGCATGCCCAAACTGGAACTGGGTGATCTTGAAACCGTCACCCGCCTCAAGGACGAAAATATTCCGGCACTGTACGAAGCCGTACAGCAGGGCCATACACTGATGGCCGCAGTGCCTTCCTGTGTGCTGATGTTCAAACAGGAACTGCCCCTGATGTTTCCGGACGATGACAAGGTGCAGGCAGTGGCAGCGGCCTTTTGCGATCCTTTCGAGTTCCTGCACAGATTGCACAAGCAAGACAAACTGAAAACCGACTTCAAGACCAGTCTCGGCAATGTCAGTTATCACGTCGCCTGCCACCAACGGGTGCAGAACATCGGCCCCAAGACTCGACAGATTCTCGAGTTGATCCCCGACACCACGGTCAAGAGTATTGAACGCTGCTCAGGACACGATGGCACCTATGGCGTGAAGAAAGAAACCCTGAAGTTTGCCAACAAGATTGCCAAACCCATTGTTCGGCAAATCAATCAGCAGGAACCGGATTTCTACGGCAGTGACTGTCCGGTAGCAGGCAAGCATCTGGAAAATAATCTGGAAAGCGGGCAAGGCACGATTCATCCCATAGACATGCTGCGGCTTGCCTATGGCATCTAGTATTCGGCAGCCCTGTCTGCTCACCCATAAAATGTTGATCAAACAACCAAGGTAAGCGTTTCATGAAAAAGATTTCCCTCGGCGACCTGCTCAGCATCGAAGCCTATGAGGCCCAGCGACCCGCCATCCGTCAGGCCATTATGGAGCACAAGAAAACCCGCCGTGTTCCTCTGGGCCCCAATGCCATGCTGCACTTCGAAGACTATATGGTGATGCGCTACCAGATTCTGGAACTGATCCGGGCGGAGAAAATCACCCGCCAGGAAGATCTGGAGGAAGAACTGGAAGCCTACAATCCGCTCATTCCCGATGGCAGCAACCTGAAAGCCACTTTCATGCTGGAGTACCCGGACGAGAAAGAACGGCGTGAGCGGCTCAGCCAGTTGATCGGCATCGAAGAGCTGATCTCTATCCGCATCGGTGATACCGACCCGGTGTACCCCATTGCCAACGAGGACCTGCCGCGCTCCACCGAGGATAAAACATCTTCTGTCCATTTTCTGCGCTTTGAATTCAGCGAGGAACAGATTGCCGCTGCCCGCGCCGGCGCTGACTGGGTGATTGGCTGTGAACATCTGAACTATCAGCACAGCACCGAGCCTCTGGCCGACGCCATCAGGGAATCCCTGCTGCGCGATTTCAATTGATCCTGATCTCTCCCATGGCAACCGGTTTGTGGGGCCCGGCGGCCTGGGTTAGACTCTCGCCCAACCATCCCCATGAGCCCGACAACAAAGATCCCAGCCAAAGGGTCAGTCAAAAACAAGAGGCCCAGCCATGAACAAGGTATTTCTCATTAAACTGATCGCCAGCGCCGCTCTCGGCTTTTGCCTGAGCCTGCCGGTGCAGGCCGATAATCCCGACAGTATCAACAGGATTGCGGCCAGCAATTTTGGCATTGACCAGGCCGAGATCGATTCCATTCGCAGCCGCATGCAGGAAGCCGTGGACGGCGAATTCATACCCGGCGCCCTGTTGCTGGTGGGCAATTCCGAAGGCGTCGGCCTGCTGGAATCAGTGGGCTACCAGACCCCCGCCGGCGAGACGCCAGTGGATGAACAAACCATTTTCCGCATCTATTCCATGACCAAGCCCATTATCAGCGTGGCGATCATGACCCTGGTGGAAGACGGCCTTATGGCACTGGATGATCCGGTCGAGAAATACATTCCGGAATTTGCCAATCTGCAGGTGATTGATGCCAATGGCAATCTGCGTCCGGCACGCAATATCATGACCATCGAGAACCTGCTGACCCATGAATCCGGTCTGATCCAGGCCATCTTCTCCCCCGACAGTGAACTGGGCAAACGCTATGCCGCCGAATTGTCCGGCGACTACAGCGCAAGAGAATTCGCGGCCCGCATTGGTGCCCTTCCGGTTTATTTTGAGCCTGGCACCGCCTGGCACTATGGCCACTCCACCGATGTGCTCGGCGCCGTATTGGAAGTAGCGGCCGGCAGCACTCTGGACCAGGTGCTTGAAGAGCGCATTTTCGCTCCCCTGGGTATGGATGAAACTTCGTTCTGGGTCCCGGCTGAAAAAGCCGGGCGAATTGCCGAGCCCCATTACGGCAACATGTCCGACAACACTGTGCCGCGCAAGATGCTCTCCGGTGGCGGCGGCCTGAATTCCACCACCGAGGACTACCTGCGTTTCGCGCAAATGCTGTTGCAGGGCGGCCAGTACCGAGGTGAACGCATCATTGAGGAAGCCACCCTGGACCTCATGCTGGAAAAACGCATCGGCGATGAAGTCTCCAGAGACTATTTTTTCTACGGCAATAACGGCGACTGGGGCCTGGGCTTTCATCTGCAACCCACTGCCGGCGATGCCAACGGCCCCCATAATTTTGGCTGGCGCGGGATCGGCGGTACCATTTTTGTGGTAGACCGTGAGAACGATTTCTTCATGCTCTACATGGAACAGAAGCGCGGCGGCCCCCGGGCTCCCTTCAATAACAACGTGGCCCAGCAAGTGGTGTATGAGGCCCTGGGCAACTGATAGCCCTGCTCGTCATCCATGCATAAAAAAGGGAGGCATCAAGCCTCCCTTTCTGTTTCTGTTTCTGTTTCTGTTTCAGCCCGCCTGACCAAGCAAATCGTATTTGCGCAGATAGCCCCGTAGCTGATGGTAGGACAGATTAAGAAACTCCGCGGCTTTCTTCTGATTGAACTGATTCTGCTCCATCGCCTGCTGTAGCAGTCTGATTTCATATTCCTGGATTTCCTTCTTGAAGTCATAGGAATCCAGGCCCGCAAGATCAGGGACACTGCTGTCTGCTTGCTCCTCTGTTCCGGCCCTGGCGGGTTTTCTGCCCGGGCGGTAGGGTGAATCGAAGGGATTGAAGACCAGATTGCTGATGGGGTTATCGCCGTGCTGATAAACCGCCCGCTCAATCACATTTTTTAACTCACGAATATTACCTGGCCAGGAATAGGCAAGAATCTCTTCTGCCACTTCTTCACTGAAACCGTGGAAGTATTCGCCTCCGATCTCCTTGATCATGCCCACTGCAAAATGTTCGGCCAACACCAGGATATCTTCGGCCCGCTCACGCAGGGGTGGCAGGGTAATGACGTCGAAGGCAAGCCGGTCCAGCAGGTCTTCCCGAAAGCGATTGTCCCGCGCCAATTCCGGCAGGTCTTCATTGGTGGCTGCAATAATGCGCACATCTACCGACAGGGTTTCATTGCCCCCCAGTCGTTCAAACTCACCGTATTCGATAACCCGCAAGATTTTTTCCTGCACCGTCATATCGGTATTGGCCAGCTCGTCCAGGAACAGGGTGCCGCCATCGGCGCGCTCGAAATAGCCCTTGCGCAATTTTGTGGCGCCGGTAAAGGCACCGGCCTCATGACCAAACAACTGCGCTTCCAGCAGGTTCTCGGACATGGCCGCGCAATTGATCTTGAGAAAATTCTGTTCCCAGCGTCGGGACAGAAAGTGCAGGCGTGCCGCTACCAGTTCCTTGCCGGTTCCACGCTCACCCACGATCAGCACTGGCTTGTTCAGCGGTGCCACCGCAGAGATATGTTCCTGCATCTCCAGGAAACTGGCGGATTCCCCGATCATGCGGGGTGGTTTCAGGCGACTCTCCATTCTGTCCATGTCTGGCCCATCTGTGACAAGTGCTGGTGAAAATTACCACTAGTTGTGGAATTTGGCTATGCAGCGACCGACCTGATTTTACCTGGGATTTTTTCCTTATATTTTTCAATATGTTAAATCGTTATAAAAATCTGGCATGGTCCCTGCAAAGTACTGATTACCGCGTCCAGAATTGGCGGATTTACAGATGGCTAATCGAGGTAAGAGACAATGAGTATATTTTCACGGCTATCGGACATCATTAATTCCAATATCAGCGCCCTGCTCGACAAGGCCGAGAATCCGGAAAAAATGATCCGTATGGTGATTCAGGAAATGGAAGAAACCCTGGTGGAAGTCCGCAGCGGCACCGCCAAGGTCATAGCCGACAAAAAGACCCTGACCCGCCGCCTGGAGCAATTACGCAAACAGGCCAGCGACTGGGAAGCCAAGGCTGAACTGGCCCTTTCCAAGGGCCGGGAAGATCTGGCCAAAGCAGCCCTGCTGGAAAAATCCAGCATCAACAGCAGCATCGACATCACTGAAGCAGATCTGGCCAAGCTTGATGAAACCCTGGATAAACTCAGTGTCGAGATCGAGCAATTACAGGCCAAGCTGAATGATGCCCGCGCCCGACAAAAGACCATCGTCATGCGCGGCAAGGCCACCGAATCGCGTCTGCATGTCAATATGCACCTGAACAGCAGCAGTATTGACAATGCCATGGACAAATTTGAGTATTACGAGAAGAAAATCGACATGATGGAAGGCCAGATGGACAGTGCTCATATCGAGCAGCGCGGCCTGCAGAGCGAGTTTGATGAGCTGGAAAAACAGGAGTCCATCGACAAGGAACTCGAGGCTCTGAAAAACAAACTCAATAAAGGCTCCGACAGCACCGAAAGCGCCGAAAACAAAGGTGCCGACAAGGAATAACAGGACTTCATCATGGATTTCTTCGAATTCATCATCGCGCTGGTCAGCATTGTTCTGGGGGTTATCACCTTCTGGATGATTCTGTTCAAAAATCGCCGGGCTCACTCCGACAAGCAGATCGATCCCCGGGTCGACTATGACATGCGTGAATTGTCAGCCATGGCAGAAACCATGCGCGACCGCATTGAAACCCTGGAATCCATCCTCGATGCAGAAATACCGGACTGGAGGGAACAGAATGAACCCGGGAGCCAATGACATGCGCCTGGACCGTGAAAACGGCCGCTTCCTCGGTGTCTGTGCCGGCATCGCCAACTGGCTCGATCTGCCAGTGTGGCTGGTGCGTATCGTCTTTGTCATCTGTGTGCTGGCCTGGCCACCCCTGCTGCTGGGCTACTTCATTATCTACTTCTGCGTAGACAGGGATTTCACCCCGGACCAGATTCGCGATTATTTCAGCGCTTCCGAGACTGCCGAGCATTTCCGCAAGCTGGATTATCGCAAGCCCATTTACCGCAACCAGCGTAACAAGCGTATCGCCGGCGTCTGTGCAGGAATCGCCGATTATCTGGAAGTCAGCGCCTTCTCGGTACGCCTGGTGACCCTGTTGTCCTTCTTTGTCTTTGGCCCCTTTACCTTCTGGGCCTATGTCATCTGCTGGTTCGTGTTTGACCCGGATCCCAATGTCAGCGATGCCGAGATCAGCGCACGTCATCGCCGCCGCCGGGAGCGACGCGAAGCTCGTCGCGCCCGCCGTGCCGAACGACGCCGCCAGAAAGTGCGCAAGAGCTATATTAACGAGGAAGAGTATGAGCCGGCTGCCCATGCCGCTAGCGAAGACAGCAGTGCCAGGGAGCAGGAGACGGACACCGGTTTTTACTCACGCAAGGAATGCACCGAGATCTATAGCGAACTGGAAATGCGGCTGCGTGAGATTGAAGCCTTCATGACTTCCAAGCGCTTTCGCCTGCATTGCGAAATCAATCGCATCTAGGCATGGCAGCCAGGGGCTGATTTTCAATAGCCGCTTGCCCACAGTACACTAGACTGGTTGTCAGCCGAATAGCCCGACCCAGTCATGAAGTATTGCCACCACTGCGCCTCCCCCGTACAGCTTAGAATCCCCGATGGGGATGACAAACCCAGGCACATCTGCGAAAACTGCGAGACAGTTTTCTACCAGAACCCCAATAATGTGGTTGGTACTCTGCCGGTATTCGAAGACAAGGTACTGCTTTGCAAGCGGGCCATTGAACCACGCCTGGGCAAATGGACCTTGCCTGCCGGATTTATGGAAAACGGCGAGACCAGCCTCGAAGGCGCCATTCGGGAAACTGCCGAAGAAGCCGGCGCCCGCATCCGGGTTTTTCAGGACAGTCTCTACACCCTGTTCAACCTGCCCCGCATCAATCAGGTCTATCTGTTTTTCAGGGCCGAACTTCTGGACCTGAATTTTGAGCCGGGCCTGGAATCGCAAGAAGTGGCCCTGTTCCGGGAACAGGAAATTCCCTGGGACGAGATCGCCTTTCCGGTGGTGAAAAGCACACTGGAACATTTTTTCCAGGATCGACAGCAAGAAACTTTTCCGGTGCGGATGTTCGATGTGGTACACGGCACCGACCGGTCAATTACTACGACTCTGATCAGTCACAGCCACCAGGACTGATTTGCAAAAAATTCTCAGAAAATCTCGTCACCCTTCTGCATGACACTCAGAGTGTCGGGCAATTTTCCTACAACAAGCCAGAATTATTCTTACAAATTCACTGTGGCTTTCTCCGCTTCAACCTTTAACTTTCTTACCGGGGTATTCCCCGGTTTCCCTGCTGAAAGTCTGTAATTATCAGTATTTCAGAATTGCAACACTGATTCCCATTAGGTTTTCCTTTTTAGTAATCGGGCATGGATAATGAAGAAAGGTCGTTAGCAAACGATATTTCTCCTGCATAACCTTCAAAGGAACACGCTATGAATATGACTGGCCACTCCCGCATCGCCTCCATTGGCACCTATTTACCTGAACAGGTTGTCACATCGAAGGAACTGATGGACGAGGTTGAATCGGAACATCGGTTCGGCATTCCCAATCACTGGATCGAAGACCTGACCGGCATCCATTCACGCCGCTTTGCCGCCCCCGAGGATCGCCCCTCCGACCTGGCTATCCACGCTGGCCGTGCGGCACTGGAAAAAAGTGGCATGGACCCGAAAGACATCGGCATGGTGCTTTACTGCGGCATAGACCGGGACTGGATCGAGCCCGCCACCTCCCACCGCATCCAGCGGGAACTGGGCTGTGTCAATGCCACCTGCCTGGATGTGACCAATGCCTGTCACGGTTTCTCCAACGGCATGTCGGTGGGTGACGCCATGATTGCCACCGGTGCAGCTGAGAATGTGCTGGTAGTGACCGGCGAAGTACCCAGTCATCTGATTGGCGATGTCATCAAGGACATTCGCGAAAATCCAACCCTGGAAAATTTTCACAACAAGATCGGAGGATTCACCACCGGCGATGCCGGCGGTGCGGTCATTCTGCAGCGAGCTTCGGCCCAGTCAGGCATCAAGACCTATCGTTTCGACAGCCGCGGGCGCTACGCCGAACTGTGTTTCTACAAGTTTGACCATGAAGGCAAGCGCTGTGGGCAGATGATCATGGACAAGATTTCCGCCGTGATGATTCGGATGCATCAGGCCATTATCCAGGAAACCTATGAATCCCTGAGTTGGCAGCCTGCCGATGTGGATCACCTCATCTGTCACCAGGTAGGAAGCAAACCACATCACAGAATGGCCAAATTGGCGGGAATTCAACTTGAAAAAGCTCCCACCATATTCCAGAGTTATGGTAACCTCACCAGCGCAACTATTCCGGTAACACTGGATACGGCTGATCCGCAGGAAGGGGACAGAATCCTCATTCTCGGTGCAGGCAGCGGTTTGTCTATCAGCCAGATTGGCCTGGTGTTGTAACAGCCAAACAGAGTGACCAGGGTTTGCAGCTTCGGGCGTAGGAATTACTCCTACGCCCGACATTCAAAATGCGAACCCGGTCAAACAGGGCTAAAGTGATCCGGAGATTTCGTCGTAGTACAGAGTTAGCGAAAGAGCGACATTGTAAACAGCTCGGGTGACAACTACCCGGTCGAAACAGGCAGCAGGCCGCGCAACAAAATTGCACGGCAAGCAAACCACTGACGAGGAACCGACCACATGGAATTTCTGATACTTCCTTCAGTTCTGGCAATCAGCATCAAGATTGGCATTTTTCTGCGCTATCACAGCTCCTTGAGCCGGGAAAACCTCGATCTTGGTCTGTTCTTCGTGGCGGTGTTCTTTCTCAATATTTTTGAGATGCTGTCTATTCAGTCAGAATTCTCGCCTGACTCCTCATTGCTGATTCTGCTGGCCTATTATTGCTGTGTGGTTTTCACCGTGCACGGCTTTATCAATGTCGCCCTGCAGTATTCCCAGTTTGACTGGCACAGCAGCCGCATCCGCCTGGGTCTGAACGCCCTGCTGGCGCTGCTGATCGTCAATATCATCTTCAACCGCAATATTATTGCCGGTGTTGAGCCCATGAATGCCTTCACCCTGACCCGCATCGCCGGTGACAGCTATTGGGTGATCCAGAGTTATCTGATTTTGGGTCTGGCCACGGCCGTAGCTTTGCTGATCCGCGGCATGGTTAAAGCTGATACCAATATTGCCCGTCAGAAATGTATGGTGGTAATGATCAGTGCGGCTCCGCCGGTACTGACAACAGTAGGCGTGGTGGCCCTGATGGCCGCCGGCATCAATATCAACGCGGCCATCTTTATGTCCCTGGCCATGTCCCTGATGTTGGGCCTGATCGTCTTCGCGGAAGAAAAATCACGCCTGTTCCGTTTGCTGACCTTTTTACCCTATACCCGCGAACGCCAATTGCACAAGCAATTGCTGGCCAAAATCACCGACTGTGTCGCAATCAGTGATGAGCCCGACCGGGCACCGGTCAATCTCAAGCAGGTGATGAAGGATCTGGAAGGCTCGGTGGTCGAGCATGTACTGGACTACTATCAGGGCAACCAGAAGAAAGCCGCCCACGCCCTTGGTGTTTCCGAGGCGACCCTTTCACGTCGCGCCAGAGCCTGTCAGCAACGTCACTACAGTGATTCGGTAGCGATTACCGAGTAAGCCACTTCCTCGTAGGGGTGGGCCTGTTTCAGAGCCGCGACCGCGGCTTTGACCAGATCCCCCTGACACACCATCTCCACTTTGAACTCCCGGGCGGTTTCCACCTGCCCGGTCTGCCCCAGATAAGGATTGCTGCCCTCAAGCGGGCGAAACTGCCCCTGCCCTGGACATTGCCAGGCACAGCTGTCGTAATCCCCCACGCGCCCGGCCCCGGCGGCGAACAGGGCCGATTTCACCTCCTCTAGATGGGATTCGGGCACATAGAATTCGATCTTGTACAGACTCATCCTGCTCTCCCAGACCAGCCCCGGGTTTAGTCGAATGCCTTGCGGGCATTACGGAACAAACGCAGACTCGGCGCGTCTTCCGCCCATTCATCCGGATGCCAGGAATTCTGGCTGGCCCTGAATACCCGCTCCGGATGGGGCATCATGATAGTGGCCCTGCCGTCTTCGGAACTGAGCCCGGCGATACCCAGTGGCGAACCGTTGGGATTGGCCGGATAGCGCTCAGCAAGCTGGCCATGATTATCCACATAGCTCAGGGCAATGCCCGGGCGGGCACTTTGTAACTGTTCCTGACTGGTAAATTCTGCCCGCCCTTCCCCGTGGGCAACCGCCATGGGAAAGCGGGAACCCGCCATGTCAGCAAACAGCAAGGAGGGTGAATCGGCCACCTCCACCAGAGACAGGCGCGCCTCGAATTGTTCCGAACGGTTGCGCACGAAACGCGGCCAATGATCGGCTCCGGGAATCAATTCCTTCAGCAGCGACACCATCTGACAGCCATTACAGACTCCCAGAGTGAGACTGTCGGGGCGGGCAAAGAAGTCCTGGAAATGTGCTCTGAGCTTCTCATTGAAGAGAATGGATTTGGCCCAACCGCCTCCGGCGCCGAGCACATCACCGTAGGAAAAGCCGCCACAGGCTACCAGCATGTGGAAATCCTCAAGCCCAACGCGGCCGGCAAACAAATCGGTCATATGCACATCGACCGCTTCAAAGCGGGCGCGATCGAAGGCGGCTGCCATTTCCACCTGACCATTGACCCCCTGCT